>JAPLCG010000042.1 GCA_026392385.1 Solirubrobacterales bacterium
AAGAGCACTGTTCCTGTTGGTACTGGCGCTGCGGTGAAGCGGACGTTCGCAGAACAGGGCAAGGGGTTTAGCTATGTCTCGTGCCCTGAGTTCCTGAAGGAAGGGACTGCACTTGCCGATTTTATGTCGCCAGATCGCGTTGTCGTTGGTGACGACGGCAACTGGGCTGGTGACGCGGTCGTAGATCTCTATGAACCGCTCGGAGCACCGCTCGTGAGAACCGACATTGCATCGGCTGAGATGGTCAAGCTTGCAAGTAACGCATTCCTTGCCACGAAGATCTCCTTCATCAATGAGATCGCGAATGTTTGCGAGGAGACGGGGGCTGATGTAGTTGAGGTCGCCAAGGGGATGGGCTTTGATCAACGGATCGGCTCAGCTTTCCTGCGTCCCGGGATCGGCTTTGGCGGTAGTTGTTTCCCTAAGGATGTGACCGCGCTCAAGCAGCTTGCCGGGAACTCTGGCTACCACTTCCAACTTCTAAACGCTGTAATCGAAGTTAACGAACTTCAGAAGCGTCGCGTAATTGGCAAGCTTGAACAGGGGCTTGGTGGACTTGTCGGCAAGCGCGTCGCGCTGCTTGGTCTGGCGTTTAAGCCGGACACCGACGATATGCGTGAGGCTTCGTCACTCGTTCTTGCAGGCCGTCTGAAGGCTGCTGGCGCCGAGGTTGTTGTCTATGACCCTGTCGCAATGGACGAGGCGCGCAAGCTAATTGTTGACGCCAAGTTCACCGACTCGGCGATTGAGGCAGTTGACGGAGTTGACGCGGCAGTGATTGTCACGGAGTGGCCTGAGTTCGCTGAGATTGACTGGGTAGTGGCGGCCAGTGCGATGCGAGGCAACCTCGTGATTGACGGCCGTAACCACCTTGATCGTGACGCGGTTGAGTCAGCTGGCCTCGTTTATGAGGGCGTCGGTCGCGGCGCGCCGGCGGAGTAGAGCGTTGCAGGCACTGATTCTTGCTGGTGGACAGGGCACTCGCCTGCGTCCGCTCACGCTTACGGTAGCGAAGCCCGTAGTCCCAATTCTTGATCGGCCGCATCTCGTTTATATGGCTGAATGGCTTCGCCAGTTTGGCGTCGAAGAGATCATCCTTGCCTGTGGTCACATGTCGGCTGGAATTAAGTCGATAGCAGGCGATGGCACAAGCCTTGGCGTCCGCCTCCGCTACGTTGAGGAGCCTGAAGCCCGTGGCACCGGCGGAGCGATCAAGGAGGCCGAAGCGCTGCTTGAGGACCGCTTCCTCGTGCTCAATGGCGACATCCTCTGCGATCTTGACCTTGCCCCGCAGATTGAGCACCACGAGCGCACCGGCGCCTCCGCGACGATCGGTGTGATCGAGGTTGAAGACCCATCAGCATTCGGTGTTGTGGTCGCAGATGACGAGGGTGCTGTCGAGGCATTTGTCGAGAAGCCAAAGCGTAAGGACGCGCCAAGCAAACTGGTGAACGCTGGTGTTTACGTGCTTGAGAAGTCAGTACTTGACGGGATTCCGGCCGAACAGAATGTCTCGATTGAACGCGAAGTATTCCCGGCACTAGTTGGCAAGGGTCTTCACGCGCTAGAGATTCATGGCCGGTGGATTGACATCGGCACACCTGATCGCTATCTCGAAGCCCATTGGGACCTGCTCGAGGGGCGGATGAAGGGTGGTCCAGACCCAAGCGATGCCGAAGATGGCGTGACGCTTGGCTTCGACTGCAAGGTCGATGGTGAGGTCGAAGGGCCTGCATGGCTCGACGATGAGGTCGAAGTTGCGGCTGGCGCCAAGCTGGGCCCTCGGGTCTCAATCGGGGCTGGGACGACAGTCGCCAAGGGCGCTGAAGTTAGTGACTCTGTGCTGCTCGCCGGCGTCAAAGTCGCTAACGGAGCCAAGATCAACGGCGCGATCATCGCCCGTGGGGCGACGATTGGCAAAGGCGCTGTTGTTGGCCCGGACGCGGTGATTGGCGAGGGAGCGACCGTGGCACCCGGCACAGTGCTGGAGCCCGGAGCCCGCATTGCGCCGGAACTTGAAGAGGACCAATGAGCGACCTTTCTGCTGAACGAATTAGTGCCGTTGACCAATCGAACATGGCGGCTGCCGTATTGGAAATGCCTGACCACATGCGCGATGCCCTCTGGCGGGTTGAGACGGCTGCGATTGAGCATGTTGACTCCCCACATGGCCTGGTTGTCGCTGGGATGGGCGGATCGTCGGCCGGAGGGATGCTTGCCAGCGCCGTAATCGGTGAGCGAGCCAGCCGCCCGATCGCATTGAGTCGTGGCTATGAACTTCCATCCTGGACATCATCTGAAACAACTGTGCTCTGTTCGAGCTATTCAGGCACGACCGAGGAAACACTCGCTGCCTACGAGGCAGCAGGAATAATTGGCGCCCGGCGTGTTGTGGCGACGACCGGCGGTCAGCTTGCCGAGCTCGCCCGTGCTGACTCTGTTCCGATCATTCCAATCTCAGGCGGGTTACAGCCACGCGCTGCGATCGGTTACATGCTTGTCTCAGCGCTTGAGACCGCCGCGCTCTGTGGAGCCTCGGAAAGTATCCATGCCGAAATTGATGTTGCTGCAGCTCACCTTGAGCCGATTGCGGCCGAGTGGGGGCCAGAGGGCCCTGACGATGGGCAGGCGCGCACGCTTGCAAGGTTCCTTAAGGGACGAATCCCGGTGATCGTCGGTGTCGATGCGACCGCCCCGGTCGCCTACCGATGGAAGACCCAGATCAATGAAGATGCCGCAGTCCCCGCATTCAGCGCGCAGTTGCCTGAGGCCGATCACAACGAAATCTGTGGTTGGGCTGGCGCCGGCAGCCTTGGCGAGTTCGCGGTTGTTCTCCTCGCCGATAGCGACAGCCATCCGCGTGAGCGTAGGCGTCTTGAGATCACGGCTGAGTTGATCGCCGCCGATGGTGTTCCAGTTGAGATCGTCGAAAGCCGTGGCGAAACACGGATCGAGCGGGTAATGTCGCTAGTGATGCTGGGTGATCTCGTTGCGCTCTATCTAGCGGTTCTCGCTGGGACCGACCCAACGCCGGTGCCTGCAATCGACAGCTTGAAGGCCGCACTATCCGCCCAGTAGCTCATCCGTCTCACAGGTTTCCGCTCGCCGTTGTGCTGAGCGTTGCCTGTATAGCTGCATCAGCTGGGCTTGCAACCTCCGCGGAGGTTGCAAACGCGGCTTTGGTTGTGCCCGAGGTGAAGATTGTGCGGGTCGTTGGTAGCGGTCCACATGGCTGTGCTGATGCGCATGTAAGGCTTGGAGTCTCAATCAAGGACCTGTTCGCGACTGGAAAGACCAGTACCCAGCTCGTTACTCGGATCTACCTTGACGGCAAGCTTTACGGGCCCAGGCACTGGAATCTGCGCAAAGGATCGCGTGGCAGGCTGCTGCGCTACGACCTAGTGCTCGCGACATCTGCGTGGAAGCGAGGCAGTCACAAATTGATTCTCGGTATTACCGACTCGGGCGAAGGGGACTTCGAGATGTACGTATTTGCGACAGTCGTTCGATGCGGTCAGAGGGTTAAGCGGGTTAGCTTCGTCGGCTGAGGAGACACTGTCACACTTCCAAACCCTGACACAAGCGTGGTAAGGTTTGGAGAAATGGACGGATTGACGATCAATCAGGCAGCCGAGACAACCGGCTGGTCGCCGCGGATGCTCAGGTATTTAGACACCAGTGGTCTAGTTAGCCCGCCGCGTTCCTCCGCTAGCTATCGGCTCTACGGGCCAGGTGAGCTTCAGCGTCTGAGGACACTTCGTGAACTGCTTGAGAAGCAGGAAATTGAAATTTCGGATGTCGGATTCGCGCAGCGGCTCAGGTCTGAACCGCATTTACGCGGCGCGGTGGAAGGCTGGCTTGACGAGCTTGCTGAGCCTCCCGAGGGAGTCTCTGATCAAGCCGATTGGCTGCGTTTTGAGCAGCAGAAGCATGAGCGGTTGCTGGCCTTGGCCGGGGATCGTGGCTGAGCGCTCAGCGCTTCAGCCCCGTAATTAATCTGACAACAAAGACTGAAACCAACAGGAACCAACACGGAGGAACAATGAGCACGACTGTCCCACTTACCGACGACTACAAGGTCTCCTACATCTCACTTGCCGAGTACGGCCGCAATGAGATCCGCCTTGCCGAACATGAAATGCCTGGATTGATGTCGCTTCGCAAGGAGTTTGGAGAAAGCAAGCCACTGACCGGAGCACGGATCACAGGCTCGCTGCACATGACGATTCAGACTGCAGTTCTGATTGAGACGCTGGTTGACCTCGGTGCCGATGTTCGTTGGGCGTCCTGCAACATTTTCTCAACTCAGGATCACGCTGCCGCCGCTGTCGTAGTTGGTCGCACCGGAACAGAGAGTCAGCCTGCTGGCGTGCCTGTATACGCCTGGAAGGGCGAGACCCTTGAGGAGTACTGGTGGTGCACTGAGAAGGTTGTCTGCTGGCCTGATGGCGGCGGACCTAACATGATCCTCGATGATGGTGGCGACGCCACAATGCTTGTCCACAAGGGAGCTGAGTACGAGAAGGCCGGTGCGGTCCCCGATCCTGCCGGTGCTGAATCAGAGGAATTCCAAGTATTCCTTGGCCTTCTTCAGCGTTCGTCGTTAACCGTCTCTACCAGCTGGCTGAAACCAACGACCTGCTCTTCCCTGCGATCAACGTCAATGACGCTGTCACGAAGAGCAAGTTCGACAACCTCTACGGCTGCCGCCACTCGCTGGTCGACGGCATCAACCGTGCGGTTGACGTGATGCTTGCGGGCAAGACCTGCGTCGTCTGCGGCTTCGGTGATGTTGGAAAGGGCTCGGCTGAGTCGCTGCGAGTCCAGGGCGCAAAGGTCGTCGTCACAGAGATTGATCCGATCTGCGCACTGCAGGCTGCAATGCAGGGCTATGAGGTCAATACGCTCGAAAACATGATCGGTAAGGCCGATGTGTTCATCACAACCACCGGCAACAAGGACATCATCGGTGCCGATGACATGAAGCGGATGAAGCACCAGGCGATCGTCGGCAACATCGGTCACTTCGACAACGAGATCGACATGGCGGGGCTTGCCGCAATTGACGGCATTGAGCGCCGCACGATCAAGCCGCAGGTTGACGAGTGGGTCTTCCCAGATGGCCACTCAGTGATCGTCCTCTCTGAGGGACGCCTGCTGAACCTCGGCAACGCGACAGGTCATCCGAGCTTCGTGATGAGCGCTTCATTCACCAACCAGGTGATGGCTCAGATCGAACTGTTTGGCAAGAACGATGATTACGAGCGCCAGGTCTATGTGCTTCCTAAGCACCTCGACGAGAAGGTCGCCCGACTTCATCTCGATGCTGTCGATGCCAAGCTGACCGAGTTGTCATCTGAGCAGGCCGCATACATCGGCGTTCCGGTTGAAGGCCCATACAAGCCTTCGCACTACCGCTACTAGAACTAAGGAATATTCGTCAAGGGGTTCGTCGCAGTGTCGGCGAACCCCGACGAATACCTATGAAAAAGCCTGAATCGAGCATTGCCGATCCGGCGCTGGCGGAACTAGGTCGTGCTCGGATCGCTTGGGCGCAGACGCAGATGCCGGTTCTTGGGTCGGTCCGAGACCGGTTTGTTGAACAGCAGCCACTTGCAGGCATTCGGATCGCTGCATGTCTGCATGTCACGGCTGAGACAGCCAACCTGATGATCACGCTTGCGGCAGGTGGGGCAGAGCTGTCGCTCGCAGCCGCGAACCCTTTCTCAACGCAGGATGAGGTTGCCGCTGCATTGGTCGCTGATCACGCGATCTGCGTCCGCGCTGTGCGTGGCGAGTCGCCTGCTGATCGCGAACTCAATATTGACGCCCTGGTCGCCGCTAATCCGCAGATAACGCTTGACGATGGCGCCGACCTGCTGGCCCTGATGCATGCCGAAGGTAGCGCCGACGCGCTGCTGGGAGCGACTGAGGAGACAACTACTGGCCTTGTCCGGATCAGGGCACTAGAGGCTGCCGGTGGACTGCGCTGCCCAGTTATCGCCGTAAACGAGGCCCGCACTGAGCGAGCATTCAATGACCGGTATGGAACCGGCCAGTCGGCTCTAGACGGCATCCTCCGTGCGACCAACATCCTGCTTGCGGGCCAGACCGTGGTTGTGATCGGTTACGGATGGGCCGGCAAGGGGGTCGCGCTACGGGCTGCCGGTGCCGGAGCGACTGTGATCGTTTGCGAAGTTGACCCATTGCGAGCACTTGAGGCACGAATGGATGGGTTCGAAGTTCTTCCTTCAGTTGAGGCTGCCGCAAAGGGAGATCTGTTCATAACCGTCACCGGTGGTGTCGCGGCGCTCACAGCCGAGCACTTTGAAGTAATGAAGAGCGGCGCAATCCTTGCGAACGCCGGACACTTTGATGTTGAAATAGATCTGCAGGAGCTCGCACGAGTTGGCGGTGATCCGGTTGAGGTGAAGCCGCTCGTAAGCCGCTACAAAGTGGCCGACAGGGCAATCGATCTCGTTGCCGGTGGAAGGGTCGTCAATCTTGCTGCGGCTGAAGGGCATCCGGCCGCCGTGATGGACATGAGCTTCGCGACCCAGGCGCTTGCTGTTGCGGAGATAGCACGTGCTGGCAGCGACGCCAAACCATCTGTTCGCGCGGTTGCCAGTGCTATTGATGACGAAGTTGCACGTCTGAAGCTCGAGTCGATGGGAGTGAGGATTGATGTGCTCACAGAGCGGCAGAGCGCCTACCTTCACTCATGGCATCCCAGCAGCGATTCGTAGATCATTTACGCTCGATTGCGCGTGCGTAGTTTCGCCCTGAGCGAGCCAGCAACCGCTCGATACGCGACACTTCTGGCCGATGAGCAAGGCGATTGAAGAGTCTGAGTCCAAGCTGATCGCGGATCGGGCTGCGCAGCCCGTAATCGACTCATTCCTGCGCTTCCAGCGGCTGGCCGAAGCTGGTGGAGCTGGAACAATCGCCGAGGCCTCGATCCTGCCTGTTGACTCGCTTCCTGATGCTGCCGAGCTTCCTGATGGTTGCCCTGCCGATCTACTTGACGCAACCGTGATGATCAAGCTAAATGGTGGTCTTGGTACCGGAATGGGAATGACTCGGGCCAAGTCGCTGATTGAGGCCAAGGATGGCCTCTCATTCCTCGACATCATCGCCCGTCAGGTGTTAGACGTCCGAGAACGGACCGGCGCGCGAATGCCGCTTATGTTGATGAACAGCTTTGCCACCCAGGCTGACACCCTGGCTGCGCTCCGTAAATACCCAAGCCTCGCGGTCGAGGGCCTTGGCATCGACTTCCTGCAGAACCGTGTGCCGAAGCTGCGCGCCGACAACCTTCGACCGGTCGATTGGCCTGCTGATCGTGAGCTTGAATGGGCGCCTCCAGGGCACGGTGACCTCTACACGAGCCTTCTTGCCTCTGGGAGCCTCGATGCGCTGCGCAAACAGGGCTTTAGGTATGCGTTCGTATCGAACGCAGATAACCTGGGCGCCGTCCTTGATGACCGAATTCTCAACTGGTTCGCCTCCGAGCGGATTCCCTTCTTAATTGAGGCTGCCGATCGCACAGAAGCGGACCGTAAGGGCGGGCACCTCGCCCGAACCCCCGATGGTCGGTTGCTGCTCCGCGAGATCGCCCAAACAGCAGACGCTGATGTTGAGGCATTCCAGGACATTGCCCGTCACCGCTTCTTCAATACCAACAGCATCTGGCTTGACTTAGATGCACTGACTAGCGCCCTCGATTTGGGTGGCGGCGTGCTTGATCTACCAATGATCATCAACCAGAAAACTGTTGACCCGGCTGATCCCGAGAGTACGGCTGTAATTCAATTCGAATCTGCAATGGGCGCAGCAATCGCATTGTTTGACGGAGCAGACGCAATCCGCGTCCCTCGCTCGCGGTTCGCGCCGGT
>JAPLCG010000195.1:0-10804 GCA_026392385.1 Solirubrobacterales bacterium
CGCCTGTGGGCCGAGCGGGCGTCCGTTGAGCGCAACTCCATTTGAAACGGTCAGTCCGACCGCCGAGCCGAGCCCATGCAAGCGAATTTCTGCAGCAGCTAGTAGGCATGCGAGTAGGCCGGCAGCAACGACCCAGCGCAGGTCCTGCCAGTTCCATGGGCGTCTCGTCGTGGCTCCGTAGGCAACCATCGAGATTGCCAAGAGCCACTTACGCGAGTAGTTAATTGAGTGCGTAACACCTACCGACTGTGCGAAGAACAGCAGGCCGATCAGAACGAGGGCCGCTATTGAAGCGATCAGGTAACCGGCGAGCGCACCGCCGCGGAAGCGCGCCACTCCGATAATCGCTGCCGCCCCGCAGACGACGGTAAGAAGATCGTCAATGTGGACTTCGACGCTCCCGAACGTCATTAGCGTGCCGGTATGGCCGATGTACCAAGCGCTTTCAAAGCTGTCAGTTGGGCTGATGCCAAAGTCGCGCGTCGCCTCAACTACAGTCAGGAACAGGATCAGACCTAGGAACGCGCCTTGGTGAACGAGCGCCAGATAGAGCATCCATCCAAGCGCGGCTGCAGCAAGCGCGGCGACTAGAACTGCGCTGCTTCCGTACATCACGGTTTAGAGGCTAGGCGATCGAGGGCTTTGCTTCGATGGCCGAAATCTCAGCGTCAACCATGATGTGAGCGATCTCAGGAACCATTGTCTTGGCTTTCCAGCCGAGTTCCGCTTCGATCATGCTCGAGTCTCCAACAAGGGCCGCTGGCTCGGTTGGACGCATGTAACGGTCGTCGAACTCAACGTGGTCTTCCCAATTGAGCCCAAGGTGGCTAAAGGTGGCTTCGGCAAAGTCTCTAACTGTGTGTCCGGTACCGGTTGCAACTACATAGTCCTTAGGCGTGTTTGCTTGGAGCATCATCCACATTGCCTCGACATATTCGGGCGCGTAACCCCAGTCACGGACCGCCTCAAGGTTGCCGAGGTAGAGCTTCTCCTCCAGCCCGGAGGCAATCCGGGCAGCTGCTTTGGCGATCTTGCGGGTGACGAAGGTTTCGCCTCGACGCGGACTCTCATGGTTAAAGAGAATTCCGCTGCAGGCAAACATTCCGTAGGCCTCGCGGTAGTTGCGAGTCATCCAGTGGGCGTAGACCTTCGCTGCCGCATAGGGCGAGCGAGGCACCATCGGCGTTGTCTCACTTTGTGGGGGTGGCGAGGCGCCAAACATCTCTGAACTGCTCGCCTGGTAGTAACGGCAGTTGAGGCCGCTCGCCCGGACAACCTCAAGAAGTTTTGTGGAGCCAATGCCGGTGACCTCACCAGTTTGCTGTGGCTCGTCGAATGAGACACCTACATGGCTAAGTGCGCCGAGGTTGTAAATCTCATCTGGCTGGATTTCCTTAACGAGCGCTGCGAGCCGGGAACCGTCAATGAGATCGCCGTAATGCAGGAAGAGGCTCGGGTCGCTGGCATGCGGATCCTCATAAATATGGTCGATTCGCGATGTGCCAAAGGTGCTGGATCGCCGAACAATCCCGTGTACCTCGTAACCCTTACTCAGCAGTAGCTCAGCAAGGTAGGAACCGTCCTGACCTGTTATTCCGGTGATCAAAGCGCTTGGCATAAGGCTTAACAACTCTAGAGGTTTAAAATGCCTGCTGCGCCTGCTGACCAAATACGGCCAAGCATGACCGGCGGCGCTGCCCCTAACCTGCAGGCTGGATGACGGAATCACCGACTCTCTTCGACCACAAGGCATTGGTATATGTCGCTGGCCACCGTGGCCTTGTTGGGTCAGCGGTTTGGCGGGCGCTCGAGGCTTATGGCTGCTCGAACCTGATCGGGCTCAGTTCATCCGACCTAGATTTACGCGACAGAGAGGCGACTCGCGAGTTCATCAGTTCCGAGCGACCAACAACGATCATTGACGCGGCAGCTCGCGTGGGTGGAATCACCGCCAACCGCGATTACCCTGCCGAGTTCCTCAGCGACAACCTGCGTATCCAGGTCAATCTGCTTGATGCCGCAGCCGAATTCGGAGTTAAACGCTTCCTCTTCCTTGCCTCGTCCTGTGCCTACCCACGCCTTGCTGAGCAACCAATTCGTGAGGAAGCGCTACTCGGCGGCCCGCTTGAACCAACAAATGATGCCTATGCGATCGCCAAACTTGCTGGGATCCTCCAGGTCCAGGCGCTGCGCAGGCAGTTTGGACTGGCGTACATCTCGGCGATGCCAACCAATCTCTACGGACCAAATGACAACTTTGATCTCGCAACCAGCCATGTCCTTCCGGCGCTGATTCGCAGGTTTGATGATGCGAAGCAGTCTGGCGCTAGCGCGGTAACGCTGTGGGGGAGCGGTTCACCACTGCGCGAGTTCCTGCATGTCGATGACCTCGCCGCAGCCTGCATCACCCTGCTTGAAAGCTATGACTCACCTGAAGCAATCAATGTCGGAACTGGCAGTGATGTTTCGATTCGCGAACTGGCTAGCACGGTCGCAGGGATTGTTGGATTTGAGGGCTCAATTGAGTGGGATACGTCGAAGCCGGATGGGACACCACGTAAGCAGCTTGATGTCTCGCGGATTACTGCACTCGGCTGGCAGCCACAGATCAGCCTTGAGGATGGAATCGCCGATACCTTGCATTGGTACCGGGAGAACAGCAACTCCTAACTACGGACTACTCTTCCCGGCCTCTGCGCGCACGAGGCTCGTAAGGCCGGCAAACATCCAGGCCGTTGACCAGCGGATGTAGTGCACGCCGCCAGCTCGACCGCGTGCGCCCCGAGGCCTGTAGCGGAATGACCCATCTGCATTGCCGAGTTGCTCGACAACGGCCGTTGAGACGCTGGCCGCAAAGCCTGTGTCGCCAAACGCGACCAAGGTAAGTAGCGCCTGACCAGCCGCGGTTGGATCAAGTGGCTCCGGGTTGTTGTCGAAGTACTTGGGAAGCGCTTCGTCAGTAAAGAATGTTGAGCGGTAGTGCTGCCATCCGCGTTCGATTGTCTCGTCAAATTTATCGTTGCCGGTCAGGCTGCGATAGGTGTCGTAACACTCAAGGATGTAACCGGTGTGGAAGCTGTCTCGCCAGGAGCGGGGATCTCCTGCCACCGCGTAAGGCCAGCCACCATCGGCCTGTTGTTGTTGAGCAGCCCAGCGGGCTGAGGATGTGGCTGCTTCGATAGCGCCCGGTTCGTCGAATCCCGCATCAACAGCCTGCGCAATCAGCCGGCTGCCCTTCATCGTCGCGTTGACAACCGCCTGATGGTCGGCGGGCGAGTATGACCAGCACCAAGCCTGATCATCGCCATCAACGTGCTGGAGGTCATTAAGTACAAAGCGGGCACTGTCAACGATCAATTCGCGAGCGCTCTCAGTGCCGAAAACCTTCCAAGCGTTGTGGAGCCCGTTGACGATCATCCCGGTGGCAACAACGGTTGGGAAGTTCTGTTCTGTTCGGTGCGCTCCGCGCCGTCCCTCCCATGGGAATGGGTAGCCCCAGCAGCTGCCACTCCAGCCCGGTGAACGCAGCCGCTCAAGCCGGGAAATCCACTCATTTACTTCATTCGAGGCCTGCTGATGGTCAATTGATCCAGCGGCAGCGAGGTCGGCGAGCCCTTGAATGTAGAGGCCAACGGTCACAGCGTTGAGCTGGCGCGGAGTCCTCAGAAGTGGCCGCAGGTTGATTGGAAAACGCAGGACCACCTGTTGGGCGCCAAAGCGGAGCAGCCAGTTGGATCGAAGCAGCGGTAGGCGAAAGATTGGCGATGTCAGCGCATCGTATGGATCCCAGCCCAGCAGTTTCTCGGAGGCCATTAGCTGCTTTGTCCGTAGCGCTGTTAGCGCAAGTGCTTGGTCCTGTCCTCCTATTTTGGACCTCCGGCGTGCCGTCTCGACCTGCCTGTTGCTTCTTTTATTACAAGCCAGACAAAGCGCAGGTTTGATTGCGCGTAGCGCTGCCAGAGGCGGCCCGGCTCCTGCATTATCCGCCAGGCCCATTCAAGGCCGAGCCGTTGAACAATTTCTGGGGCGCGAGCGACCCTGCCGGTTAGTACCTCGAGGCTGCCTCCGATTCCCATCGTTACGCTGGCACCGGTTGCAAAACCATGCCCTATTACCCACTCCTCTTTGCGAGGGGATGGCATAGCGATGAAGAGAAGGTCTGGTTTTGCCGCTTTGACCAGTTCTACGATCTCTGGGTCAAGAGCCGAGTCAAAGTAGCCGTTCTGTGTGCCAGCGATTACGGCCCCCGGGAATCGCTCAGCTAGGACCTTCGTTACATCGCTGAGAACGGCATCTGTAGAGCCGAGAAAGTAGACCCGCCATCGATTTTCGGAAGCCCTTCCGAGCAGGTCAGCCATCAGGTCAACACCAGTTACTCGCTCTGGCAGTGGTGCTCCGAGCGCCTTGGCTGCAAAGACGATGCTCTGCCCATCTGCATAGAGCCGTTCGGCTGGCGCAAGCAGGGATCGGTAGTCAACCTCCTGCGAAGTCACCTTGGCCGCATTTAGGAAGAGGACACGCTGCTGCTGTTTGCTTGCGATTGCGCGGCCAATGTCATCTGCGGCCTGCTGGCGGGAGCTGCTGGTGCAGTCGAAACCGAGCAGTCGCTGGTGCGTAGTTTTCATCGGGGTCGAATTCGGTTGTTGCGGGTCCGATTCACTCACGCGAAGAGTGTCGCATGTTCGGTAGCGTGATACCCACAGTGACTGCAACTCCGAGTAGTTCATCCGCCCATACGCTTCAGACTGGTTCATCAGGCAGGGAGACATTTGTCTATGTGGTTGGCGCACGACCAAACTACGTGAAGATTGCGCCTGTTCTCGTTGCGATGCGCAAGGCTCGCCCGGAGGCCCGTCACATCCTCATAAACACCGGCCAGCACTACGATCCGGCACTTTCCAGCCTGTTTGTCGAGGCACTTGAGATGCCCGCTCCCGACTACGACCTTGAGGTTGGCTCTGCATCGCAGGCGCAGCAGGTTGCAATGGTCATGCAGCGGATCGAGCCGATCCTGATAGCTGAACAGCCAACGGCAGTGATCGTGCCCGGAGATGTAAATTCGACCTTGGCAGCGAGCCTAGTGGCCGTCAAGCTCGGCATTCCGGTTGTTCATCTCGAAGCAGGATTGCGGAGTTTTGATCGCTCGATGCCAGAGGAGGTCAATCGAGTCTTGGTAGACCAGCTCGCCGCATTGTCGCTAGTTCACTCTCCTGAGGCTGTTACCAATCTCGCTGCCGAGGGGATTGGCGACAAAAGGGTCAGGTTCGTCGGGAATACGATGATCGATGCCTTGGTTGCGGTCGAGGAGCGGGTTGCGGAATCCCACGCAGCTGAAGATTTTGGGCTTGAACCAAGTAGCTACCTGCTCGTCACCCTGCACCGGCCTGCCTTGGTCGATGGCCCGCTGCTTCTCGACGCACTAGATGCACTTGCGGAGATCTCCGAAGTTATGCCGGTCCTTTTCCCGGTTCACCCTCGTACCC
Source organism: Solirubrobacterales bacterium (assembly GCA_026392385.1). Taxonomy (GTDB): domain Bacteria; phylum Actinomycetota; class Thermoleophilia; order Solirubrobacterales; family Solirubrobacteraceae; genus WLNJ01. Next base: position 5,484 of record JAPLCG010000195.1, read on the forward strand.
GTCAGCGGCTCGCTAACTATCAGGCTCCCGAGAACCTGCAGCTCTGCGAACCAATGGGCTATCTAGGTTTCCTGTCGGCTCAGACAACGGCCCGCGCAGTACTCACTGCCTCAGGTGGCGCTCAGGAGGAGTCAACCTTCCTCGGGGTCCCATGTTTCACGCTTCGCGATAACACTGAACGGCCGATTACGATTGAGCGCGGAACCAACACCTTGATCGGCCTTAACCCAGATGCGATCCGGCATATCCCGGAAATGCTTGCTAACTGGGAGCCGAACCCGCTCCGTCCTGAGCTTTGGGATGGTCAGGCTGCTAATCGCGCAGTTGCCGCGATCCTCGAAATGGTCGCCAACTCTGGCTCAGTCTTGGAGACCGCATGAAGCAGGTAACTCAGCGTCTGCGTAACGGAAAGATCGAACTGATCGATGTGCCTTGGCCGGATCTTGAGCCGAATGGCGTGATCGTCGATGTACGTGCCAGCGTGCTTAGCGTTGGTACCGAGAAGGCGAAAGTCGCGACCGGGCGCAGCAACCTCGTACAGAAGGCGCGGAAGCGACCCGACGATGTTCGCAAGGTTCTTGACAAGGCGCGGTCGGAGGGCATCGCCCGAACGGTCCGTGCAGTTCGTTCCAAGCTCGACGAGCCAAGCCCCTTGGGTTACTCGTCGGCGGGAGTTGTGCTTGCCGTCGGCGACCGGGTAAACGACCTTACGCCTGGCGACCGGGTCGCATGTGGAGGCGAAGCAATTGCGGTGCACGCCGAGGTTGCTCAGGTTCCGGGCAATCTCTGTGTTCCTATCCCTGGTGACCTTCCGTTCGTGGAGGCCGCCTTTGCAACTGTCGGCTCGATTGCTATGCAGGGAGTTCGCCAGGCCGATGTTCGCATCGGTGAACGAGTTGCAGTTATCGGGCTCGGTCTTGTTGGGCAGCTCACCGGCCAGATCCTTAAGGCATCGGGTTGCGTTGTGACGGGTATAGATCTTGATGCTGAATTGGTTGAGTCTGCGGTTGAGAACGGCGCCTGCCAGAGAGGATTCACGCGTTCCGCACTAGACGCAGGACTTCCGGCTGAGCTTGATGGGGTAGATGTCGTGATCATCACCGCCGCGACGCAGTCACCCGACCCGGCTAACTTCGCTGCGACGCTCTGCCGTGATCGTGGTCGCGTTGTAATAGTTGGAGATGTTCGGATCGACATCCAGCGCGAGCCTTACTTTGCGAAGGAGATTGACCTGCGGCTTTCACGCTCCTACGGGCCTGGTCGCTATGACACCGAATACGAGCAGCGAGGTCTTGACTATCCAATCGGCTACGTCCGCTGGACTGAGCGCCGCAACATGGCTGAGGTTCTGAGACTGGCTAATGCTGGACTGATCAACCTTGATCGTCTTGTTTCGCGAACAGTGCCGGTTGAGGAGGCTGAGCAGGTCTTTGATGAGCTGATGGCGGCTGAGCGGTCGCCGCTCGGCGTTGCCCTCACCTACGGCGAGTCGACTCCGCCATCGCATCGGCCAACTGCAGCGGTTAACGGCAATGCCGGTGGCGCTGACCGCTTCGTGGTCGGAATGATCGGGGCGGGTAACTTTGCCAGCCAGATCGTTGCGCCTGGCATGCAGGCAGCAGGCTTTGAAATCCGCTCGGTAGCATCGACACGTGGACTTTCTGCAGTTGGGATGGCAGAGCGCGCCAATGCAACGCCGGCCGAAGTTGATTCCCTCCTAACCGATCCTGCGATCGGCACGGTAGCGATTGTTACTAGGCACTCATCGCATGCTGAGTTGTCGGTCGCAGCGCTTGAGGCTGGAAAGGCAGTTTTCGTAGAGAAGCCACCAGCATTGGATGCGGCTGGGCTTGAAGCAGTAGCTACTGCTCGCGCAGCTAGCGGGTTACCGGTATTTGTTGGGTTCAATCGTCGCTACGCGCCGCTCCTTCAGCAGATGCGCAGCCACGTGTCGGGAAGGGGGCCGATTGAGGCGACATTCAGGGTCAATTCGCCGCTTGGCTTTGGCGACCACTGGCTTGATGACCCTTCTGATGGAGGCGGCCGCCTGCTCGGTGAGGGTTGCCATTTCGTCGACCTTGCCTGCTGGCTTGTAGACGCTATTCCGACTCAGGTCAGAGCGGTAATGCTCCCTGAGCCGGGCTCGCCGCTTGCGCTCGCGAGGCGGTTTAGCGTTTCGCTTGGTTTCGACGACGGGTCAATTGTTCAGATTCTCTACGGAGCGGCGGCAGCCACCAAGTTGGGGAAGGAACGGTTCGAAGCGAGCGCAGCTGGCAATACGGCGCAGCTGGATGATTTCCAGAGCCTCGAATTGATCGATCCTGATGGCGCCAAGACCGTCCGCGCAAGGGGCAGAGACAAAGGCCACTCGGAACAGTTCAAGGCAATCGCCAACGCGTTACGGAATCCAGATACGGACTTGATCGGTATTGACCCGATAGCAACGATGGCGGTTGCGCTTGAGGCACTCCAGTCAGCTCGGGGCTTGTCTGCATCAGTCGATCAGTCAACTGCCAACTAGCGAATGTGCGGTATAGCCGGAGTATTCGAGTACGGCACTGCTAGCGGGCAGGTTAGTGGCGATGTAGTTATTGCGATGAGGGACACTCTGATCCATCGCGGACCAGACGGCGAGGGTCTGTACTTGAGCGAGGATCGTCGAGTTGGCCTAGGTCACAGGCGGCTTGCGATCGTAGACATCGCTGGTGGGGCCCAGCCAATGACAGGTCGCGACGGGTCCGTCCTCGTTTTCAACGGTGAGATCTACAACTACCCAGCGATTCGACGCCAGCTCGAAGCTGATGGTGTGCAGTTCCGAACGACCTGTGACACGGAGGTAATCCTCCACCTCTATGAGCGCTTTGGCTTGGCATGCGTCGACCACCTCGAAGGCATGTTTGCTTTTGCGCTTTGGGATCCGAACCTGAAGCGCATGTGTTTTGCACGTGATCCAATTGGTGAGAAGCCGCTCTATTGGGCTGAGCGCGGCGGACGACTGATATTCGGCTCTGAGATTAAGGCGATTCTTGAACACCCGTCCGTAACAGCAGAGGTTGATCAGAGCCAGATTGGACCCTACCTCGCAAACCTTGTTACGCCTGGCCCACACACGCTCTTCAAGGGCATTTCGAAGCTTCGACCCGGAACAATCATGACCTGCGATTCGACGGGTATTGAGCAGAAACCATTCACACCGCTGCCTCGCAGCAGGGACCTGAGGGAGGTTCCTGTAGCGGAGGCAGCCGCTACCGCGGTGGGTCTTCTGGAAACTTCACTCAACGATCGCCTGATGGCCGATGTGCCGGTTGGAGTCCTGCTAAGCGGAGGGGTTGATTCGTCGGCTCTGGTTGCTCTGCTCAGAGACCGAGGGCAGGATATGGCCACATTTTCTGTTGGATATGGAGCAGGGGATCCAGGTGACGAACGGGGTGAAGCAAGAAAGGTCGCCAAGCACTTCGGGACCGACCACCATGAAATCGAGATTGGTGAGCGCGAAGCAGTCGGCTTCCTAGCTGATTTGATCCACCATCAGGATGAACCGTTAGCCGATCCGGTCTGCATTCCGCTCAATTTCGTATGTCGCCTAGCGGCTGACAACGGGGTAAAGGTCGTGTTGGCAGGTGAGGGCGCCGACGAAGTTTTCTGGGGCTACGCGAACTATCGACAGCTGCTTCGGGTCTGGCCCGCGATTCAAGCGATCGGAGCCATGCCAGGACCGTTGGCGCGAGCCGCCTCCTCGGCAGTCGGCTCCCGAATCGGAATGTCCGGCGAAAGCGTTGCGATGGCAATCAATGGCGGGCGACCGCTCGCCGCACATTCGTTCCTGTGGAATTCCGTGTCGCTTCGCAAACACCGAATTGAGGATCAGATCCCGACTGACATTGGCTGGGAGCGCTCGGGGCTTAGCCGCGAAGAGGGTTCCCGTGATCGCTTCATGTTCGATACTCAGGAGTATGAGTTTGCCGTCCGACTCCCTGAGTTGCTGCTGATGCGAATTGATCGATTCTCAATGGGAAACAGCATTGAAGCTCGCGCACCGTTCCTTGCCCCCGAACTTGTCAATTACATGTACGGACAGTCGCTTGCGTCGAAGATGAATGGCAACGAGTCGAAGATTGCGCTTCGTGCCGGTCTGCGCGGGGTCCTGCCCGATTGGGTCTTGGACCGCCGCAAGCAGGGCTTCGGCGCCCCTGTTCGGAAGTGGTTTGACTCGGAGCTTGGAAGGCTCTTCGAACTGACCGCTCGTGAGGAGACACTTGGCCGCTATTTCGACCTGCAGAGCCTCAGGAAGATGCTGGCCGATGGCGGTGCAGGTTTCGGACTATGGCCAATACTCAATTTTGGCCTTTGGCACATGAAGTGGATCGAGGGCCGCGACCTTGGCGATCTACTCGGGCAATCAACAAGATGAAGACGGCGTCCGGTGTGCTGGTCGTAATTGGTCCGACTCCTCCCCCATTCCACGGGGTTGCAGTAATGACTGGCCAGATGATTAGTGCGATTGACGGAAGTGGGGCATTGGTCGCGACGCTGGATACCGCGGATCGCAGGCCAGTCGAAACGATCGGTCGCTTTGACTTTGAGAATGTTCGACTCGGTATCCGCCATGCCTTTGAGCTCGCCAATTTGCTGCGCCGTCATCGCGGCTCCTCGGTTTACTTCCCGATCTCGCAAAGCACATGGGGTTTCATGCGTGACGCATTGCTAGTACTGGTTGGTATCGCGTTTCGGCGACGCGTCTACGCTCACTTTCACGGTGCGTCCTTTCAGCGCTTCTATCGGGAGTCGCCCGCTGTGATGAAGCCACTTATCAGGTCTGTTCTTCACTCTTTGACGGAGGTTTGGGTACTAACTGAATCGCTCCGCGGCGTGTTCGAAGGACTGGTTGATTCGCAGCGGATTCGTGTCGTTGAGAATGTAATTGATGACCCTTGGCCGGCTGGCATTGATCGCTCGGATAGGGGCGATCACCGACTGCAAATAGTCTTCCTAGGCAATCTTCTCCCCGACAAGGGTGTTGATGTTCTGCTTGATTCGCTCCTCCTGATTGCCGACCAGGCACGCGACTGGAGTATTCGGATCGTTGGCGAACCAACTTCGTCGGTTCGTTCGCAAAATCAATCGCGACTGAAAGAATTGCTGTCTCTCGGCGTGGATGTGCGGATGTTGGGATCGCTCCATGGCGCCGAGAAGGACGACCAACTTGAGCAGGCGGACATATTTGCCTACCCAACTCGTGACGATGGGCAGCCGCTGGTAATCCTCGAGGCGATGGCAGCGGGACTTGCGATCGTTGCAACTCGTGTGGGTGGAATACCGGA
>JAPLCG010000195.1:10835-15461 GCA_026392385.1 Solirubrobacterales bacterium
CACGCTTGCTGATGGCGACTGCGGGCTAATTATCGAGCCAGGCGGCGCTGATCAATTGGCAGCTGCGCTGCTTGAGCTGGCCGCAGATCCGAAGCTCAGAATCAAGCTAGGGGAGTCCGCTAGATCAAGGTTTGAGGCTAACTACCGCCCAGAGCGCCTCGAGCGTGATGTTGCGGAGTTTGTCGGCTAATGGGGTTCGCGAATAGGAACTTAGTGGTCCTTTCCCACACGGCCGTGCTTTCTTCTGGTGGGGATTGGTACATCAAGAACCGGAATGGCGAGACGCTGGTCGAATTGGAGCGGCTCGGCTGGCAGGTTACGGTTATCGCTCGCGCGGCAGAGGATGTCGGCGAGTTCGCAACATTTGCTCTGCCGAAATCGATTCGCGTGCTTCCCCTTGACTCTTCGCTGCGAACAAGGCAGGCAATGAGAAGGCTGCTTGCGGCCTACCGCTCGTTGCGACGCGCTGATGCAGCAATGGTCTGGATGCCATCGGTCTTATGCGCATTCCTCGGAATAGCATCAAGAGTCCGATTTGTGATGTACGCCGGAAGTGCCTGGGGGTTACGCGATGACTTTCCCGCCTGGCGTGGCGTTCTAGAGCGTCAGCTCGCGAAGCGATCCGAGGTTGTTATCTGTTCCGGTGGCGCTGTTGTCGACTACTTCGCGGAGCGGGCTGGGGCTCGATCGATTCTTGCGGTGCCACAGGTTCCATCCGAGGTAGTTGAGCGGCTTGTGGGAGGGCAGGTTGCGAGCAATAAGGTCGACGCAGTTCGAATTCTGTTCGTTGGCAGCGTCGCTCGACTCAAGGGCATTGCCGAGTTGACCGAGGCACTGCGGAGGCTCCCAACCCTTGAATGCCGAATCGTGGGCCCAATAGCTGATCAAGGCTTGGCAGATGCACTCGCTGAGGTTCCTGGCGTGTCCCTCGAAGGCTACGCGGACTGGGATACGCTCAAATCCCACTACGAGTGGGCGACAGTTCTCGTTTTGCCCTCCTACACGGAAGGCTTGCCAAGAGTGATTCATGAGGCGACTGCCTTCGGGGCTGCGCTGGTCGTTACGCCAGTCGGGGGCGTCCCGTCACTGCTTACCGATCGAAGGGATGCACTGTTCGTGAAGGTTGGCGATGAAGGTGAACTTCACGAGGCGCTCAGCAGCCTAGTCGCAAACCCTGAGCGAATCCCCGCTTTGGTAGATGGTGCACGTCAGGCATTGTCTCCGTTGTTTGCTGCGCCAAGCAATGCCAAGCAGTTTGATGATCAGCTTCGGGCGCTGAGTAATTAGCTACAGGCCTGTTCTGCCGCGTTCACGAATCGCTCCGCCATTCTTGGCACATCCCATTCGCGCAGTGGCTCGGTGATTGCGTCTCGGATACTTTGATCCGAGCTCGTACCGACCTCAAGACCATGGGCGATTGCCCTAAGAAGCTCGGACTGGTCCTCAGGGTCAACAATTGCGCAACCTGGACCAGTCGGCGATGCCACTACTGGTATTCCAGCACTTAGTGATTCGTTGATCGCGTGGGGCCACCGGTCAATTCTCGGGGTGTGGACCACGCAGTCGGCGAGCGCATAGAGGTCTGGCATCTCGTCGGAGGAGACTTTTCCGACACGGATTACCCTCGGCCCGGCTGATCCCTGCTCAGTTCCGCAGATGACAATTCGAATGTCGTCATCGAGCTGATCTGCAACGGCTAAAACCGAGCTAATTCCCTTTCCGCCAACGCTAAGGAGTATGCGGTTCTCGCCTATCCCGATTCGCGCTGCCAAGTCGCTTTCGGAACGTCGTGCAGTCGCAACCTTTGATCTGTAGCTGTCGATGTCTATGCAATTGCCAACAATCGTGGTTCGCTTTGAATCAAATGCCAGAGTTTGCAGGTACTCGGCCGCGGCTGGGCCGTAGGCAAGCGCGCCATATGCTCGCCGCGCAATTGGCTGTCGACGCCATCTCGCAGATCGGTTCTGCCCCGCATAAAAAGTGGTTTCGCCGCTCCAGACCAGGTAGGGAGTTTTCGTCAACCAGCACCAAGCGACAATTGCAAAAGTCCAAGGCGCGTAGCCGCCCACAACCACGACATCAGGCTTTGATTTTGCGACCATGCGCGCAACGTAGGGGTTTGCATATGTAGCGTGATTTCCGAGATGAAGCTGCGCGTGTGGAACTTGGGCTTTACTCCAGCCGCCACCGGCAGCTATTGGTCGCGCCCACTGGCGGTCCTTCTCGGATTCGCCCCCGAACAGAACAGTGAGCTCACCGCCATCGCTGACGAGCAGCCTGTGAATCTCATCAAAGAGTGGGTTCCTGTACTCAGTCGGAATGTTCGTAACAACCGTAAGCCTCACTGGCCGCTGCTCTCAATCGTTGACCTACAGAGGTTGTCCCAGCGCTCAATTACAACTGGCCATGCGTGTTCCTTCTCAACGTAGTGGCGAGCGGCGACTACGTGCTCTTCAGCGCGGTCGCGTTCCCGGATGACTTGGCGGATCGCGGTAGCTATTGCGTCGGGGTCCTCTGGAGGTATCCCGATCCCGCGGCCTGCCCCAATCAGCTCTACCGTTCCACCGACTTGGGTTGCAATGACTGGCGCTCCAGCTGCGAAAGCCTCGATCACGACGTTCGGCGATCCCTCCGTCCGTGAGGGTACGACGAGAGCCGAGAGTGATCCCATCGTCGCCCACGGTTGGGCTGAGTGGCCGATCGCTTCGATCTCTACTTCAAGTTGAGGGTAAGCCGCGACTGCTTCGGGCACGCCCCTCCCGATCGCGGTGACCTCAATCTCACCATGCCGGAACCGAGAGAGGGCTTCCAGCAGGATGTCGAATCCCTTGTCGGGAGAGGTACGACCGATGTAGCCGATCCTCGGCGGCGACTGCGGATCCGCTGGCATTCGAGGGGCGTCCATCGGTACTGCGTTATGAACGATCTCGACCCTCGGCGTTTTCAACGGGCGCATAAACTCTTGCATCGCGTTGAGTGAAGCCTGGCTGTTAAAGATTGTCATGTCGTAGCGACTAATTGCCGCCCGTAGCTGCCAGCGAGATCTAGGTCCTTGACGCCTAGGGAGTCCCGCGACTGCAGCGATCAACGGCGTTCCGAATGGAGCGGTCATACTGACCGCAATTTGCGATCTGTCAAGCCACGAGACGACTAGATCGAAGTCGCCCCGCCGGAGTCTTTGTCTCAGACCAAGTACCTGCCGAATCCGGTTGTCGCTTTCGGCTGTGAGTAGGTAGATCTCATGGTTAAGGCTCGAACGCGTGACGATTTCGGATAACTGTCGCTCGGCCCCTCCGACCCCTGCCGAATTGATCACGTGGAGCACGGTCGGCGTGGTTCGAGCAGTAGCGCTCTTACGCCTGTGCTGCCGGGTAGCCGCTGTTACTTCAGATCCGCCGAGTTGCATGTGCTGCATAGATCTTGATTGTGGCGAAAAGGAGGCGTTTGCGATCACGACAGGCCAGTGCTGGGTTGGAACCCAACGCCACTGTTGCTTCGGTCTTCTTGATCCGAGCGCCTAGCATCCGGCAATGGCACTAGTGCAGCAGCTGCAAGAACCCAAATCCACGAGCCTGACTTGGTCAGCAAGTTCATGTCAAGGCTCAATCCAACAGCAAGGAATGTGATGACAGAAACGCGTAGCGCCATCCTTGTAGTGGGTTCGCCTGGGAGTCTTGCGAAAATTAGCCAACCCATCAGCAGCAGGAATGAAATTGCCATTAACAGTCCTCCTGTTACGACAGCGAACAGCAGAGAGTTGTGAGTGTTCGCAGCAAACTTGACTCTACTTGCTGAATTAAAGGTGCGGATATCATCGAGTCCGCCGCCGATCAGCCAGCGGGAGCTGTTTTCGTTTAGGTATCGGAAGCCCGTGTCCCAGATAGAAATACGACCTGAAAATTGCGAGTCGGTGTTTGAAGTCTTGTACGTAGTGAAGGTGCTCTGCTGAATTGAATTAGCTTGCTGTTGGCCGCCCGAATTTATCCAGACGACACCCAGAACTATTACTGCAGCAACCGTGGCAAGTGTTTCGAGTCGACGACCGTCAATGATTGCGAGCACCACGAGACTCACCGCGTAAGCAACAATCGCTCCTCGAGCGAGCGTGATCAAGAGCACGGGGAACGCAAAAATTATGACGGCTCGGCCAATCTCGGGCCTACCGACATGACGAAGGAGTAGGAAGGTTGGCACTGTGAACATTGCGATGAAGGAGCCGGCAATATTGCCTTCAAGCATAAGTCCACCAAAGCGTTTAACGTCAAGCCTACTGGCATTTGCAGCGCTGTATGCGCTTTCGTAGATCCCCAACTTCTGCAGGATGATCGACGCGCCAGTCAGGAGCAGGACCGCCGCCATTGTTGTTCCTAAGGAGCGAATCAGCTCCGAGCGTGGGATCAGTCTTACGGCGAGAAATCCAGCTGTGATTTGTATCAATGGCTTGATAACAATCGCAAGGCTGGTTAGAGAAATGCTTGCTTGACCATAAGTTCTTAACCAAGCGACAGCTATCAATCCTAGATTGAGCCCAATGAGACCCATCAGGAAGGTTTTCTGCCTATTTCGAGCAGGACTTACCGAGGCTGCCGCAATGATCGCAAACGCTACGAGTAGGTCGAGTGGATC
>JAPLCG010000011.1 GCA_026392385.1 Solirubrobacterales bacterium
ACGAAGAGGACGAGGATCCAAAGGAGATCCAGCCTTACATCAATGTGCCTGAGCCGAAGTCAATGGAGAAGCCACTCTCCGAGTAGCTATCAGGCGGCGACAGCAGCCGGTTCGCTCTGAGCCGCCGGCTGTCGTGACTTGAGAATCGCTCGTGTGCCGTGCCGTGGCACCAGCACAATTGCGCGTCGGCTGATCCGTTCGCGCGAGCTGCTCGGGTCGGCGAGTACGAGTTCGGTTCGCGCGGCAACAGTACGCAGCACTTCACGCATTTCAAGCAGCGCGAAACTAGCCCCAACACAGCGACGGATTCCGCCGCCAAATGGCAGCCAGCGATAGGTGTCGGGCTTTACGCCGAGCCAGCGTTCCGGCCGGAAGGCTTCTGGTTCCGGGTAGATGTCTTCGCGGTGGTGGATCAGCCAGATTGACGGCGCGACGATTGTGCCGGCCGGTAGCGGCCCGTCCTCTTCGCGGAGCGTCCATGGCTCGCTAAGGCTCCGTGCGACCATCGGAATTGGTGGCCGACGCCGCATCGCTTCGTGGATCACGGCGTCAGTCCAGCCCTCGTCGCGGTCCTCGTCGCGCGCTTCGGCTTGCAGTCGCTGCATGTCGTCGGGTTGGCGAAGCAGCCGTTCGTATGCCCAAGCCATCGCAGTTGTCGTCGTCTCATGGCCGGCAATTAGAAGGGTCATAAGCTCATCGCGCAGTTCCCGGTCACTCAGCCCCTTGCCGTTTTCGTCCTCAGCTTGGAGCAGCAGGGAGAGGATGTCGTCGCGCGCTGCAAGGTCCTTGGCGTTGCGCCGCTCAGCGATGTGCGCGTAGATCAATCGGTCGGTGGCGTCGATCGATGGTTTGACCATCCACCAGAGACCGGGCTTGTTGTTCGCCTCGCGTGACATGGTGATCTGCGACAACGGACCGGATGCCCAGCGTGTCATGCGGTGGAGGGCTTCGCGAAGTTCAGTTGTACGACGACTCTCCTCGTCAAGCCCAAACAGGGCGCGCAGGATTATGTCGAGTGTGATTTCTTGGAAGGCGGACTGGAGTTTGATCTCGGCGCCAACCTGCCAGCCGTCAATTGCCCGATTGGTGATGTCGCGCATCAGTTGAGTGAAGGCCTCCATCCGTTTGCCGTGGAACTGGGGCAGCATCAATTTGCGCTCTCGCAGATGCTCGGGGCCGTCCAGCAGCAGGATCGAGCGGCTGCCGAGGATTGGCTTGAGCACCTTGTTGCCAGCGCCAGCGCGCAGAATGTTTGCGTCGCCGGTGAAGACCTTCTTGACAAGGTCCGGGTCGCTGACAACGACAACCGGTTCCACGATTCCAAGATTGACGGTGAAAACATCACCGAACTCGCGGCGGCTGCTTTCCAGGAATGGCGGTGCTCGCAGCGTCCAGGCGAGAGTCTGGTAGGCAGACGATTGTTTTGGTCCGGGTGGCAGTGCCATCTGAGGGCAATGATGACAGCACGGCGGCGGTCCGATGCTGTCGATCGCCGCCCATCAGCGCTTCGCCCCTGTCAAACTGACGGATATGTCACTCAACTCCTTCAACTCGCTGAGGACCTTTAGCCACGCGGGTCGCGATTGGGAGTACTTCGACATTCAGGCTCTAAGCGACCGGTTTGATGTTGCCAGACTGCCATTCTCACTCAGGGTTCTGCTCGAGAACCTGCTGAGAGGCGAGGATGGCGTGTCGGTAAGTGCGGCTGACATTGAAGCGCTTGCCGGCTGGGACGCTGACGCTGAGCCATCGAAGGAGATTGCTTTTAGCCCGGCGCGCGTCGTAATGCAGGACTTCACCGGCGTGCCGGCGGTCGTTGACCTTGCCGCAATGCGCGATGCGATGGCGGACCTCGGCGGTGACCCAGACAAGATCAATCCACTTGTGCCAGCCGAGTTGGTTATTGACCACTCGGTTCAGGTTGATTCGTATGGTAACGCCAAGTCGTTTGAGGTCAATTCGGAGCGCGAGTACGAGCGCAACCACGAGCGCTACAGCTTTATGCGCTGGGGGCAGACGGCATTTGACAATTTCGCGGTTGTGCCGCCTGAGACGGGCATCGTCCATCAGGTCAACCTTGAGTACCTGTCAAGGGTTGTCTTCAAAGATGACGTGACCGGCAGGGCATGGCTCGACACGCTCGTCGGTACCGACTCGCATACGACAATGGTCAATGGGCTCGGTGTACTTGGTTGGGGTGTTGGCGGCATTGAGGCGGAAGCGGCAATGCTCGGCCAGGCAATGCCGATGCTGATTCCACGGGTGGTTGGCGTCAAGCTTGAAGGCACGCTGCCTGAGGCTGCGACTGCTACCGACCTCGTTCTGACGCTCACCGAGCAGCTGCGCGCGCACGGGGTGGTCGGTAAGTTCGTTGAGTTCCACGGCGATGGCGTTTCCAGCCTGCCGCTTGCCGACCGCGCGACGATTGGCAACATGTCGCCTGAGTTCGGTTCGACCTGCGCGATCTTCCCAATTGATGCAGAGACGCTCCGCTACCTGTCCTTTACAGGACGTGATCCGGATCAGGTTGAGTTCGTTGAGGCTTACGCTCGCGCTCAGGGTCTCTTCCATGAACCGGGCCAAGAGTCTCCGAAGTTCTCTGAGGAGCTGGTGCTTGACCTCAGCACAGTTGTTCCTTCGATTGCCGGCCCGAAGCGCCCGCAGGATCGAGTTTCGCTGACGGAATCACGTGAGGCTTATGGCAGGGCACTTGCCGCTCGTAATGAAATCTCGGGAGCTGGCGTGGCCGTTAAGGAGGCTGTTGCAGTCAAGCTTGCGAATGGCAGCGAGTTCGATTTGGAGGATGGAGCCGTTGTGATCGCTGCGATCACCTCATGCACGAACACATCGAACCCTTCGGTGATGGTTGCTGCCGGCTTGCTTGCCCGAAAGGCGGTTGAGCGTGGCTTGACGACTAAGCCTTGGGTGAAGACCTCGCTGGCACCAGGCTCGAAGGTCGTCACCGCCTACCTTGATAGGGGGGAGTTGACGGCTGACCTGAACGCGCTCGGCTTCAACCTCGTTGGTTACGGGTGCACGACATGTATCGGCAACTCGGGGCCGCTTGCGTCAGAGATAAGTGCCGCAGTTCAGGAGTCCGGTCTTGATGTAAGCGCGGTTCTGTCGGGTAATCGCAACTTCGAGGGCCGGATCAACCCGGATGTGACGATGAACTGGCTCGCGTCACCGCCGTTGGTGGTTGCTTACGCGCTTGCTGGAACGATGGATATTGACCTCTACAGCGATCCGATTGGTGAGGATCGCGACGGGAACTCCGTGATGCTTTCTGATATCTGGCCAACTCCACAGGAGGTTGCCAGCACCGTTGAGTCCTGCCTTGCGTCGGACATGTTCCGCAAGTCATACGGCGAGGTATTTGAGGGTGATCAGCACTGGCGCAATCTAGATTCGCCGGTCGGCGATCGCTTCGAATGGGTTGAGGATTCAACCTATATCCGCAAGGCGCCTTACTTCGATGGTCTGTCGACTCAACCATCGCCCACCTCAGCGATCCGTGGTGGTCGCGTGCTCGCGCTGCTTGGCGACTCAGTTACGACCGATCACATCAGCCCTGCTGGCGCAATTCGCAGCGATGGGCCGGCTGGCCGCTGGTTGGAAGAGCACGGAGTCAAGCCGACCGACTTCAACTCCTACGGTTCACGGCGTGGCAACCATGAGGTGATGGTGCGCGGGACGTTTGCGAACATTCGACTGCGCAATCTTCTCGCTCCTGGAACTGAGGGAGGCGTGACGATCCATCAGCCGTCAGGCGAGCAGCTGTCGATCTATGACGCGGCGATGCGTTATGCCGATGAGGGTGTGCCGCTTGTTGTTCTGGCTGGTGCGGAATACGGATCCGGCTCCTCGCGCGACTGGGCCGCGAAGGGCACACAGCTGCTTGGCGTTCGTGCTGTCATTGCCAGCTCCTACGAGCGGATCCACCGTTCAAATCTTGTTGGCATGGGCGTGTTGCCATTGCAGTTCCTTGATGGGCAGTCGGCTGAGTCACTCGGACTTACAGGCCACGAGACATTTGAGATCCCAGACATTGGCGACGGTGCTGTTCCTGAAACGCTTGACATCACCGCCGATGGCACCGCGATCACAGTGAAGGTCAGGATTGATACGCCCAAGGAGGCGGATTACTTCCGCCACGGCGGAATCCTGCCTTACGTGCTGCGTAATCTCGCAGCTGCCTGAGCGCTTTACTTCGACGCAAGCCGTCGACGGTTGCCGCGCTATCGGGAATCCGACTGCTCGCGGCGAATTACCCTAAGCTGTCAACAGCTAGACTTAATACTGATTATTATTGAGGTCGTGACTAATCAACCAGTTCTTAGTGCACCTCTCGATTATCACGATCGGCCGAATCGGCCGATAAACTAAAGGGATGGTTCAGATGGCAGAATCGTATGAAGGTCGCCAGCGCTTGTCGCCAGAGCTGCGTCAGAAGCTGATCGTTGAGGCAGCCAGTCGAGTTCTGGCAAGGAACCC
>JAPLCG010000068.1 GCA_026392385.1 Solirubrobacterales bacterium
CTTCGCAGCAGCACACTTCGTCGCCAAAGTACCTGGATAGGTGTTCGGCTTCTGCTTGCACTTGTTGGCAGCTGAGATGACATCAGTGTTCACCTTGCTGCCAGCAGGGAACTGGAGGATCACCTTGGCAACCGGGTGGGCCTGGGACAATGGTCGCGTTGAAGCTGCCTCCCGCGTGTACAGGTAGGAGTCAAGCGCTCCATATGTATTGCCCTTGATCGGTCCTCCAGTGAACGACTTGAGGCTGATGATCGACTTCTGATCTGGATTTGCAACCGCTGCTGATGCGGTTGCTGACACCGCAAGCGAGCCAAGAACGGCCATCGCTGCGATTAGTATTGATTTGCGCAAGGTGTCTCCTCCTGTTGGATTAGCGCTTTGGATTTCTGAAGTATGACCAATGTCACACATCTTCGCAATAGGGAACCCTACAAAGTTCCAAAAGTTGCGCAGTTCACGAAATCAATATCGACTCGCTTCAGCGCTTGCGACGGTGTTCTAACAGCTTGGCAACCCCAGCCCAGATGATCAGGATGATCACCGGCAACGCGTAAAGGAGCGAAGCCCAATGACCGAGGTGCGCGATTGGCAGCATCAAAGGTTCGCCGCCGAAAGCAGCCAGAGGCCGAGTACCGTGAACGCAACCGTCGCGACCAACATCGGGACTTGCGAGCGTGTTGCGGTTCGGGGGTCATCCGCCAACTCAAGGGCACGGTCATGAGCGAGCATCAGTGCGGCGATGTGACCGAGGACGAGGACAGCGACCTGCACCCACCAGACGGCGGTTGGGCCGAGCAGTCCGTAATCGATCGATGCATAAGCAGTGCCGAACCAGTCACTTCCGTTACCAAGTGGATCAGAGATTAGGTACCCGACCGCCTGCCCTTGAATCACAAGGAACGATGCGTAATGGGCGACCGTGTAGGCCAGAGCGATCGGCACTAGAACCTGCGCAAATCGACGGCCAACCAGTAGCGGATCACTGCCGAGTCGCGTAGCTGCCCCACGCACTCCTGCCAGCCAGATTCCGCTTACAACGAGAATCGCGGCAAACAAACCAATTGTTGAGGCAGCTTCTCCAGCTGCGGTCATCGCTAGGCCGCCGTCGCTAAAGCGATCGCGCAGCCAGACTGAGAAGTCGGCCCAGAGCGGTCCCTGCGTGAAGCCATCAAAGGTCGTCGTTCCGATAACGACCAGCAGCAAAGCCTGGGTCCAGCGAATCTCAGCCAAGCGCGCCAGTCCGGAGAGAGGAACTCGCAGCTGCAGCCGACCGTCAACCCTTTGCAATGGCGCGATCTTTGAGATCAAAGAGAACAGGACTCCGAATGAATCGCCACGATCCGACCAAGTCTCGACGCCCCAGAAACTCATCCCAAGAAGTTGCACCGCCGCGTAAAGCAGCGCCAGCATGGCGAGCGTGTGCGGATCGTCGCGTCCGCTATATGCCAGTTCAAGCCAGCCCATTGCCAACAGTCCCGCGACCGCAGGCAGCCTTCCGAGGCGTTCAGGCCATGGTCTTGGCGCCGGCAGCCCTTCGGGGACAAGCTGGCCAATCAGCCAGCCGACCAGTCGAGCCGTCGAACGCCAAGGGCTCAGCAGTCGGAATATGTCACCGAAGCAGGCGCTCGCAACCGGAACTCCAACCCAGAACAGCACCCAAATTGCCGTCGGAGCGAGATTTGCCGTAGGTACGAACGTCCCAACCAACCCGGCCCAACAAACGAGCACAAACCAGGCGATCCCAACCGACCCGAGTAAGAGGTCCACACCAACCCCGAACGGGATCAGCTCCCGTTCCTTGCAACTCGCCAGAAGTGGCTTGCGCCAGAGCACGGCAAGCGCCGCAAACGAAACAAGCAACACAAGCGTCGCCGCCCACGCAAACAGCCAGGCTGGGATCGGAAGATCGGCGCGAGCAGTCAGTCCATGCGCAAAAGCCCCAACCGGAACAGCAAGCATCTGGAGGCCAGCCACGGTCGTGGCCGCGATAGCCAGCCAGGCCGGCCGCCGGAGCTTCACGGGCTTACGCGAAGCCTGGCAATTAGCGTCGCCGTCGCCTCAAGTTCCATCTCAAAACTTCCCTGCCCCTCAGGCTTTTCAGTCGCAGACGCTGGCACGACAAACGCAACTGGCTTGCCGGGCGCGACATCGTGGTGAATGTCAAAACCATGCAGGTGGACCTCGCCCGTGTAGCCGGTCGACTGAACGGTGATGACAATCCGATCACCAGCGTTCGCCGCGATGTCCTTCACACCGCCCGTCGGACCACTTGCACCAACCGAAACGGCGGCAGACACAACTCTAACCGCAGGCGTAGTAGCTATTCGCTTGCCAGTTTCGGTAACGGATGTTGTCTGCGTTGAACTTCCAGAACCGCCGCTAAACAGAACGAATGCAACTACCGCAGCGGCAACGACGGCAACCAGAACAGCGATCTTTGATCCTGTTCCCATTGCCGTCTGCTCAGCTTGTCAGCTCTCTTCTTAGCGCACGAGCCGCTGCTCGACGCCATCAAGCAACTACCCGTTGGCAAGCATCGTTGCCTCCGCAACAGCAAGCAGGTGATCCTGGTCCGCCTCAGCCAGCCGCGGCTCAATCAGGCGACGTGCCTGATCTGCGTGCTCAATATCGAGTTCAGCGTGAACATCGAAGTACTCGGTCGCCGGGCTATCGGGCGTGTATGCGTAATGCTCAACAAGGCCAGCGCGCTTTGTCTCGCTGATTACCGGCTGACCTGACTCAATCGCGTAGAGCGTGACGAGCGTGTCCAGCAGCGGACGATCTGACTCGCCGGCCCATTCCTTGACGCAGTTGCTTGTCTCAGCTGTAGCTGACACACGAATGTCGCCGCCAACTGCTTCAACGAACTCATCCCACAGAGCCACATGTTCGGCCTCTTCAATTGCGTGACCGCGCAAGCCCGGAGCGATATCAGCGTCGGCCACATCGGCCGCATGCTGCGAAGCGTCAGCGAGGGCAACTACCGCGTGGCGGTACTGGCCCGAATAGACGGCGAGTTCGCCCTCGGTCAGCGCTACCATCGCGCTCCGCTGCGACCTCCCGTAAACATCTCCGCGCCGCCCTTCCCACGCGGCCTCACGTGGTTCAATACTGCCCCCCTGCGGATTGATAAGCAGCGCGGCAGGCCCGTCATCGTTGAGTTCTGGGACATCTGCTCGCCGCATTCAATGCGTACGCTGCCCTACCTACGAGAGTGGCACCAACGTTACGAAGCGGCTGGCCTGCGTGTAATTGGCGTTCACGCTCCCGCCTTTCCGGCGAGCGCTGACCCGGATGCGGTGGAGGCAGCAATCAAGCGCCTTGGGATCGAGTACCCGGTCGTCGTTGATGCTGAGGGCGAAACCTGCGAGTTCTATGGAGCCCGTGGATACCCAACCCGTTACCTATGGGATCAGGAGCTAAAGCTGGTTGATCTGCATGCCGGCGAAGGCGCCTATCAGGCAACTGAACTGCTGATCCAGGATCTACTTGGCGTTGAGCGCGACACCGTTGAGCCAATGCGTCCCGAGGAGGTTGAGGGGGCAATCCTTGAACCGCCCTCAGAGACCGTTCAAGGCCCGTACAGCGGTCCTTATGCGGCCGGTGGGGTCTGGGTCTCCGTTGCCGGTAGAGGAACAGTGCGGGCAAATGGCGAGGAGTTTCAGGTTTCCGGGACCGGCGCAGTTGAGCTGATCTCCCACCCTTCGCATAGCGAAGCTGTGGTTTAGATTGAAGTTGGCAACGGCGTTGAGCTGCTGGCAACCGTCTTTACGCCTGGACTCAGCGAAGCGAACTGAGTCAGTTCAAGTCGTCAAGCGGCTGCATGTCGCCAACGATCTCAGCGGCTGAAAGGTCATTCAGGGTTGAGATGATGCGCGGCGGACCGCTTTCAAGAACCTCGACTACGCGACCCGGCCAATATGGGGACCCTGGCTTTGCCCCCTTCAGAAAATGCTCCTCAAAGACCCATGACCCGCTATTCCAAAGCTGGGTTCCATCTGAGCCAAGCCATTCAGAGGCCTGATCACCACTCAGAGGCCCCGGTCGATGGGTATGCCCGTAGATCAGGTGATCCGGGCTGACGCGGATTCCCTTTGCCGCTGCGGCCGCCGATTCGATTCCAGCGCTGCGCAGCCTTGCCGGCGAAATCTCCCTATGCAGCGGACCAAGCTTGAGCAGGTTAAGTACCCCAACAGCGCCGGCGAATCCAAATGAGGCAAGCCTGCGGCGGATCGGTCGGTGCCCTGACGCGCCAGATAGAACATCCCAAACACGTTTGGAGGCGCCATGTGCTCCCTGGGCACCGCGGCCCTCAGCCTGCTGGGCCAGCGCATAGGCCCATGCATACATTGGGCCGAGCACTGCCTCGTAGTCATCCGGCCCAACTGAATCCGCCGGTGATCGGCCGGTAATGCGAGCCATCACTCCGGCGGCCAGGCGCTCAAAGGTTGGGATCTCAATGTGCCGGTCGAGATAGTGGCCATGGAAGGCGTAGACATCATCACGCAACCAGATTCCCGGATAGGCAAGCACGACATTGGCCGGGCTAAATGCTTCGGCGATCAGTGTCGAAAGCCAGCCGCTGTCAGCGGCGACAATCTGCTCCGCTGTTAAAGCACTCGGCTTCCCGCTGCGCGCGCGTTGATCGAGCCACGGAGCAATCAGCGCGTGATCATGGTTCCCGGCTAGAACAACGACCTCGCATCCCGGATCGAGAGCGCTGGCGAGGTCACTCAATGCATCAAGTGCTGGGCCGAGCACATCGCGAACGGGTCCATGCCTTAGCTCAAGCGTGTCACCGAGCAACACAAGCCGGTCGCAACCAGACAGTTCAGACTTGAGAGCCTTACGGTTCTCGGCTCTGCGCAGAATGTCAACTCCGAGGCTTCCACCAAGGTGGAGATCTGAGATAACCAGCGTGCGCTGAAACGCCCGCTTCGGAGCTAGGTCAGTCGCTTGCGGTGGCAGTGACATCGCGCACGGCCTTCGGCAGCATGAACCTGACACCTTCCTCGGTGACAGTCACTTCGCGAACATCGTCGGTGCCACGCGCACGGAAGAACTCAACAAGCCGTTGAACCAGCTCCTCAGGGGCGCTCGCTCCAGAGGTGATCCCGACGGTCCTGCGTCCTTCAAGCCACTCCTCGCGAACCTCACCCTCATTGTCAATCAGGTACGCGTCGGTACCGAGGTCACGCGTTACATCTACAAGCCGGTTTGAGTTTGAGGAGTTCCTCGACCCGATCACGAGCACGAGGTCGCATTGAACAGCCAACTCCTTGACTGCGAGCTGACGATTGGTCGTGGCATAACAAATATCCTCGTGCTTCGGCGAAACAATCTGCGGAAAGCGAGTCTTCAGGCGGTTGATGATCGATGCCGTCTCGTCAACTGAAAGTGTCGTCTGCGTCACGAGAGCGACACGGCTCTCTCCATCAAGCTCGAGGGCGTCGACATCATCCTCAGTCTCAACCAGCACAATTGAATCCGGGGCCTCGCCCATCGTTCCCTCAACCTCTTCATGCCCAGCATGACCGACTAAGACAACGGTGTAGCCATCCTCCGCGAAGCGCTTTGCCTCAATGTGGACCTTCGTGACAAGCGGGCAGGTTGCATCAATTGTTCGCAGCCCACGCCGTTCAGCATCGCTATGCACTGAAGGAGCCACGCCGTGTGCAGAGAAAACTGTGACGGCGCCTTCGGGAATCTCATCGCTGAGTTCGTCTACGAAGATTGCTCCACGTGAGCGGAGTTGCTCAACAACATGCTTGTTGTGAACAATCTCCTTACGGACGTAGACAGGTGCACCGTGCGCCTCAAGAGCGCGCTCAACGCTGACGACTGCGCGATCAACTCCTGCGCAGTAACCGCGAGGAGCGGCTAGAAGAATTGTCTCGGGGGCGTTAAGCATCAAATGCAAGTTTAGAGCTGATTGAGGTTGCAGAGGCTGATGGCAGCGGAATTGAGTCTGTGGCAACGAGCACGACGAACAGTGTCGCGATCAGTACTTGAACGATCAGCACGGCAATCAGCGTGCGGTTGGAGCCGCCACGACGCACGGCTAGTCGTTAGCGGTGGCCGCTTCAAGCAGCCAAGCGAACTTCTCCTGCGCTGCTGCTCGCCGCGTCGGGATGTGTTCGGTTGGGACTCCGTCGGCAGGCGCTTCGAACCCGCGGAGGATCCGTCCAGCAACCGATGCACGGTGAACCTCGTCCGGTCCATCGTAGAACCGGGCGGCTCTCGCATAGCGGTACATCGCCTCAAGCGGAAGGTCGGTCGAATAGCCAAGTGAGCCGTGAACCTGCAATGCCCGGTCGATTACATCGTGGAGCACCGTTGCGCCAAAGAACTTGATCAGCGAAATGTCCTGTCTCGCTGCGGCGACACCTTGGTCATCCATCTTCCAAGCCGCATGGAGAGTCATCAGTCGTGCTGCCTGCATCTGCGCCGCACTATCGGCAACCCAATTCTGCACAGTCTCCTTCTCAGAGAGAAGCGATCCGTGAGCAAACCTTGTCAGCGAACGCTCGCAGAGCATGTCGAATGCTCGTCGCGCAACTCCCAGCCAACGCATGCAGTGATGAATTCGCCCTGGATAGAGCCGCTGCTGGGCGATCAGGAACCCGGCACCGCGCGGTCCAAGCAACGCTTCCGGCCCGATTCGCACATCCTCGTAGAGGATCTCTGTATGACCACCGAAGAAGCCAAAGCGCTCCTCAGGATGTTCCATTGTCGGAACATCTCGAACCATCGTGACCCCTGGAGTGTCGGCAGGAACGATGAACATCGACGCGCGCTGGTACTTGTGCGCATCAGGGTCGCTGACCGCCATTACGATCAGGAAGTCCGCGATCGAGCCGTGGGTTGTGAACCACTTGCGGCCGTTGAGCACCCAGCCGTCACCGTCTTCACGAGCACTCGTTTCGAGCAGAGTTGGGTCCGATCCGGCGGTGGCAGGCTCAGTCATTGAAAACGCCGAGCGGATCTGTCCGGCAAGCAGCGGTTCAAGCCAGCGATCCTTCTGCTCATCGCTTCCCGCCAGAGCGAGAATCTCGGCATTACCTGAATCCGGCGCGTTACTCCCGAAGGCAAACGGAGCGTAGGGACTTGTGCCAAGGATCTCGTGCATCAGACCAAGCTTCAGCTGGCCGAAGCCCTGACCACCATGCTCCGGTGGCAGATGCGCAGCCCAAAGTCCGCGCTCCTTAACCCGTTCTTGGAGGGGCTTCATCACCTCGCCGACCTGCTCCATTGAGAGGTCAAGCGTCTCGAGCGGCCAAATCTCCTCGCGCACGAGATCGCTCATCCAGTCGAGTTCGACTTGGAAAGCAGGATCGGTTGAGAAGTCCCACGCCATGGCCGAAAGAGTATCCGCTATTGCCGGGGCTGCGCGGCCAGCCCCCCGACGCTAGCCTTGTCTGGTCTGTCACCAATCAAATGCAGGCACTTAAATGACACAGCAGCACCTTGACCGACTTACAGCAGTTGACGCGTCGTTCCTCGCGCAGGAGGGATCGAACTCGCACATGCACATCGGGGCGATGATTATCGTTGAGGGAAAAGCGCCCCCGTTCCAAGAGTTCACCGAACAGATTCAGGCGCGCTTGCAGCTCGTTCCGCGCTACCGACAGAAGCTCGCATTCCCACCCGGCGAGTCCGGTCGTCCGCTTTGGGTCGATGACCCGACCTTCAACATCGGCTACCACGTCCGCCATACAGCGCTGCCTGCACCGGGTAGCGAACATCAGCTGCTCGAACTTGCTTCGAGGATCGCTTCCCAGCAGCTTGACCGTTCAAAACCACTCTGGGAGATGTGGGTGGTTGAAGGCCTTGAGAACAACCGCTTTGCATTAATCAACAAGACTCATCACGCTCTAGTTGACGGCGTCTCAGGTGTTGACCTCGCAACCGTACTTTTTGACATTGAGCAGAACCCACCGGCGCCAGCGACCGATGTTGAGCCTTGGACGCCGCGACCCGAGCCTTCGCCCGCTGAGCTCGTAGCCGCGGGCCTGCGTGACGCCGCCCGAGGAGTAATTGGAATCGCCACGCGAGTGCTTCGCTACGCCCAGCACCCTGAGCGCGCACTCGACGAAGCGAGAGAGGCAATCGAAGGCGTTGGCGAACTCGCTTGGGCGGGCCTAAACCCTGCCCCCGAGACCCCGCTTAATACTGAGATTGGTCCGCACCGCCGACTCGTCACAACAAACGAACAGCTCGCAGACTTCAAGACGGTCAAGAATGCATTTGGCGGGACGGTTAATGATGTTGTCCTGACGGTCGTTTCTGGAGCCCTTCGTAACTGGCTGCGTTCACGCGGTGTGCGTACGGAGGGCCTTGAACTTCGAGCGCTTGTGCCGGTTTCGATCAGGGCTAGCGACGAGCACGGAGCGCTAGGTAACCGCATTGCCGTAATGCGCGGACCACTGCCGGTCTACATCAAGGATCACGTTGCGCGATTGCGTTTCGTAAAGAAGTCAATGGACGGACTCAAGGACAGCAAGCAGGCGGTTGGTGCCGAGGTGCTTGCCGGAGTGCAGCAACTGGCACCGCCAACAATTCTTGCCCAAGCATCGAGGCTCAACTTCTCGACGCGACTCTTCAACCTGATCGTTACGAATGTTCCCGGCCCACAGTTCCCGCTCTACGTGATGGGCCACAAGATGTTGGGGCTCTACCCGATCGCGTTCCTACCCGAGAACCATGCGCTCGCAGTCGCGATCATGTCCTACAACGGCGAAGTCAACTTCGGTCTGCTCGCCGACTACGACATCGTTCCGGATGCCGAAAAGCTCTCCGAGGGAATCTCCGAAGCACTCGCCGAACTTGTTCAGCTCGCTGAAAAGCGTGGTCCTAAAGAGACGCCCGCCGCAGCGCGGATTCCAACCAAGAAGATCGTCAAGCCAAAGAAGACTGCCAAGCGACAGGCCAGCACTCAACCTGCGCCAGCTAAACCAACCAAGTCGCCAAAGGCCACCAAGAAGAGCAAGTCCGCGAAGGCCAAGGCAAAGAAGACGCGTAAGACGACGGTCAGTCAGCCGGGCTCAACACATGCACCCAGCCCAGGCCTTCCTCCTACCGGCACGGCTCGCCCCTCTGGTGGACCAGCCGCAGGGATGCGTGCCGCTCGTCGCAAGAAACAGCTCAGCTAGTAGCCGAGCGCAAACTTTGCGTCTTCGCTCATCATCTCGGGCGTCCAAGGCGGAGTGAAGATCATCGTTGGTGTCACCTCGGTGACGCCTTCAAGCTCGCCAACGAACTCCTTGATCTGCTCGGTCACCTGTGGGCCAATC
>JAPLCG010000004.1 GCA_026392385.1 Solirubrobacterales bacterium
GGCAACTAGTAAGCCGTAACGCCGCGCTGATCGCGGCCGCATTTTGCACGTTCTCGCCAATGATGTGGTGGTATTCGCAGGAAGCTCGGGCCTACTCGCTAGTCGCACTTCTATTTGCGCTTGCGCTCGCGTGCTTTGGGGCAGCGTTGCGCAGGCCCGGCTGGCTAGCTCTGCTCGGATGGGGAATCTTTTCGGCTGGCGCGGTGATGACCCAGTACGTGGCCGTCCTACCAGTCGCGCTCACCGGCCTGATCCTGCTTCGGCGCTGTGATGGGGCGCGAGTGCGAGTCGTTGCTGCTGGGCTAGTCCCAACCTTGGCAGGGGTATCGCTAATTCAGCTGGCGGTGCGTCAGCGCGGCACTGGCAACAGTGATTGGGTTCCTTACCTGTCGTTCAATGTCAGGCTGGCTCAGGTGCCGGCTCAGGCTTGGGTTGGCAATGCGATCGCCCGAAGCCACGTTGAGCTAATAGTCGCAGCGATCCTTGGCGTGTTCGCCGCTGGCTGCTTGGCGTTAATGGCTCGCCGAGCGCAGGCAGCTGAACGGTCAGGAATAGTCGCCGCCGCACTTGTTGCGGGGGGCAGTTTGATAGCACTGATCGTTGCTGCCCTTGTTGGCTGGGATCTGTTGATTGCAAGGAACCTGCTTGTCGCTTGGCCGGCTGCAGTTGTAGCCGCTGGCGGCTGTCTGGCCGTCCTCAAGCCGCGTATGACAGTCACTGTCACCGCTATTGCATGCGCAATGATGCTCGGTTTGATAATCCGGGTTCAAGTTGACCCCGCCTTGCAGCGCGTTGATTGGCGGCCGGTGCCCGGGTTGCTGGGGGCAGTTCCTGAAGGCGGCCGGGTCGTAGCGCTTCAGCCGTTTGGCAACAAGCGGCCATTGAGCGTCTATGCGAAGGGGATTGATTACATCCCAGCTGGCGGGGTCAAGGTTCGTGAGTTAGAGGTCGTTTCCGCGCAGCTTCCCCAACCGCGGATCTGCTGGTGGGGAGGTGTCTGTTCGGATGGGGTCAGGGTCGATTACAACAGTCAGCCAGTTGATCTCAACGAGATTGCTGGACTTAAGCGCGTAGCAGTGCGAAGAGATGGCACATTTACCGTCGTCGAGTATCGATCTTCGACGCCAAGGCTGCTGACCTCTGATCGGGTTCGCGCAGCACTGCCGCGCAATCTGCGCGGCGGAGTTCTCTTTCAGCCAAATTGAGTTCGGCTGACGGGGGAGAGAAACTGCTGCCGACCTCCTAGGCAGTGCATGACAGAACATGAGACTTTCACAATTCTTGTTGCTGAGGACGACGATGCAACGCGTACTTTCCTAGCCGACAATCTGACAGCCGACGGTTACGAGCTACTCGTAGCGGACTGCGCGAGACATGCGCTCAGGCTTATGGAAACGAAGTTTCCAGACCTTGCAGTTATTGACCTGGGCCTTCCCGACAGTGACGGACTCGAGGTGATCAGGGCAGTCCGCGCAAGCGATGGCATTGTCAGCCGCATCGACCCAAACATTCCCCTACTCGTCATCACCGGTCGCTCTGGCGAGCTTGACCGGTTGCGGGGCTTTGACCACGGAGCAGATGACTATCTCGTTAAGCCGTTTTCCTACCCAGAGCTCCGAGCCCGGGTCGCAGCTCTGCTGCGCAGGACAAATGTTCGCAAGGGGCAGGGCAGGATGAGAATCGGACCGCTTGAGGTTGACCCGCCAGCCCGTGAGGTGACATTGCGCGGGCGGCGGATGTCCCTTTCCCAGAAGGAGTATGCGCTGTTGAGGGCGCTTGCCAGTAATCCGACTCGCGTATTTACAAAGGAAGAATTGCTTCGCGATGTTTGGGGATTCCGCTCGCTGGGATCAACGCGGACGCTTGACTCGCATGCTTGTCGCTTGCGCCAGAAGCTGTCTGTTGAGGGAGACCGGCTGGTTGTGAATGTCTGGGGTGTTGGCTACCGACTTGTAGATGGTCCGGTAGCGGCATGATTGTTCTCGTAGCGATTCAGGCAGTCGCGTTTGTAAGTGCGCTCGCTGGAATAGTGATTTGCAGGCGGAGGTGGCGACGAGGCGTCGCCGATGCAATTCATGAGATCCGCAGGCCACTTTCCGCGATTCGGCTAGGGATAGCGGCCGCCGCCCGCCACCCTGGAGCGCCGCTAGGGATCCTCACATCGCTTGATAGTGAGTTGGTTCGCGCGGCGAGCTCGCTGGACGAACTCGGTGTTTCCGCCGGTCTTGCCAGCGAGTCCAACAGCGAGAGGTTTTCGCTCGCTGGATTAGCAGCTGATCTGGCCGCGGCGTGGACGCCGGCTGCGGCTGCGGCCGGACGCAAAATTGAGTTGATCAAAGGCGCGAATGCTCTTGTTGAAGCGGATAGAAATGGCATCGGTCAGGCAGCTGCCAATCTGATTGCCAACTCGATCGAACACGGCAGTGGTCCGATAGCGATTTCGGTTGTGTCGAACCTCGGGCTTCACGAAATTCGCGTAACCGATGCTGGATCGAGTCGAACTTCTGCACAGCAGAGATTGGGGAAGGGCCAGCGACGAGGGGCTGGACTGCGCATCAGCTCGAGCGCTGCAAAGCGCAATGGTGGGCGTGTGACCCGTGGCCTTGGTGTGGCCGGCGGATATGGGATCGAATTGCCGTCAGCTGAAGTGCCTCAATGACAGCAGTTCGTAAAGCGCTGCTGCTCGGCATGTTGAGCCTGATGCTTGGCGGCGCTGCGGCCGCTGATATCTCGGCGAGGGAGTCGGCGCTAGCAGCGAAGATTGCGCCGCTGGTTCCGATTGTCGTAACTGCCATCTCAGTTAAGGCCGGGCGCTATCTCGACGCGCGTCAATTGGCGCTCAGGATGATCCCTCAACGCTGGATGCCAGCCGGGTCGCTGACGAGGATCACCGCAGGGCGGCGACTGGTTGCTGCCGTTGACCTTCCACGTGGAGCTGTTCTTGGCCCGGGGGCGTTCCGCGATGCCGGCTCAGTTGCCGAGCAGCTCGCGTCCGGTGAGCGGGCGACGACGGTCAGTGCTCTCGCTCCGCTCGACGCGCTTCAGGTCGGCATCGGGGTGGATGTCCTCGCCGCCGCCGAGGGCGCTCGCCCACGACTTGTGGTCAAAGATGCGGGAGTAATTGCCTGGCGACGGATAGCTGAAAGCGATGCAGGGTCAGCGAGTCGTGTTGAAGTTGATTTGCAAACGGATCTCCATGGCGCATTAGACCTAGCAGCCGCTGCCGCGGAGGGTGCGGAACTCCGTCTACTTCCGATCGGTGAGAACTGATGGAGGCCGAGGATCAACTGCTGCTCGCCTCGCTGAGAACGGCATTGCTTGACTGCGACTCTCCGCAGCCAGGTGAGGACCTTACGTTGGTTGCTTCAAGGGTCGTTGAGCGCGAGCTTCCAATGCTTGGTTCGAGCGATAGGGCTCTACTCGTGCGGCGGTTGGTTGCCGATGCTGCTGGCTA
>JAPLCG010000056.1 GCA_026392385.1 Solirubrobacterales bacterium
GGAGCAGAGCGTCGCTATGGCGAACGCGATGCTCTCTACGGAATATCGTTCGCCGTCAGCGAAGGGGAAACGCTCGCCGTGCTCGGCGCCAATGGGGCAGGCAAGACAACGCTGCTGCGAATGCTCTGCGGACTGCTGCGCCCGCATGCCGGCCGAGTTGAGGTCTTGGGCCACAAATTACCGCGGGAAGCTTGGGCGATCCGTGGGAAGGTTGGCCTGCTCGGCCATACGCCAATGCTCTACAGCTCGCTAACGGTTCGCGAAAACCTGCAACACCAGGCTCGCCTAAACCGAGTGGCAAGCGAGCGAGTTGATCAATTGATTGACAGCGTAGGGATCGGCAGCCGTGCCGACGAACAGGTCCGCAACCTCTCCCGCGGCACAGTTCAGCGCGCAAGTGCTGCACGAGCCCTGCTTTGCGATACGCCACTTCTGCTGCTCGACGAGCCCTATGCGAACCTTGACCCTGGTGGCTCCGCGCTGCTCGAGCCGCTGCTCAACGCGGGCCGCACTCGCGTGATCACTGGGCATGACCCTCGCGCACTGCTCGAAACTGCCGACATCGCGATTGGCCTTAGGTCTGCGCAGAGTTCGTTCCTGGCGGCCGCTGATGAGGTATCCGAAGAGATGATCGAAGCGCTCTACAGATGATCGGTCAGACAATCACCCTGCTGCGAAAGGACCTCTTGCTTGAGTTCCGTGACCGCGAGTCGGTCCCAGCTATGGCTTTGCTGGCGGCCGCGACGCTGGTTGTCTTTCACTTCGCGCTTGGCCAGCGATCAATTAGTGGCGAACTTGCTTCCGGTGCGCTCTGGGTAACGCTGCTGTTCGCATCAATGCTTGGAATCTCCAGACTGTTTGTGGCCGAACAGGAGGATGGCGGCTTCGACGCGGTACTGCTTGCCCCAGTTGAGCGCACGGCGATCCTGCTCGCGAAGGCAACGGCCTTGCTGATCTTCTTGGTCATTGTTGAACTGATCGCGGTGCCAATGTTTGGCGTTCTGCTGCTTGGCGTGCCGCTTGGACCAGCAATTCCTGGCCTGATTGGCGTTTTGCTGCTTGCGGACATTTGCATCGCGATCGTCGGCGCACTTGTAAGTGCTCTGGCAATTCAAACGCGGATTCGCGAGCTCCTTGTCCCGATTCTCGCACTGCCATTGCTACTGCCAGTGGTGATCGCTGGGTCCCGCGCCAGCGGACAACTCTTCCAACCTGGCGGGCCAGCAGCTGTTGCCGGCCGATGGCCGTTGATGCTCGCGTTGTACGGTGTTGTCTTCGGGCTACTCTCATTTGCCCTCTACGACTATCTCCTTGATGACTGACAAGACACAAGTTCACGGCCGCGGCCTTCGCAGACTTGCATTTGCGGCAACGATCACTCTGATTGGCGCATTTGCGATGGTTTTCTTCTGGACGCCTAACGAGGCCGACCAAGGCTTCATTCAGAAGATCTTCTATCTGCATGTTCCGCTCGCGATTGTCACCCTCTGTGGATTTGTCGCCGGAGGCATCTTCGGCTTTATGCAACTCCGCACCGGGAAGCGGGTTTGGGATCTGCGCTCCTACGTAGCAATCCATCTTTCGTTGATGCTGGCCGTCGCAGTGCTAATTACTGGCGCGATCTGGGCGAAGGCATCCTGGGGTCATTGGTGGGTTTGGGATGAGCCAGTCCTAGTCTCGTTCCTCGTCGTCTTCCTTCTCTACGCGTGCTATCAACCGCTGCGCTTTGCGATTGAGGATCCAGAGCGTCAGGCGCGCTACGCAGCCGTGTTTGCGGTCGTAGCCGGTGCTTTCGTACCGATCAACTTCGCTGCGGTTCGGCTTGCGCAGGCATACACACACCCACGCACTCTCGGCACAACCACCGGTGGCATGCCCGGATCAATGATGCTTACCTTCCTAATCTCAATGCTTGGAATGACCCTGCTCTTCATGACTCTCTGGAAGTTTGAGCTGACAAGCAAGAGTGCCCGGATGCGCCTCTCATCGATCCGCAGAAGAATCGCTCGCGAAACCACGACAGAACAGGCGGCCTGACATGCCAGCACTCCCACTCGATAGCGCCGGTAAGTATGTGGCTGCGGCCTACCTCGTATTCCTTGGCGTGATCCTGATCTATGTCGCGATTATGGCCGCCCGCCTTGGCCGCGTCGAGCGCGAGATAACAGAGTTGGACAAGCTGCTTGAGATTCGTGACGAGGCGAACGCGACTGCTCGCAAATCGACGGTGGATGGTCCCAACAGTGAGTGAAGTACTCGTACTTGGAATCTCGCACAAGACCGCTGCGGTCGAGCTGCGTGAACGGCTATCGCTCGCCGAATGGCAAGTGCTTCCGTTCCTTGAAGGACTCCTGACCGAATCGGCAATCACAGAAGCAGCGGCAATCTCGACCTGTAACCGCACCGAGATCTATCTCGTAACTGATGAGCCAGTTGCTGCGGAGTCAGCAGCACTTGGTCGGCTCGCGACAAGGGCTGAGATTCGACCAACGGAGCTGACCTCGATGATCTATGCCCTTCGCAACTGCGATGCGGCCCGACACCTGTTCCGCGTCAGCGCCGGGCTCGAATCAATGGTGGTTGGTGAGGCAGAGGTCCTCGGCCAAGTTCGCCGATCGTTCGATACGGCGCTTGAGGCTGATGCGACCGGACCAATGTTGAACAGGCTTTTCCACGCTGCGCTCCGCACCGGAAAGCGCGCTCGAACTGAAACAGCGATTGGCGAACGTTCAATCAGCGTTTCTAGCGTTGCAGCTTCGCTCGCCCGCGAATCGATCGGCGACCTGACTGGACGACGAGTCGTGATTCTCGGTGCCGGTGAGACTGCGGAGTTGGCAGCTAGAGCACTGACAGATCAGGGTGCCGAGTCGGTATTCGTCGCGAACCGCCGCCATGACCGTGCTTTGGCACTCGCCGACCGCTTCGCTGGCTCTGCCATCCCACTTGACCAGCTTCCGGAACAGCTTGAGCAGGCCGATGTTGTAATCGGAGCAACCGCTTCGCCACACCCAATCGTCACCGCTGCGGAACTGGCAGTCGTGGCGGCAAAGCGACATGGCCGGCCGCTGCTGCTGATTGACCTGGCAGTCCCACGTGACATCGAGGCTGCATGCGCTGAACTCGACGGCGTTTCGGTCCACGACATTGATGACCTGAAAGATGTAATTGATCGCAACCGTTCCGTTAGAGCTGCGGAGGCTGGCCGCGCCGAGGACATAGTCGAAGAGGAAATCGCTGACTTCGCGCGTTGGCTGGCCTCGCTCGACGCGCTCCCAACCGTCGCCGATCTTCAGTCACATGGCAGGAAGGTTGCCGACTCGGTTGTTGCTGACAATGCTGAACGCTGGGAGGGCGCAACGCCCGCTGACCTTGAGCGGATTGAGCTGCTCGCAAGGACCGTCGCCCAGCGCCTTCTGCACGATCCAACACTGCAGCTGCGCAGCCACAATTCAGGCGAGGCAGGTTCTCATGGACGCGTTGAAATCGTTAGGGAGCTGTTTGGACTGGACGCGGCAGTCGAAGCGGGGCGCAAGCTCCATGATGACGAGCAGGTAAACGTTCTCCCGCTGAAGCGTCGCGACGCGCGCGGTAAGCGCAGCTGAACGCCGGTGCGACTCGGTACGCGAGGCTCAGCGCTAGCCATCGCTCAGGCCCGCCAGGTTGCCGAGCTGCTTGGCGGTGAGCAGCAGATTGAACTTGTTGTAGTTGAATCTTCGGGCTCGCCAGCTAATGACAAAGCGCGCTGGACTCGTTCGCTCGACAATGCCCTGCTCGAAGGTGAGGTTGACTTTGCGCTCCATTCGGCGAAGGATGTTCCGGCCCTTCGGCCAGATGGGATAGCTGCAGTTGGGGTACCAACGCGCGAAATCGCGAGCGACTCAATCTGTGGCTGCTCAAGCCTCACTGACCTCCCAACCGGTGCGACTGTTGGCACCGCTAGCCCGCGCCGCGCCGCACTTATCGGCTCACTGCGCGAGGATCTGCGCGTGGTTGAACTGCGCGGAAACATTGATACTCGTCTGCGTCGACTCAGCGAAGGTGACTGCGATGCCGCCATCCTGGCTACGGCTGGCCTGCGCCGCATCGGCCGCGAGTCGGAAGGAAATCCACTCGATACAGAGAGTTTCATGCCTGCTGCCGGACAGGGCACACTTCTGCTCGAAGCCCGCAGCGAGGACCAGCGCGCACATGAAGTTGGTGGGGCAATTACCGACCCTGAATCGATGGCGACACTTGCCGCCGAGCGGGCAGTTGTCATCGCCCTCAACGCTGACTGCCATACATCGCTCGGCGTCTACGCTCAAGCTGATCAGTCAACACTCTCCGTTGAAGCAATTTGCCTTGCACCAGACGGCAGTGAATGGCTACGCGACCGACTTGAAGGTGAGATCTCAAAGCCCGATGAACTCGGGCGATCGCTGGCAACACGATTGTTGGCGTCGGGTGCTGAGCGGCTTCTCGCAGCAGGGCGGGGCGAGCGCTGATGAAAGCGACACCCGGAACCGTCTACCTGGTTGGCGCCGGACCCGGCGATCCTGGACTTATGACCGTCAGGGCAATGGAGTTACTCGCCAGCGCCGATGTAATCGTCCACGACCGCTTGATACCACCGGGAATTCTCAACCTCGCCCGCTCTGATGCCCTGATTATTAATGTCGGCAAGGAGGGTGGTGGGCCTTCAACCCCACAGGAGCGGATTGAGGAGATCCTCGTGGAACATGGCAGCGCTGGCCGCTCCGTGCTGAGGCTCAAGGGTGGAGATCCGTTTGTCTTCGGTCGTGGCGGCGAAGAGGCCCTAACTCTTCGAGCGGCAGGGATTCACTTCGAGGTAATACCTGGCGTCACAGCTGGAGTTGCTGCTCCGGCGACGGCTGGCATTCCAGTTACTCAGCGTGGGATGGCAAGCGCCGTAGCCCTTGTAACCGGCCATGAAGACCCCTCGAAGGGCGAGACCTCGCTTGACTACCCTGCGCTCGCCCAATTTCCGGGAACACTCGTTCTCTACATGGGAGTCCGCAGGCTCGGAGCGATCGCCGATTCCCTTATCGCGGCCGGGAGACCAGCTGATCAACCAGCGGCACTAATCGAACGAGGCACCCTGCCCGACCAGCGAACAGTCGTTACGACACTCGAAGAACTCGCAGCAACGGCCGAGCGCGAGGGAATCAAAGCGCCGGCCATCACCCTTGTTGGCGATGTCGCCGCGCTTCAGAGCTCGCTCGCCTGGCAGGAGCAGCGGCCACTGAACGGCATCAGAATCGCCGTCACGCGAGCACGGGCTCAGGCTGGATCGCTCTCACGGAAGCTAAGTTCGCTTGGTGCATTGACCGTCGAGGTTCCTGCTATCCGCACCGAGCCGGTTGATGCTGACAAGCCGCTTGATCCGCGCGGCTTTGACTTGCTATGCGTGACGAGCACCAACTCCGCCCGGCTGCTGTTCGGTCGTCTCGCCGCGGCCGGACTTGACGCGCGCGCCCTCTCTGGCCTCACAGTCGCAGCAATTGGCCCTGGCACGGCTCGCGAGCTTGCCGCACGAGGCATCACTGCCGACATCGTTCCAGCCCGTTCAATCTCAGACGCCTTGCTTGATGTGCTGAAGAAACGAAGCTTCAAGCGAGCACTTCTCGTTCAAGCAGAGTCCGGTCGCGACACGCTTGCTTCAGGCCTCAGCTCACTCGGTGTTGAGGTTGAGACGACGGTTCTCTACAGAACAATTGCCGAACCGCTCGACAGCACCAGGATCACCGCTACCCGCGAGGCAGATGTCATTACCTTCACCTCGGCCTCAACCGTTCGATTCCTACTTGAAGCCGTCGGTGGAGCAGCCGGCATCAGTCGGGAAGACGGAAGCCGCCCGAAGCTGATTTCGATCGGACCAAACACCAGCAACGAGCTGCGAGTGAACGGTCTAGAGCCGGACCTTGAAGCAACCGATCATGACATTGATGGGCTAGTCGCAGCGGTCGTCCTCAACGCTGGGCGCTGATCAGCAATGCCCCCGCTTGGGCTGCCACACCTCCACCTTCGAACAGCCGAGTCAACCAACACGCTTGCCCGCGAACTCGCCGAGGCGGGCGCTCCCCACGGGACACTTGTTACTGCCGACAGCCAGATCGCAGGCCGGGGCCGTCAGGGAAGAGTGTGGGAAGCGCCGCCGGGACACTCGCTCATTTGCTCGATAGTCCTGCACAACCCGCCTCAGCTGCTGCCGCTCGCCGCTGGTGTTGCCGTAGCTCAGACGGTCAAGTCAATAACCGGCGATTCGCAGCTCAAGTGGCCAAACGATGTTCTCGTCAATGGGCGGAAGGTCGCTGGAATTCTTGCCGAAGGTCGCCCCGCCGAAGGCTGGGCGGTAGTTGGCATTGGGATCAATGTCGCCGTCAAGCCGGGTCAGCTACCGCCAGAGGTCGAAGCGATCGCTACATCACTTGGACTTGAACCAGGCGATATTCAGTCGGTACTTACGCGTCTGCTCGGCGAACTTGAGTTACGGGTTAACCAGAGCGATGGTGAACTGCTCGACGCTTTCCGTGAACTCGACGCGCTATTCGGCCGGCAGATCTCCTGGTCCGGAGGCAGCGGCATCGGTGCCGGGATCGACGGGACCGGTCGACTGATTGTCGACGGGGGCGACGGCGTTCGACACTCGCTCAGTGCTGGCGAGATTCACATCGGTCACCGCCCCGTCTGAGTCGTTTCCGGACTTCGACTTCGTGTCGGCTGAGTCTGTGCTCGCGACGCCGTCAACTGAACCTTCCTGCTCTGGCTTCGCCACAGAATTACCACCAGCCCCTCCACCGCGCCTCCGCCTGCGTGAGCTTCCGCTCTTGCGAGCAGCCTGCTCATTACCACCGTTTCGCCCATTGGCATTCCGTTCAGGGTCACCCTGACGGGTTCCGCGCCGGCGACCACGGTTACGGCCACCACGCTTCGGGAAGTTCTTCAACAGCTCACGAGCGAGTTGGCTGGGCTTGCGAGCCAGCCGGTTCCACGCCTCTCGCAACACGGTCTCCGCTTCAGGCGAGTGGGCGGTCGCCGCGGCGAGCAATGCCGATCCAAGCCGCAAGTCTTGATCGCGACTGATGTTGGCAATCTTGCGAGCATTACGAGTGTGAGCCTGGCCTGAGCTATTTACGAGCAGTCCAAGCAGACGCTTTGTCTCCGGCCATCGTTGGGCGGCATATTCCTCATGAAGCTCTCGCGTCGCTTCAGCAAGCCGCCGGGTCCACGCGCTCACCTGGTCACGGTTGCCGATCTTCTGCTCGGCAATTGCCTGAAGAAGCTGGCGTGCACTTTCGCGACGCTCTTCGCGACTCCATCCAATCGCCTGGTCAACAGCATCATCGAAGGCTTCGGCATCACCGGAGGAAGCAATGTCGTGAACGGCGCGTAGCCGAACCTGACCCGACTTGTTGCGCTTCAGGGCGCTGAGCAGGAACTCACGCTTAAGTTCACCGCCGCTGTCGAACTGGAGCATCTGACGAGCCCGTCGCCAGTTGGCCGGCTGGACGCGAGCGCCAGCGAACTGAGCCCAAACCCGCTGCTCGCCATAGTCAAGGTGCTCAACAGCAATCCGCCAAACGTCACGCTCAAATACGTCGGCACGGCGCTGCGGATCGGGATTGACGGGCAGAACGCGCTTATCAACCTTGACCCGACGTCCACGCGCGCGGCGGACCGGGCCAACAACAATTGCCCCACCGCGGTAGACATCTCGATCAAGCAGCGAGTGGAGCGTGACAACCGGGTCATCATGGCGAGTTGCCGGATGAACGAAGTCAATGACGATTCCCGCCTCCTTACCTGGCTGACGACGGGTAACGCGACCTACACGCTGCTGGTAGACCCGCTTGGAGGCGGTCGGCGCCAGATGCATGCAGACGGTTGCTCTCGGTGAGTTCCAACCTTCAGCAAGCAACTGTGCATTTACGAGCACGTCCACCTCGCCACGCTCATAGTCGGCGAGTATCTGCGCGAGCTCAAGCTTCGGCGTCTCACCACTTACTGCCTTCGCTTTAAGACCAACATCCCGGAACGCTGCCGCAACGTTGTAGGCATGCCTCACTCCAGCCGTGTAGACGACGCCTGGCAGCGAGCCGAATCGAGCCTTGTAAAGGTCAGCGACGGCCAGGTTGAACGGAGCTTGGTCGAGCAACTCAGCGAGCATCTCCTGATCAAATTCGGTGTCAACCTCACCGCGACGAAGCGGAACCTTGGCGATTGTTCTTACTCCCGGCCCCGGTGGAATCCGCACACAGCGAAGCGGTGAGATAACCCCACGTCGAGCCGCTTGAGCGAGATCGAAGCGTGAGGTCTGCGTCGGGAATAGATCTGTTACATGGCGAGCGATCAGCGCACCGGTTGCCGTCATCCCAATGAAGACCGGCCCTGACCATGCGCGGATTGCGGCACTCGTCTTCTCGCCGAGAGCCGTGTGTGCCTCATCGCAGATGACCATCGAATAGGCGCCGGAAATCCGCCCGGCGTTTCGAACGAACCACTGGTAGGTCTCGACCGTTACCGGTCCACCATCGCGATCTTCATCGCCAAGCATTGGTGGCGCCAGTCGCTCTCCATAACCACGATCGCGAAGCTCGCCTTCGAACTGCTCAACAAGGTTGCGGCGATGGGTCAGGATCAGAACGCCACCGGTTCGCGACGCATCAACGAAACCGACTGCCGCGACGCTCTTACCAGCGCCAGTCGCATGTTCGAACCAGAACCTTCTCGCCTGGTTCGGATCATCAAGCACTTCAGCTGAAGGCAACTCCACCTCGTCGGCAGGAGATTGCTCAGACCAGTCTGGAGACTCAGCCTTGTCAGGAGCCTCGACCTGGTCATCTGAATCGGAGAGTTCAGCATCAAGCTCAAGGTCGTCTAGTTCCTCGTCAACGACGTCCCGACTCGAATCATCCTCAGCAGCGATTGCCTCGGCAACCTCTTCGGGCATCGGTGCCGAGAACCGCTCCATCAATCAGGTGCGGTTCCTCCTCGGCAAGGATTCTCTCCAGACCGAGTAGAAGCGACCAGCGTCGACGCCAGCTCTGCGAGGGGGTCTTTGCACCGGCATCGACTTCCACAAGCGCTGCATCGAAGGCAATCCGACGCGGTGTGCCTGGCGCAAGTACAACAGATTGATCCTCGCCATCGCGCACGAAGTCCTCGCGGGCAAAGAGCGATGCCCGCTTCAAGTCCGCGGCTTTCAGTTTGGAAGCGGCCGGCTCGACCGCGGTATTGGTATCAGCCATCTTTGGCTTTGGATCAATTAATAGGTAAACCGGGCTGCCCGGAAGCGGGACGAGTCCCAGAGCCCGCCGGGAGGCGGACGGCTGTTTCGGTCTCTCGGCGCCGAAACAACCTGCTCTGGCTGTGAACAATAGCGGTTGCTGTCAAACAACATGCCGCATGACAGTCGCCATCTGCGAATCTGGGGGAATGCTTTATGCGCACAGACAGCGGGGGGCGACGGGCCTAGCGACCGCGATTCTCGCTCTGGTTTCGATCACTGGCTGCGGATCAACCGAATCTGGGGTGACACCAACCACCTATCCACAACTTCGGGCGGCGCTAGTCGGATCACCGCCAGCACTTGCGGCGACTCACCTACTAATGGGCAAAGTGATTACATCGCCAGAACCCTCATTTACCAAAACACTCAAGAGCCTTCGCGGCTATCCGATTGTGGTGAACACATGGGCGTCATGGTGCGGGCCGTGCCGCTACGAATTCCCAATCTTTGGACAGGCCTCGCTGAAGCTAGGTAAGCGGGTTGGCTTCCTAGGAATCGCAACTCGCGATCCGGCCAGCGACGCGCGTCAGTTCCTCGCCGGACATCCTGTTGGCTACCCCAGCTGGTCAGACGCCGACGGTGGACTTGCCGCAAGTGCTGGCGTTGGTGCAGGACTTCCCGTCACAACGATTTATGACCGGAACGGGCGCCGCTCCTATATCCATCAGGGCCCTTACCGCACGGTCGCTGCGCTCGAAGCCGACCTTGCCAGATACGGTGGCCTCAAATGAGTGTTGAGGCAATGGATAACCGAGGCGGTACCGCCCGTTTCGAGATCCGCGAGATCGCTGACCGTGAGGAGCTCCAGCTAGCGATGGATCTGAGGCGCAGAGTTTTCTGCGACGAGCAAGGCGTGCCGCTCAGCGACGAGGTTGACGGTCGCGATCCTGAAGGTACGCACCTAATCGCGCTCGACAATGGTCTCGTTGTTGGAGCCTGCCGCTTGACCTTCGCAGGCTCGACGGCACAGTTCAGCCGACTCGCCGTCGACTCGACAGCACGCCGCCAGGGGATCGCAACGCTGCTACTCGAGCAGGCTGAGAGCGCTGCCCGAATGAACCGATCGCGCCGAATTGCACTTCACGCACAGACTTACGCGCTCAGCCTCTACGAGAACAACGGATACAGGACTCGAGGAAGACCTTTCTACGACGCGGGCATTGAGCACATCGCGATGGATAAACGCCTTGGCTGAGGTAAGAGTCGATCCAATCGGAGGCCGCCGCGTCGTGATCGCCGACGATCGTGGTGATCGACCAGGCGCCTTTGCCGCGATTGCACCGCAAGCAGCGATCGACCCTTCAAAGGACCCTTTTGCCGAAGGCAGCGAGGCTAATACGCCCCCAGAGCTGTGGGCGTTACGGCCAGACGGTGGCCCTGCCAACGGTCCCGGCTGGCAGGTGCGTGCAGTACCAAACCTCTATCCGGCCTTTGCCAGCGACTTGCCAGAAAGCGAAGTAGATCCAAATCCGGAGCTGTTCAACTCCCGACCGGCGAATGGTCGTCACGAAGTAATAATCAGCTCACCGCGATCGATCGGCTCACTTACAGACCTCTCAGCCGAAGAGCTCACAGTTCTGATTGGAGCCTGGCGCGAGCGGCTCGCAGCGCATAGCGAATCGGCGTGCCGACACCTGTTCGTAAACGAAGGCCA
>JAPLCG010000050.1 GCA_026392385.1 Solirubrobacterales bacterium
AGCTTTTGTAATTGATGTCACCGGTACAGCAGATACAGCTGTCCTTGCAGCTGCACGGACGAATGCTGCTGCTAATCAGCTGGCCGTTTACATACCCAAAGTTGCTACACACCTGCCAAACGGATCGCCCGCGTTTACGGCAACCGTCGTCAAACCAGCGACAGTGCCAGCCTCGGCATCATCACCGCGCTGGACGGTTAACCTTGTCCTTGGTCTCCTGCTCGGAATCGCGATTGGCCTCGCTTGGGTGCTGATCGCTGGACAGGTAGAAATCGCTCGACGCAAGAGCGAAGCCGGTGCTTAGCGCGATTCAAGCTCAACTGGCTCGGCTGTGAGCGAGCTTGAGAGTCCCGCCGCCAGCGTTCCAGTAGGGAGGCTTTCGGTAAATACGATCACTCTTTCCGACGCATCGAAGCTGATCTGCGAGTCGGCCCTGTCGGGTTCAGGAGTAGCTGTTCACCTGATCAATTCCTACACGGTCTCGCTCGCCGAAGAGGATGAGGAGTACGCGGAATGCATCAATGGCGGCTGGCTGCGCTTGGCTGATGGGCGCCCATTGCAGTGGCTTTCAACGCTTAGGCATGATCGTCAGCGCTTGGAGCAGATTCGTGGAGCTGACCTAATGAATCGAGTCCTTTCGGATGGGCGCCAGCATGGTTTGAGGCATTACCTACTCGGTTCGACCGATCGAGTCTTGGGTGATTTGACGACAAGCATTGTTAGATCGTTCAAGGGCGTTGAGATTGTTGGCAGTGAGAGTCCACCGTTTCGTGAACTGACAGCCAAAGAACGAACTCACCAATACGAGCGACTGCGCGACTCGGGAGCGCAAGTCATTTGGGTTGGTCTCGGTACGCCAAAGCAGGATGCAGAGGTGGCAGCATTTGCGCTTGAAGTTGGTGCGGTTTGTATTGCTGTCGGCGCGGCCTTTGAGCTTCTGGCTGGAAGTCAGCGCACTCCGCCAAAATGGGTTTCGCGCTCCGGCTTTGAATGGTTCTTCCGCCTCGTTAATGAGCCTCAAAGGCTTTGGCGGCGTTACTTTGTGGCCAATCCGGTCTTCATTGGGGTGATGATCAGGAGCATCTTTAGGCGAGGGCCACGTAAGTGAGCAGGGCGCGTCCGCGGGTAGCGATCATCTACCCGTGGCTTCCGCAGTATCGAGTCGAGTTCTTCGAGCGGCTGCGCCAAGCCCTCGGTGCAGAGGGTGTTGACCTTGACCTCGCTCACGGCTCTAACCCTCCGTTTGCCCATGATCGTGGCGACGAGGTTGATCTAAGTTGGGCCAAGCGGCTCGGCGAGCGCAGGGTCAAGCTGCTCGGTCGAGCAGTTGTTGTCCGGGAACGCTGGCTACCGGCAGTTGACGATGACTTGCTGATTGTCGAGGATGCGCTTCGCAATACCGATGCCTATCGCTACCTGTTTAGGCGCAAGCTTCACGGTCGTAAGACCGCCTTCTGGGGGCCAGGCCGGACAATGGATAAGTCGGTTGGACGAGTTGAACGCTTTGCCAAGCGACAGCTGCTCGCTCGCGGCGACTGGTGGTTTGCATATACGGCTGGCAGCGCCGAGTTTCTAAGCCGTCAGGGAATCCCCGCAGAGCAGATCAGCGCTGTTGGGAACACTCTCGATAGCGATGCACTTGTGAAGGCCAAGGATTCGCTGACGACTGATCAGGTTGTCCAGCGACGCAGCCAACTCGGTTTGACTGAGGGGCACAGTGCGCTGTTTATCGGTGGATTGAGCCGAACCAAGAACCTCGAACTGCTGGTTGATGCCGGTCGCCGTATCGCCAGCAAGGATCCAGATTTTCGGGTGGTGATCGCTGGCGCCGGACCACTCCGTTCCGAAATCGATCGCCAGGCTGAGCTCAACCCGTTCATCAAGGTGGTAGGTCCAGTATTTGATCCCCACGAAAAGTCGCTGATTGCCGCTGCATGCGATGTGATTGCCAACCCAGGTTTGGTTGGCCTCGTTGCAGTCGATTCATTGATGCTCGGGATTCCGATCGTCACGGTTGGCGACTGGCCGCACTCACCCGAGTTTGAGTATCTGGTTGATCAGCGCAATGCAGTCATCAGCGGCGGTGAGGCCGAAAGCTATGCGAACTCACTTGAGCGGCTGTTGGCCGACGACGAGCTGCGCGCACGGCTCGCCAGCCAGTGCCTGCTTGATGCCGAGCACCATTCACTTGATGCGATGGTCGGACGGTTTGTCGCGGGTGTTCTGTCGGCGCTTAGCCGTTGATGTTTTCCGCAGTCGCACTCGCCGGCTGAGTTCCGTGAATGCTCTTGCCAACTAGCAATCGCAGGTAGGGCGGCGCAAGGTAGAGCGGCCACGCATGGCCACCATGGCGGCGTAGGAAGCGAACCCGTGGTGCAAGCGGAGAGCCCTTCGGTCCA
This sequence comes from Solirubrobacterales bacterium, assembly GCA_026392385.1. GTDB lineage: Bacteria > Actinomycetota > Thermoleophilia > Solirubrobacterales > Solirubrobacteraceae > WLNJ01. The sequence goes on from JAPLCG010000050.1 coordinate 2,400, forward strand.
TTGAATTCAGACCAGCGCTGGCGCAGTGAACCGGTTACCGGCGCGGCGTTGCGCGGGCAACTGCCAAAAGTGCCGGCAGCAAGCAGAACGGGAAGGCCAGCATCATGGGCGCGATGACCGTAGTCAAGGTCAGCCAGTTGATGGCCGAAGGCCGAGTCGATACCACCAAGTTGCACCGCGGCAGGACGCGGGACTAGGACGAGGTTTCCGTTGAAGGTTTCGACCGGGATGGCTGCTGCCGAGGGAGAAACTCGCCGGTACCTCATTGGGTGACGGTCGGGTCGTTCGAGTCCTGAATAGGTGATTTCGTTGCTATGCGGGGCGTGAAGTGCGCCAGCAATTACCGCCCTGGGTTCGTTTGCGGAGAGGTCAAGCAGCCGCGTCAGTGCATCGTGGTCAAGCTCCACGTCGTCATTCAGCCAGAGCAGGTGCGTAGCGTCTGGAAACTCCTCGAGTGCCGTTCTCTCCGCAAGCGCCATTCCCCCAGCCCAGAAGAGTTCACCATCGCCGTCAACTACACGAATTCCCGGCCACTGCTGCCTTGCTGCCTCGGCTGTTCCGTCGCTGCTCCCGTCGTCGACAAGCACGACGCTGACCGCAAGGCCGGAACTTGCAGACTCAAGCAACTTGAGACAGTTGACAGTGAGGTCCCTGCGGTTGTGGCAGGTCAGTAGTGCTACAACTCCGGTCCCGTCATTTGACCCAGGGCTTCTCATATTGGATAACCCAGTCCGGGACGAAATAGTTGAGGCACCCACTGAGGAATTACGCCTCTCGATTCGAGCACTCGGCCGGGGCGTCCATTGGAGGTGATCAGCAATCCAGCGATCAGCCCAATTGCTGCTGCTACACCGAGAGCGATCATTTCGGCAGCGCCTGATGGTCGCCATATGTCGGCAGCCTGGGCGATACCGGTTGCCCAAAGCAAAGCGCAGGCGGCTAAGACCTGGAGGTAGGCGCGCAGGATCGGCTTTGGAGCTAGCGCTCCAAGTGCCGAGGCCGACTTCAAATCAGCGATGTGTGCTGTCAGATAGACGAAGCCTGCTCCGACTGCGGCGATGACGATGTTCTCCGTTGTCGCAACCAGCACGACAAAGACCGCTGCTGTGACGAGCGCAACGATGCGGCTGACGGCAAGCACTCGGAACTTGCCCATCGCCTGAAGCCTTGACGCGAGCAGCCACTGTGGGGCAAGTGCCGCAAGGAAGATCGGAAGAATTGCAAGTAGGGCGATCGCTTCAGTCCATTGCGCGCCAAGGAAGATCGCAACTATCGGCGTGGCAAGCGCACTAATCACAGCCAAAATGAGTGCGACAGCTGCGGGAACGACTACAAGCGCGTCAGTTAGCGCCGCACGTTTGCTGTCGCTGTCGTCGGATCCCCAACTAGGGAATAGCGCTGAGGATGCGGCGCTCGCCAGTCCCTGCGCAGGCAAGTCGGCCATCAGCCAAGCCCGCGAAAAGACTCCCAACCCAGCTGAGGAAATAAAGCGCGAGACACTCCAGGCAATCGCGTTATAAGCGATGTAGTTGGTGACATTTAAGCGGGTTGAAGATCGCACAAACTGGCTCTCCTTGATCCGGCTGCTCAGCGACGGACGACCTCTGACCCCGTAGGCAACACAGCTACCGATTAGCAGTGTTGGGAAGAGAATGTTTGATGCAACTAGTGAGAGCGGGTCGCGGGTAGCAAGCACTGGGATGACGCCGAGCAGTGAGCAGCCGACGCCGGAAATGAGCATTGCCTTTGCTGCTCGGCTGTGTTCATCACGCTTGCGAAGCACCCCGAGTAGAACCAGCGAAAGCGGGTGGAGGAGGGCGACCATTGCCCAGATTCGAACGAACTGCTCAGCATTGGGATTGCCCCAGAGGCTTGCCCACGGTCCTGCGAGTAGGAGCATCGCTACCCCAGCCAGCATGCCGACGACAATCGCCCTGCCGTAATAGGCATGCTCATCGTCATCTGGGATGCCGTTCCTGCGCTGGATACCGATCGAGAGCCCTGAGCCAAGCACTAGGTAGAGCAATCCCTCAGCAAGCATTGCCGATGAGTAGCTGCCGATTGTTGAGGGAGTGAAGACTCGCGAGGTCACCGATACATATGCGAGCGATGCAATCGCGGAGGCTGCCCACGCGCCAGCTCCGCTGGCCACGGCGGCGGTCAGAACAACCGATCTCGTCTTGGGTGCCACGCTGTTCACCGTCAGCCTAACTCTGCGCTTGCGCAAGTAGGGCTGAAGGGGGCGCTGTTTGGTGAACTTCGGCTGCCTTGGCTTTCGGCTTCGCCATCCAGCCTGCGCAGAGCCCAATCATGAGCCAGTACCAGCCAGGCAGACCGTATGTGTAGCCGTAGGCGAGCGCCGTGACGCCGGTAATCAACGGCCAGCTACCGCCGCTGCCCTGTGGTCTGCGCAAGCAGAGTGCCGCAATCAGGATCAGCATCATTGCTGCTCCAACTATCCCGACTGTCTCGGTTGACCAGAGGTAAAGGCTGTGTGCGTAAAGCCCGTGGAAGCTGTCAATAACGGAGGCAGGAGTTGGGCCAAAGGTGCCGCCCAGCAACCACTCAATGCTGGAACGGGCGATCCCCAGCGATTCATCCCAGCGACTAAGTCGCCACTGGTAGGTCGACTGGTCTGTGAGCGATTGCTGAAGTGAACTGCTTCGCAGAACAGTCGCAGCAAGTACCACCAGCCCGAGGATCACACCAACCACCGACCAGGCAAGGCGTGTCAGGACGAATCGATTCGATCCTGCTAGCCGGACCGCCCACCAAACGATCAATCCGATCGCAGCTGCAAGCCAAACCGACCGAACTTGGGCAGCGAGAATCGTCGTTGCGAACAGCGCAATCAGCAGTATGCGTGTGGCGCCAATCCGTCCAGGAGCAAGTGCGACCGCCCATGCGGCGAGCAGGATTATCAGCACCGCCTGTGGGCCGAGCGGGCGTCCGTTGAGCGCAACTCCATTTGAAACGGTCAGTCCGACCGCCGAGCCGAGCCCATGCAAGCGAATTTCTGCAGCAGCGAGTAGGCATGCGAGTAGGCCGGCAGCAACGACCCAGCGCAGGTCCTGCCAGTTCCATGGGCGGGTCGTCGTAGCTCCGTAGGCAACCATCGCGATCGCCAACAGCCACTTGCGAGAGTAGTTAATTGAGTGCGTAACACCAACCGACTGTGCGAAGAACAGCAGGCCGATCAGAACGAGGGCCGCTATTGAAGCGATCAGATAACCGGCGAGCGCGCCGCCGCGAAAGCGCGCCACTCCAATAATCGCTGCCGCCCCGCAGACGACGGTAAGAAGGTCCTCGATGTGGACTTCGACGCTCCCTAACGTCATTAGCGTGCCGGTGTGGCCGATGTACCACGCGCTCTCAAAGCTGTCAGTTGGGCTGATGCCAAAGTCGCGCGTCGCCTCAACAACAGTCAGGAACAGGATCAGACCCAGAAACGCGCCTTGGTGGGGAATCGCTAGATAGAGAATCCATCCAAGCCCAGCCGCAGCAAGCGCGGCGACTAGGACTGCGCTGCTTCCGTACATCACGGTTTAGAGGCTAGGCGATCGAGGGCTTTGCTTCGATGGCCGAAATCTCAGCGTCAACCATGATGTGAGCGATCTCAGGAACCATTGTCTTGGCTTTCC
>JAPLCG010000159.1 GCA_026392385.1 Solirubrobacterales bacterium
GCGAGGCTGATGTTGCCGCTGACCACCACCGATCAGGGCCAGCTGGTCGCTGGCGGATTTCCCGCACTCACGCTCTCATCAGTGGCAGAGCACGGAACGCCGGTCGCAGGAGCCGACTTGCGCCGACTAGCCTCATTTGGCCGAGCGGCGCTGCGCGTTGCCGGCATTCTTGACGGAGCTCCTGCCGCCTGGCCGGGACGTAATTCGGCGGCGATTCCGGTACGCGATCGCATCCTGCCCGAGTGGGCTTTGCGGTTGATGGGCGCCGCAGGTATCACCGCGGCATTGGTTGCCGGAATTGACGGCCTGGCCCGAGCACGAAGGCGAGGAGTGGCCGTCATCAGGCCAGGCCTTTGGCTAATTGCTGGCTGGCCACCGTTTTTATTCGGTTGGCTGGTTCTGCTGCTTGCTGCTGCGGTCGGCCTGCTCGGCAACCTGCCCGAATCAACTCCGCCCGTTGGGACCGTAAAGCTGGTCTGGCCTGCGCTGATCGGGCTCTTCCTGATTGTCGGCGGACTTTGGTTCGGTTTGCGTCGGCCGTTTGCCCGACCATTTAGCGAGGCAGGCGATCCTGGGCCTGGCGTCGCTTCAGCATTGATGCTGCTTGGTACCGCAGCGACCTTGCTTGTCTGGGCATTCAATCCGCTTACGGCGATCCTGCTCGTGCCATTTATCAACGTTGCTCCGTGGCTCTGCGACCCCCAGCGTGGGCCGCGGAGGCGGGCCGCTGTTCTGCTGCTCTGTCTGAGCCTGCTGCCATTGGCTGTGGCAGTGATTGCTCTCGGATTCGCCCTTGGCGGCGGCCCCCTCCAACTGGTTTGGCTTCTGATGCTGGCATTTGCCTCAGGGTCCGTGGGCACCGTTGGTGGTTTGGTCGTCACTTTTATGCTGGCACTGGTCTTCGGCGTGCTGGTGCTTGTCCTACGCCCGCGGGTTTGGAGCGGTCCTGAAGTTACGACCCGTGGACCAATTACCTATGCGGGACCGGGTTCGCTTGGCGGTACGAAGTCGGCCATCTACCGGGGCTAGGTCGTGTGTTCCCAGCCAGCAATGTCGCGACGGCCGTCGATACTGGCGCCAGGCTCGCCAACAACGACATTGCCGATCCAAGTAACTCCGCAGTCTGTGCAGGCAGCTTCGACTCGCAGTCGCTGATCGCTGGGCGCAGTGAACAGCAGTTCAAAGTCCTCACCGGAACCGGCCGCGAACTGCCAACCTGGCATGCCGACTTGCTCCGCGACAGCTTCAACACCCGGTTCGAGCGGCAGTAAAGATGAGTCGATCTCAAGCAGCAGCCCACTGGCTTTACCAACTTGGGCGGCATCGGCGGCTAGTCCATCGGAAAGATCGATCATTGCCGTGACTCCAGCTGCTGCAAGTGCCATACCTTCGGTCACGCGGATCGCTGGTCGGCGATGCCGATCCGCTAACGCCGATTGATGGTCAGCGTCTTTCGAGAGCAATGCAAGTCCTGCTCCGGAGCCGCCAATCAAGCCGGTCAGGCCAATCAGGTCGCCGCTTTGCGCACCGTCGCGGCCAACTAGCCCACGAGGCGCTTCAGCGTGGCCAATCACGGTTACCGACGCAGCAAGTGCTGGGCCAATTGATAAATCACCGCCGACAATCGAGCATCCGCAGGCGGTCGCCGCTTCGCCAGCACCAGCGATCAGCTCCGTGGCCTGCGCCTCGGTTGTGCCGATTGGGAGCGTCAGTGCGAGCAGCGCTTCGCCCGGTAGAGCGCCCATTGCTGACAGGTCTGACATTGCTGAGAGAACGGCGCGAGCTCCGAACTCGCGGTGTGTGAAGAAACTCAGGTCAGCGTGAACCCCTTCGATCGTCTGGTCGACGCTTACGGCGATTGCCCCACATGAAGCGAGCACCATTGCGTCGTCGCCAATGCCTCGGATTACTCGCTGATCTGTGGATGGCAACAGCGACGCGAGCTTCTCGAGTAGCTCGAGTTCACGCACTTGGAGTCCAGGTTCGCCTAGCGGTGGCGGTAGATGATGCGCCCACGATCAAGGTCGTAGGGCGAAAGCTCAACGCGGACTCGATCACCAGGAAGAATCCTGATTCGAAATCGTCGCATCTTGCCAGCAACATGGCCAAGGACCGTGTGGTCGTTGTCGAGCTTGACGCGGAACATCGCGTTTGGGAGGGCTTCAGTTACTTCGCCTTCCATTTCGACCTTCTCTTCTTTGGCCACTGTTCTCCTGAATCTTTGCCGCCCGGTCAATTCCGGACAGTGGAACCGTAGCAAGGGGCAGGTATGGCACTAGGCCGCCGGTAAGCGACCACTCAATTCGGAGCGGTCCCACCGCCGCCAGTGCCACCGCCGGTACCTGTGCCGCCACCGCCGGTATTGCCGCCACCGGTACCGCCACCGCCGTTATTGGTAGGCGGCTTCTGCGGCTTGTGTTCATAAGGGTTTGGTGCCTGCGGAGTCGAGTTCGTTGAGCCACTGCCAGAGCCTGTCGTGTCCGACTGTCCTGAGGAGGAGTTCCCGCCAAAGAAGGCCTGCCCACCAAATGGCTCGAGCGGCGGTGGGAAGGAATCGCAGTAATTGCCATGAGCAACACTCATGTAGTCGTGCCAGATTTGGGCCGGATAACTACCACCGGTTACGCCGTACATCGGTCGCGGTGGATTCGCATACCCGACCCAGACGGCGGTTGAGATCTTCGGCGTGTAACCAACGAACCAAGCATCTTTGTAGTCACTTGTCGTACCGGTCTTGCCAGCAGCTGGGCAGCCATATCCTGCTGCTGTACCTGTTCCCGATTGAACATTCTGTTCGAGGATGTCGGTCGCAACGGAGGCGACTCCATCGCTAAAGACTCGCTTGCGATCCTGTTTGCCAAGGTGGTCAACCCGACCATTCGGGAAGCGGACAGTCGTGATTCCGGTTGCCTTGACATGCATTCCACCCGCGGCCAAAGTCGCGTAGGCATCTGCCATTTCAAGTGGAGATACGCCGATTGTCAAACCGCCGAGCCCCTCAGCGGGGAAGGCGTCAAGCTTTGTTGTAACGCCCATGTCATAGGCCGTCTGGCGAACCTGCTCGGGCCCAACATCGGCGTCAAGTTGCGCATATACGGTGTTGTCTGACTGTAGCGTCGCTTGAAGAATCGACA
>JAPLCG010000091.1 GCA_026392385.1 Solirubrobacterales bacterium
CACGAGCTTGCGTGGGTCTGGCAGCCCGCCGTTGGCGATCACGATTCGATCAAATCGCTCGGGGTGGCGAGTTACAGCTGCTAGGCCGGCAATCGATCCCCAATCCTGGGCAAAGAGTGTCGCGTGATTGATGTCAGCCGCGAGGAAGAATCGCTCGATCCAATCAACATGGCGCGTGTAGGTGTAGTCCGACTTCTCGGTTGGCTTGTCGGAGCGGCCAAAGCCGACCAGGTCCGGCGCGATCACCCTGTGGCCGGCAGCTACTAGGCCAGGAATCATCTTTCGGTAGAGATACGACCAGGTTGGTTGGCCGTGCAGAAGGACGACTGGATTGGCATCGCTCGGGCCCTCATCGACATAGTGCATGCGCAGAGTTCCGCCCTCGCCATCGTCGATCTCCACATAGTGGGGTGCGAATGGGTAGCCGGAGAGGTTTTCGAACTGTGAGTCAGGTGTGCGGAGCGTTTTCATTCGCGGGAATCTACAGATCGGATTTGGGAGGAGAAGCTCGCCGCCCGCCGAAATCACTCGAATGACTATTTACAGGATGCCCGGCAAGGGCGAACTAATTACCCGCGGACTAATTGCATTGGCGGTCGGAATCGCGCTGCTGGTCTGGCCAGATGTTTCTAAGGGCGTGGTCGTCGCGCTGTTCGCGGTACTCGTCTTTGCTGATGCTCTGATCAAGCTGATTCGCGTCTTCGACAAGAATCGCGAAGGGTCAGCGTTCTTCCTTGTCTTTGGAATCCTGATTGACGTTGCCGTCGGTGTACTCGTGCTCGCTTACCCTGATTTCGCACTCAAGACCCTGATGATCGTGCTTGGTGTTTGGGCAATCGTCAGCGGCATCATTGAGCTACTTGGTGCCTATGAGTTGCGGGGAACGATTGGCGGGCCCGTGCTGGCAATCCTTGGAATCATCTCGACAATTATCGGCATCGTCTTGGTAACGAATCCCGGAATTGCACTCAGTGCGATTGTCATTGTTATTGGGCTCTACGCGCTACTGACCGGTGGAACCCTTCTAGTACTCGCCTTCTTTGGCCCTAGTGAGGAACCGGCGACTAGCTGAGTAACTCGAAGCCGGCGTAGAGCGCTAGCGCTACGCCGCCGACGACCATTAGTACGGCTATCACCCGGTCTGACCATCTTGCGAAGGCCGCGGTGATCGCTTCGAGTTTGGCCTCGGCGCGCTTGCCGGCGATCAGCCTCAGTGCAAGTACAAGCAGCACTGGCAGCAGGTAGATCAGGTTGTAGGTCAGCATCAGCGACAGCTCCTGGGCTGAGTTGAGGCCAGCACTTGTAATCAGACCGATCGCCGCGAAATAGGGAAGTGCGGTTGGTAGGTCCGTAACGGTGGCGATGATCCCAACGCTGAATGCGGTGCGCTGATTGCCCGCGACTAGCAGCCCGCCAATTGACTGGCTGTGGCGCCTTCGCCAGGTAATCACGCCGCCTACCGCTACGCCGATGCCGATGACTAGCATTACGACCAGCAGCCAATCCGGCGGATGTTTGGCAAGGTCGCTGATCAGACGGCTGAGGCCGGCTAGGACGAGCAACCCGGTGACGAGGTAGGTCATCATCGCGCCGAGCCAGAAGCCAATTACAGCTCTGCTCGGGTGTTTTGTGCCGGCGAAGACAGCCGCCTGCGCAATCGTTGCTGGGTTAAGCGAGTCAAGCAACGCGATCAATGCGATGGCGATAAAAGTTCTGAGCACAGGCTTGGCCTAGGCCCTAAGCAAGAATGTCGTGCAGACTCTTGCCGATCAGGCTTATGCCCCAGACGGCTGCAAGCAGGGCGATGATCCGCATCCCGTTTCTGTTCAGCCATGCAGAGAGCGCGGTGACCATCTTGTCGGTCCTAGCTGGGTCAAACAGGTATCCAATAATCGGCGCCTCAACAAGAATCAACATGATCAGGTTGAACAGCAGGATTGCGGCAATCTCTCCGGCCTGCGAGTAGTGATCGGCAGCCATGTGGCCTAGTGCCAAAAGATAAAAGGGGCCGGGCAGGTTGAGGATTGCTCCAGCGAGCGCTGCCACACCAATCGAAGAACGGTCGAGAACGCGCTCCGCCCATGGTTCACGGTCGGGCTGTTCCTTGTGGTTCTTGCGCCTTGGCCTGTGGACACGCCAGCTCTCGATCAGCTCGTGACCGCGATTCGTGCCAAGCAGCCAAGCCAGCAGGAGGGCGAGAACACCGGCCAGAAGCGTCACGGTCGGTGACAGCTTCTTGCCCTCTGAGCCGAGCGAGGCAGCAGCTTCGCCGAACGTATTGATGATCACGATTCCAAGCACGAAGCTGGTTGTAAAACCGCCGAGCCAGAAGGCCATCATTAATTTGGCCGGCTTGCTTCTGGAGAGCAGCACCGCGACTCCAGCGAGCAGCATCGGGAAGACTGCCGAGCCGATCGCGAGAAGAATTATCACACCCATTGGGC
>JAPLCG010000176.1 GCA_026392385.1 Solirubrobacterales bacterium
GGGGTACTCACATCAAAGACCACGATCGGGATTTTGTTATCCCGACAAAAGGCAATAGCCGTGGCGTCCATCACTCGAAGTTCTTTCTCAATGACCTCTTTGTGGGAAATACGGTCATAGGACTTCGTTTATGTGGACCAGGCCAGCGAAGGTTCAACTCATGTGTTGCGTTTCAACGCGACGGTCAATGGAAAGCAGGTCGATGGAGTCGACATTCTTGAGACCGACGGGCCGGATGGGCTGATCAAAACCTTCTCCGTGATGGTTCGACCACTTTCAGCGGGTCATGCTTTGGCTGAAGCGATGTCGGCGCGGATTGAAGCTGCCGGTGGTCCGCCGGTGCCGAGCGCCTAGCTGTTCGCAGCTAAGAGTTTCGCGATGCGCTTTGCGCCCTTGTTGAATTCAAGGCGCTTGAGAATTTCACCAGCGATTTCGAGGTAGTCGGAGCCAAGGTCAGGGCGGTAGTCAATTATTGAGAGGCCGCGTTCGGCTGACTCTGCATAGGCAATTGATGATCGGATCACCGGTTCAATCAGCCTGTCGCCAACATGTTCAAGCAGTGCAGCCCTTGCCTCACGCGAGTGGACTGTGCGAAGGTCGGCGATATTGAGAATCACCCCGAGCCAAGCGAGGTCCGGGTTGAGACCGTCACGTGCGAGTTCGATTACTTCAAGCGCCTGCTCGACGCCTTGCATTGCGAAGTATTGGGCCTCAGCTGAGATCAAGGCGTGGTCGGCGGCTACAAGTGCGTTAACCGTCAACAGTCCCAGCGCTGGCGGGCAATCGATCATCACGATGTCGTATTCATCGCCGACATCTTTGAGCGCCTTGCGGAGCGTCAGCTCGCGCCCAAGCTTGCCGCCAAGGACAAGTTCAGCCTCGGCCAAGCCAAGGTTTGCCGGAATCAGGTCGCCGTGAATTGCCTCAGCAGCAGTCGCCCTGCCGAGTAACAGCTCGGCAATCGTTGGTGAAGCCTCCGGGTCGGTGTCAAAGTAGTCAGAGAGGTTGCCCTGGGGGTCAAGGTCGACGGCGAGCACTTTCAGCTTCGCGCGCCGAAAAGCATCCGTGAGAGTCCTCACGGTGGTTGTCTTTCCGGTTCCGCCCTTCTGAGAGAGGACGGCGATCGTCTTTGCCATCGGCCGAAGTGTACGCGCGGCGGCAGGATCTGAACAGTTCACGGCGAAATGATCGCCATGCGCAACTCAAGCAATCAGACCGCGAACAGCAAAATATCTCAAGTGATTGAAGCGTTTGACCAGCGCTGTGGGAGCTGCCAGCGGCTGCCGCTTGTTGGTGAGCGGATGCTCCTGTTTGCCGACGGATCGGAGCTCTGCGAGCTCTGCAGCATCGATCGCTCAGAGGCGGCAATTTCAGTTTCGAGGGTCTGTTCTGAGGAGGCTCGCGGCACCGTTCGCTTACTCGGAAGCCTAAGCGGGCGATCGTCCCAATAGACTCGCCGGGCAATGAACCCGGTCACAGTTTCAACGACTATCGCGAAGCCCCGTGAGGAGGTCTTCACCTATCTCGACGATCTCGCAAATATGCCGGAGTTCACTGACCACTTTCTCACCCGCTGGCATCTGACCCGCGAGAATGCCGTAGGCGCAGGTGCTGGGGCAAGATTTTGGATCAAGCTCCCGCTCAATCGCTTCTCCTGGTCTGACTTGGCCGTTGTTGAAGCTGAGCCACACAGGATCATCGCGCGTGGACGCGGTGGCAAGATGAACCGGACCAAATCACTTGGGACATTGACGCTTACGCCAGCAACCCGCGGTTCAACCCGTGTCGACTGGACGTGGGAGACAGTGCCAGTCAAGATCTCCGATCGGATCATGGAAAAGGTCGCTGGTCGCGGTTGGTGGAAGCGCCGAATGAACCGGGGATTGAAGCGACTTAGGCTGATTCTCGAGGAGGATCGTGAGCGCGGAAATCGTGCCACGGTCGCGGGTGGGTAGACTTCGGCGCCGTGAGAATCGTCCCGTCAAGAATTGCCGCCGCAGTGATCGCGCTCTGCCTCGCAGGAGCCGTTATCGGCTGCGGATCATCGGACAATGAAGACTTCCGCGTTGGAATCAACGAGGGCGCTTATGTGGACATTGGAACTGTCGCCTACCAAGTGCAAATCTCACGCGTCCTCAATCCGAGGTCTGCGGAAGACGTCACCTATCTGACCGGGTTGCCAGCTGCGACTCTGCCGCCCGGACCGGGCGAGCAAAGTTCCGAGTCGTCGATACATCCGAAAAGCCGTATGACCCGATCGCTCTTGATCCGATGGTCAACGCTTTTGTTTACAACCCGACTGAGCCATTGCAGCCGAATGTGATCTATCCAAATGTCAACTCGGCTGCGGGTGCGGGGCCGGTTCGACAGGGAGCACTACTGCTATTCAAGCTGAGCGATTCGGTCTATCAGAATAGGCCGCTCGTACTCGAGATTTACGACCCTGTTAGTGGCAAGCTCGGCTCCACCGTAGACCTCGACCTCTAACCGCCGGTCGACTGAAGACCAGCGAGCAGCACATCGCGTGCTGCAGGCGCGGCGGTTTCGCCACCGGCGCCGGCTCCGTTGACTAGCACGGCAACGGCGATACGGGGCGCGTAGGCCGGTGCGAACGCTACGAACCAGGCATCGGTGTTGCTCGGATCGCCGGCAACATAGTTGGGCGAGCTGGCATCGCGCACCTCGGCAGTTCCAGTCTTGCCGGCAACCTTGACCCCGGTGATCGCCGCAGAGGTACCGGTGCCTTGATTGACGACGGCAAGCATCAGGCCGCGGATCTGACTTGCAATCTTTGCCGACACCGCCCGCTTAGTGATCGCTCGCTCGCCGGTCGCAAGGGTTGGCTCAACCCGGACGCCGGAGTTCGCAATTGTGGCGGCAACTGTGGCCATTTCAAGCGGGCTGGCAACGACCTGTCCCTGGCCGATTGCTGCCGTACCTAGGTCCTCCTCATTCATCTCAGAGGCTTTCGGAATGCTGCTAATCGCAGCTCTGGGAATATTTCGCATTGGCTTGTTGAAGCCATAGCGTTCGGCCATCGAAACAAGTTTCTTGGCGCCGACTTTGACGCCGAGTGGTGCGAAGACTGAGTTGCAGGATTCGGCGAACGATTCGGTGAATGTTCCGCCGCAGCTCTCATCGTTGGCGTTATGGAGTGCCCGACCGCCAATCGTGGTTTGGGTCTCGATCGGGAAGCTCGAACTGAGGCTGACCGCATTCGCCTCAAGTCCAGCACTTGCCGTAATTATCTTGAACGTTGAACCCGGTGGTCCTGTCTCGGAGAAGGCGGTTCCAGCAAGCGCGAGCACGGCACCGGTCTTTGGATCAAGGGCGGCAATCCCGCCATAGCGCCCGCCAAGTGCGGAAGCGGCGGCACGCTCGATCGAGGGCACGATTGTCGTTCGTAATGCGGGCATCGCCTTCGCGGTTGATCTAGCTAGGACCCGGGAACCAGCCTTGAGTGTTCCGCCTGGCCGCCCAGCAAGCCGTTCCTGGAAAATCCGCTCGAGGCCTGTCAGCCCTACCTTTGTCCCAGTCGGATAACCATTTGCGGCCATCGTCATAGCGATGCCCGGGCCTGGCGTGCCAACCTGGCCTGCTATCTCGGACGCAGTTTCAGGGCTTGGTGATGATCGG
>JAPLCG010000114.1 GCA_026392385.1 Solirubrobacterales bacterium
GGCGGCAGACTTCTTGGCGGCAGGCTTCTTCGCCGCAGTCTTCTTCGCGGCAGGCTTCTTTACGCCAGTTGCCTCAGCGGCAGGAGCGAGCTTTGAGACTGCCGACTCGATCGCTGCGAGCCGCTCCTCAAGTGAACCGGTAGACGGCGTGTCGAGCCGATCATCAAGTCTGTCAAGTGCGTCTTCGATCCCTTCGAGGCGCTGCCCTACAGAGCGAACCCGCCTCGTCAAACGCGAAAGATCACCGGCTGACGGCAGGTTGAGGGCTCCCATCGCGGCCTCTTGGGCCTGAGAAGCACGCTCGCGAGCCTCAAAGACGTGGCCAAGGGCCGACGTTACGGCAGGATTCTGAAGAACGTCTTGAACAAGCCGACCGAGAGCCTCCTCGCTGGAGCTCTGAAGGCGATCACGCAATCCGGATGTCTGGTTTTCGTCGGTCATCTTGAAGTTGGCAGCAACTCAGCTGCTGCTGGAAGATAGCGCACAGTCCGGCACCGTTGCCGCTCGTAGATGCTGTGAAAATTCAGTGATCATTGTCCTCCATCGGCTGCCCTGAGCGCGTCATGCTGTTATCTTTTTGCTCTTGGGGGGAAGAGCCGTACAGGTAGTTGCCCTCCTTGGACGCGCCCGATTCCAATGAGAACTTCACGCCACAAAATCGCCTTCACCGCCGCAACACTCAGCGCTGCGCTGTTTGTGACGCTCGGCGTCGTCGCTTCCGCCGGTGCGAATCGCAATGTCACCGTCACGCTCGACGGAGGAACGACGCGCATCTACACGGTTGGCGACAGCGACCCAGTTGATGCCTCATCGCTCTCAAAGCGCTTTGGCGTGACGATCACCGCGGTAACGAAGATCGAGTCGGAATCGACCAGTTCAACAACAACGAGCAGCACAACTACAAGCTCGACAACGACGACAACAACCACCACGCCGAAGCCTAAGCCGAAGCCGCGCCCCAAGCCCCACCGGCGAGCAACCAGGCCACACACGACTCCGCGGACTACCGCCCGTCGCCCATCAACCTCGGTCGCGACAGGCACACTCGGGCTGCCCGGGTTGACCCCACTTGGCACTCCCGACGATCTGATTGCAAACTTCAGCATCCCACCGTTCCTGCTGCCGATCTATCAGGCTGCCGGCATTGAGTACGGAATTCCGTGGCAGGTTCTTGCTGCGATCAACTCGGTCGAAACTGACTACGGTCGCAACCTCTCAGTCTCCACCGCAGGCGCACTCGGCTGGATGCAATTCATGCCTGCGACATGGGACACCTACGGAGTTGACGCAAGCGGCGACGGCGTCGCTGATCCATACAACCCTGTCGACGCAATCTTCGCTGCCGCGCGCTACCTGAAGGCCTCCGGCGGATCATCGGATCTGCACGCGGCAATCCTCTCCTACAACCATGCAGAGTGGTACGTCGCTGATGTCATGCACCGCGCCCAGTTGCTCGCTGGACTGCCCGACGACATCGTCGCTTCACTCACCGGCCTTTCGCAGGCAATGTTCCCAGTCGCAGGCAAAGCGTCGGTATCGACTGCGAAGGGCGCTGGCGACTCGCCCGACTCAGTGACAATCGGCAGCCTGCCAAACGCACCAGTTGTCGCAACAGGTGACGGCCGAATCACCAAGATTGCGAAACAGCGTGATGGCCGTTCGACGATCACACTGCGCGACGCCTACGGCAACGAGTTCTACTACCGCGACCTCGGTAACGTCGCACAGCGCTATGTAACCCGTCGCGACCGCTCAGTTAGTTCCAAGGACCTCTCGAAGGAACTTAAGCTCAACCTGCACCCCGAGCCAACCGACACTGCGACAGCCCCTTCAGCTGATGAATCGCCAACCTCAACCAGCGCCCGCCGCCGCCTGTTTGCGAACCCAGCCCGCCCCGCCGCCTACCGTGCTGGCGGCGCCGAACAGCTCGCAGAGGCTTACGGCCCTAACGACCTGAGCGACTGGTTCACGGTTCCCGTCAACATCCCTCGCAAGGACGCGGTAATCAAACCGCTGAAGAAGGGGTCAACCGTCATCGCTGGCACGATCCTCGGCCATGTCGACACCAAGGTTGGCTCACCGCGCGGATCGATCAAGTTCGCGATTCGCCCAGCTGGCAAGGGCGCACCGGTAATTGACCCGCGGCCGATCATCAGCGGCTGGAAGCTCCTTTCGGCAGCCTCGCGTGGCGCAAACGGCGCCCGCTCAGCATCACTCGGCAAGGGCGCACCAACAATTGGCCAGGTCCTGCTGCTTGGCAAGAGTGAACTTGCACGCCGCGTTCTCACCGACTCACGAATCACGATTTACGAATGCGGCCGAGCCGACATTCAGGCTGGCGGGATTGACAGGCGCGTGCTCGCAACACTCGAGTACCTCGCCGACCACGGCATGAACCCAACGGTCAGCTCGCTCCACTGCGGCCACCCCTACCTTTCGAAGTCGGGCAACGTTTCAGAGCACTCAGCCGGCGCGGCCGTCGATGTCGCTGCAATTAACGGTGTGCCGATCCTTGGCAATCAGGGCCCCGGCTCAATCACAGACCATGCCGTTCGTGCCCTCCTCGCTCTTCAGGGGAACATGCACCCACACCAGATCATCACGCTGATGTCCTACCCTGGCACCGACAACACACTCGCGCTCGCCGATCACGATGACCACATTCACATTGGCTTCCACCCTGCAGATTCGGCTACGCCGGGTGCGCTGATCAGCTCCGGCGTAGTACTCGGCGGGTCAAAGTGGTCTGCACTGATCGGTCGCTTGCGCGAGGTTCCAAACCCACGCGTAACAACGAAGCCGTCGCGTTACGCAACAGCAGTCAAGACCCACGACTGATCAGCAACAGTCCGGAACCTTTCGGTTCGTTCAGTTTGACTTTGCCGGAAGGTTGGGCCTGCCGGTCGGCCGATGGGTCATCCGCGAGCCTGGTGCTGACTCTCCTCAACAGGTTCTTGTGGTGCAGCAGCTCGACGCCCCAGGCCACAGGCGGGCAAAGAAGCTAAAGGGCGAGCCGCTCCCCAGTGAGATGCCACTTACCCGTGTGACGGTGGTAGATGCTGAATCTGCTGGAGCCGCGGAGTTAACGCCAGACTTGGCAATCGGCCTCGTCGGACGGGCGATGACGGCAAACAGAATTGCTCGCGTGTCAGCCGACGATCCTGGCCACCCGCCGGAGCCACTGGCGACTAGGACCGGTATCGGGACAGGCCAACAGGTTGCCGACGGGGTTTGGATGGAAGCAGTCGAATTGCCGGTCAGCTCAGCTCGCAAAGGCCGTCGCAAGGCATCAAGTACTGATGAACGATTTGCCGCATTGCTGAGCGGCCGTGAATCTGTCCCGGCATGCGCTCTGCTGGTTATCAGGGCGCGTGCCGACCTTGACTGCGCTCGCAATCGCGAAGCTGCTCTGATGGTCAACTCGGCACTTTCCGCAGCGCTTGTCGAGCTCGGTAACGAACTTCCAGAGGATCGCCTCTCCCAACTGGCCGCTCTGCAAGACCCGCTATCTGAGGCTGCTGCGCTGGCACAGGGTGGCGAGGTTGATGCCGCCCAGCTCGAGTCCGTTACGAATGCCTTAAAACTGCTCGAGGCTGGGCTTCGGTCACTATCGATCAGCTGATCGCGTCGAGCACAGCCTCCAACTCAGCAACAACATCGCCATGTAGGCGAATCGCCGCATGAGCGTCAAGCGGTGTTGCGCTCTCCGTCAGGATTGCCACTGTCCCACCGCGTTCTGCGGTTATAAGCGGCAGGCCCGCTGCCGGATGCACTTCCAGTGAACTACCAATACAGAGGATTAGATCGGCCTCGCCAGCCAGCTCAAATGCGCGGCCCAGAGCCTCCTGCGGGAGCATCTCGCCGAACAGAACTACGCCAGGGCGGATCATCGCTCCGCAGTCGCACTCGGGGACTCCGTCATCAGCACCTGAGGCTCGGGCTCGGACGTCATCCAGTTGATAGATGGCACCGCAGGCCGTGCATGGAGAGCGATCAATTGAGCCGTGCAGTTCGATCAGTTCACTAGTTCCTGCCAGACCATGAAGGCGGTCGACGTTCTGAGTGATAACCGCCTCAAGCCTGCCAGCCTCCTCTAATTCGACCAACACCTCGTGAGCGCGGTTTGGTTTGACGGACCCGAGCGTCGTAAAGCGGTCGGAGTAGAAGCGCCAGAACGTAGCCGGGTCTTCGTTAAGAACATCTATGTGAGCGATCGCCATTGGGTCAACGTTTGCCCAGAGCCCGGTACCGGGTGTTCTGAAATCCGGAATACCGGAAGCGGTCGAGATACCCGCTCCGGTCAGGGCGACGACTCGCTCAGCGGCCTCGATAAGCGCGGCAAGCTCTGCCGCCGACCCGCGATCAACTGGCTGCGTCAAGCGTCCA
>JAPLCG010000111.1 GCA_026392385.1 Solirubrobacterales bacterium
TCAATCGCCTCATCCGCTAACTCAATCTCACCTGCGTAGCGTGCGGCTGCTACTTCCTCAAGCGCAGCTCCGAGCTCGGGACCAGGCTCAAAACCAAGCTGCTCAACCAGCTGATCGCCCCGCAAGAGAGGCGCATCGCTGGACTCCAATTCGGCTTCAACCGCAGCTTCCAACAGAATTGAGGTCACCTCAAGGTGGCGAGCGGAAGCCTGCTCGGACTTTCTTCCTCTCGTTGCCAAACGATCAGCGACCGAGAGGACGGTCACATCGATGGCTACCTTTCCGCAGTCTTGGAGATAGCCAAATACTGCTCTTCTGCTGAGCGGCATTTCGTGGGTGAGGAACCCAGCATCGAGATGATGGGAAATAACGCCTGAAACTGTTTCGCGGAGTCTTGAGCTACCCCTTAGACGGGTAATCACTTCTGTGGCAAGGGTCGCTCCCGCTTCGTCATGACCGGGGAAGCCAACTCGCCCCTCCCCATAATCAACCCGTGTAACCGGTTTCGCAGCATCGTGAAGCAGCGCGGCGAAGCGAAGTGCCTGCAGTCGCGTGAGCCCATCCGCAAGCGGCTGGCGGAGCAGTTCGAGAGCAGCAGGGCCAGCCGGGCCTAGAGCTGTGGGATCGCTCTCTAGACCAACCAGTAAACCAAGGACCTCGAGCGTGTGGTCGTGAACATCGAGGTGGTGGTAGCGGCTCTGGGTGACGCCTCGTAGCGAAACCAATTCGGGCAGAACGACCGGTAGCGCTTGGCAGTTGTCAATTAGCGAGAGGCCCTCAAGCGGTGCCGAGCTGACCAATACCCGCGACAGTTCGTGAAAGATCCGCTCCGGGGAAACCGCATCAAGACTTGCTGCCGAGTCTGCAGCCTCCGTGACTGTTCTCTTCTCTGCACTGAAGCCAAGCTCACAGCAGAATCGAGCTAGCCTCAGCACGCGCAACGGGTCTTCGCTAAAGGCAGTGCTTGAGACTGAGCGAACAACTTGGTGTTGCAAATCAGCCTGTCCTGAATGTGGGTCGACGAGTGCTCCGCCTTGCAACGGTTCGGCAATTGCATTGATCGTGAAGTCGCGCCTCAGTAGGTCGGCGTCAAGTCCGCCCTCGGCTAACGGGCTTACATCAACCTGCCAGTTGCTGCCCTCAGGTACAACACGCCAGGCTCCGAACTGCTCGGAAAGCTTAAAAACGGCCGCACCAAGGTCTTGCCCAAGCCCGCGAGCAACCTTGCCTGGGTCAGCCTCAACAACGATGTCGATGTCTGTCACTGGTCTGCCTAGCAACCTGTCGCGAATTGCTCCACCGACAAGCCAGCCATCGAGCTCAGGCGCCCGTTCACGGAGACGACTTAGCGGGTCAACTCTCGAATCGGCGCTCAACCGAAGTACCTCCGCTTGGGTCGTGAACCAATGCTGGTGACGATTTCGTAGTTAATCGTCTCAGCTGCGTTCGCCCAATCCTCAACAAGGACCTGTTCAGTTGCCTGCTCTCCGATCAGCACTACTTCGTCGCCAACGGCAACTTCAAGGCTGTTATCAGCGAGATACAACGACGTGTTGTCCATGCTCACGCGCCCAACGACTGGAACTCGAGCCCCCCTAATCAGGACGCTGATTTGTCCTCCTAGCGAGCGTCTCACGCCATCCGCATAACCGATTGGAATCGTCGCAACTTCGGAATCCATTTCGGCAACAAAACCGCGTCCGTAGCCAACGCTCTGACCGGCATGGACCGTCCTGATCGAGGCTACGAATGACCTCAGTGAAAGCGCCGGTCTGAGCCGGTTGTCAGCAGGGTTTACGCCAAACGGATCAAGGCCGTAAATAGCTATTCCGCAGCGGACCATGTCGAAACCTGCATCGGGCAAGTCGAGGGTTGCAGCGCTATTAGCTGCGTGAGCGACCGCAGATGGGGCAAACTCTTTGACGGCTTTAACCCACAACTCGAACCGCTTGAGTTGCTCAAGTGCAAAATCAGACTGATGCTGATCTGCTGTAGCGAGATGCGTCATCAGACCGATTAGCTCGACTACCTCCGATTCAGTTGCTCTAGCTGCGAGCCCGACCGCCAGATCAGGGCTTGAGGCTCCCAGCCGACCCATTCCTGTGTCGAGCTTGATGTGGACTCTCGCAGTGCGATCCTTACTGGAGCACGATTCGATTGCTTCGAGAAACTCGTACGTCCAGACGACCATGTCGCATCGCTGATCGAGTAGTTCAGCTATCTCACTTGACTCCAAGGCACCCATCACGAGCACCGGGCACTTGAAGCCATGCGCGCGGAGAGCAAGTGCTTCTCCGGCTGTCGCCACCGCTAACCACGTAGCGCCGCCATCGAGAGCCGCTTGAGCGACCGGCAGGACACCATGCCCATAGGCATCGGCCTTGACGACCGCGCAGAGGCTGCTCCGAGGTCCGGCTGCGTCTAGGAGCAGCCGGCAGTTGTGTCTAACGGCATCAAGATCAACCGAGACTTCGGCGCGATTCATCTTTTCTCAACCCCGAGCACGCTACGAACCGTAGCGAGCCGACCGACTGCTCGAAAGTGCAGAGCGTGCCTGCCTCAGGCTGCCAACGATATCTCCGGCTATGACGCCGTCAATACCAGCTGCTGCAGCGAGCCGGCCAGCCTCCAGATGAATTCGCACAGCCGCGCACGCAGCGCGGAAGGGCTCGACGCCCTGTGCGAGCAGCGCGGCTATCAGACCAGAGAGAATGTCCCCGGAACCGGCCGTGGCGAGTGCCGGAGCGCCTCCCCTACTCACCGCCACCGCCCCAGCGGGATCGGCAATCAAGCTGTCGTCTCCCTTCAGGACTACAACTGCCTCCGATTGCGCTGCAGCCAACCTGACGGCCTCCATTCGACGACTCTCGACCTCGGCTCTAGTCCAGCCGATCAGTTGAGCCATCTCCCCAGCGTGCGGAGTGATCACCGTCGGAGCATCACGCTCGCAGAGCATCGCAGCAGATCCGGCGAGTGCTCCGATCGCGTCGGCATCAATTACGAGTGGCCGTTCAATCGTTATGGCCACAGAAAGCGCAAATGCGGCCGCCGATGGAGTCTTGCCTAGTCCAGGCCCGAGTACGACCGCGCCAGCTCTCCTAGAGCGGTCAATTAGCTGAGACACGCCTAGCGGCGACATGTTGCCGTCATCGCTGGCGAGTGCAATGCCCATTAGCTCGAGAACCGAGTCGCTAACTGCTAGAAGCTGCTCTGGAAGCGCTACGGCTACATATCCAGCGCCGCCTCTCGCCGCGCCAAGAGCAGCGAGCATTGGCGCGCCGGTGAGTCCTGGTGATCCACCAGCGACGACGACCTCTCCAGCTGCAAACTTGTCCGAATCAGCCGATCGCCGAGGTAGGTCTTGGCAGACTCGGTCGGAAATCAGGCCACAGTCGAAACTGTCGGCAACTTTGGGTATTCCGATGTCGATCAGTTCAACCCTGCCCGCGAGTGCCTTTCCCGGTCGTATCCAGAGCCCAATCTTCTCTGCGTCGAAGGTAGCCGTCGCGTCAGCATTAACTGCCTCCCCGGCTGCAACTCCTGTTGATGACTCAACACCACTTGGCAGGTCACACGCAACTATCTTCGCCCCCGCTAAGCGAGAGCGGTTGATCATTTCGATCACTTCAGCAATCGGTGACTTCGGTGCTCCGACTGCACCGGTTCCGAGCAGACAATCCACGATCCCTGATGCACCGTCTAGGAGTGCCGGTGCGAAGGCGACTGGCGGTTCACCAACGAGCTTTGAGAGCATCGTTTGGCTGTCGCCCTTCCAGTCAGACTCGGCAAACACGCGCGCTAGGTCAACCTCACGCCCGCGCTCACGCAGGATCCTTGCCAGCGCTATGCCATCGCCTCCGTTATTGCCTTTCCCGGAAACGACAACGATTCGGCCATCTGGCACCTCCCGCTCAACTAGATCTGCGAGACCGGTAGCCGCAGCCTCCATCAGCTGATCTCCTGAAATTCCGTGCTGCTTAATCGCGCGCTGATCAGCCTCGCGACTCCGCTCAGCATCCACGAGCTGATCAAGCCACTGAACCGTCATCGACGTGATCTCAGCGTCGCGGTTGCTGCTGCGATCTCACGACCATGTGTAATCGAAACAATCAACTCAACTCCGGCCAATTCGGCAATCTCGCGAGCCCGACCATGTAGGCGAATCTCTGGTTGATAACTGCCACCGCCGACAACCTCAAACTCCTTAATCGTCGCCGAGCGTAAGCCCATCGCTTTTATCGAGGCCTCTTTGGCGCAGAACCTCCCGGCTAGGTGCCGCGCCGGACGCTTCCGGCGGCCGCACCATTCGAGTTCAGCTTCTGTGAACAGCCGGCCAGCTAGGCCCGGGCGCCGATCGAGTGCTATCTCGAGTCGGTCGATTTCAAGCAGGTCGATGCCAAGACCCGCAAGATTCGTCACTCGACAGTCACCGTCTTGGCCAGATTACGCGGCTGATCGACATTCAATCCCAGCTCTGAAGCAATGCTGTAAGCCAAAAGCTGGAGAGGAATAACGGCAAGCAAGGCTCCGATAATCGGATCAGTTGCCGGTACAGCAATCCGCTCCTCTGCAATCCCCTCAAGCGCTGTGGAGCCCTCAGTTTCAACGGCGATCACAACTGCACCACGGGCGCGGACTTCCATCACATTCGAAACAATCTTCTCGAGTACTGCGGAATCAGTCGCTACGCATACAACCGGCGTCGCTTCATCAAGTAGCGCGATCGGGCCATGCTTCATTTCGCCAGCGGCATAGGCATCGGTTGGCACATAGGCGATTTCCTTGAGTTTGAGAGCACCTTCAAGCGCGATTGGCAGTCCTGCATGGCGGCCGATGTAGAGGAAGAACCCGGCCTTCGCATAACGGCGGCCGATCTCCATCGCAGTCTCCTCAGTCGCAGCAACCGTCTGATCGACTAGGTGTGGCAGGTGCTTCATGGCCGCGACGAGATCACTCAGCTGCTTCTCTTCTAGAGATCCCCGCAACTCTGCCAAACGAATCGCCAGCAGGAATAGCGCCGCTACCTGGCTGGAAAAAGTCTTGGTTGCGGCAACGCCAATCTCAAGCCCCGCCCTCGTGAACAGGCAGCCATCAGCCTCACGCTCTGCCTGCGATCCCATGATGTTGGTTAGTGCCAGAACAGTCGCCCCGGCATCACGGGCACAGCGCATGGCAGCGAGCGTGTCGCGAGTTTCACCGGACTGAGTAATTCCGATTACGAGGTCGTTCTTGCCAACGACAGGAGTCCGGTATCGATACTCGCTGGCCAACTCAACCTCAACTGGTACTCGCGCCCAAGTTTCAATCGCGTAACGCGCAATCAAACCTGAGTGATAAGAAGTACCGCAGGCAACAATCACAATCCGCGAGATCTCCCTGAGCAACTGATCGTCAATCGATCCGAGGTCGCCGAGGTCAACGCCGTCAGCCCGAACAGTTCGGTCGGCAACAGTTTCAGCAATTGCATCAGCCTGCTCGTGAATCTCCTTGAGCATGAAACTCTCAAAGCCACCCTTTTCAGCCGTTTCCACATCCCAGTCAACCTCTGTCGGCTGACGATCAATGGTTTCCCCATCAAGGCCGGTTATCTCAATGCCTTCAGGACGCATAGCCACCACTTCGCCGTCCTCAATACCGACCACTAAACGCGTGTAATCGAGGAAGGCCGGAACTGCAGACGCAACGAAGCACTCGCCTTCGCCAACGCCGATCACCAGCGGACACTCATGACGCGCGCCAACCAGCAAACCGGGTTGATTTGCGGTCATGGCCACAAAGGCAAAGTGACCTTCAAGCCTGCGATTAGCTGTCCTTACGGCATCGACGAGATCGCCGTCGTAGACGGCGGCAACCATGTGTGCAACAACCTCGGCATCGGTCTCAGAGCTGAAGGCTGAGCCACCTGCCACCAACTCATTCTTGAGAGTCGCAAAGTTCTCAATGATTCCATTAACAACAACCTGAATCGTCTCCTGATCATCGCAGTGAGGGTGCGCGTTGGCTTCGGTAACTCGCCCGTGCGTTGCCCAGCGGGTGTGACCAATACCCGTAGAGGATGGGAGTTCAGCGATGCCAACCGCTCCAGCCGCGCTATCAGTCTCAGCACCAACTGCGAGTCCGACCGCCTCGCGCAGGGCGGCGAGGTTCCCCACCGACCTGATCACATCAGCGCCAACGGAGGATTGGACCGCTATGCCAGCGCTGTCATAGCCTCGGTACTCAAGCCGCTGAAGCCCGGCCATCAATACCTCGCGAGGCTCGCGGCTACCTGTGTATCCAATGATTCCGCACATTGATGCTCGGCTACCTGCGAGTCCTTTCGGGGTCGATCATTTGCAACTAAGGCTGGAGGTTACCGGCGGACGAGGGCGTTCACGCCAGAGAGGCTGTGATTCGGCTGCTACTCGCCCAATCGCTGAGCAATTTCACCGGCAACAAGCTGACAGACCGCCTCGGCTTCATCCTGCGTGGGAGCTTCTGCCATAACCCGAATTAACGGTTGAGTTCCGCTTGCCCTGACGAGCAAACGGCCGCGGCCCTCGAGCGCAGCCGACTCACGTTCAATTATCTCAGCCAACTCAATGTTTGAGGCGAACTGGTTGCGATCGCGAATCCGAACATTGACGAGCCGCTGCGGAAGCCGTTCGAGCAGCGGTCGCTCTACCAACGGCGCTCCTGCAAGCGCCTCTAACGACAGCAGGGCAACGGCAATGCCGTCCCCGCAGGGACCTAATTCAAGGTCGATGATGTGGCCGGATTGCTCACCACCAATCCTCCAGCCGCGCTCGCGCAGTGCCGCGAGGACGTGCCTGTCGCCAACCGGCGTAATCGCGACCTCGACCTCTGCCTCAGAGAGAGCACCGTGCAGGCCGTAGTTAGCCATCACAGTCACAGCAACACCACCTGCCAACGCGCCATTTTCCTGCAGATATCCGGATAGAAGCAGCAGCAGGTCGTCTCCATCAACAATGGCTCCGCTGCCGTCGACTGCGAGGACCCGGTCTCCGTCTCCATCGAATGCAAAGGCGGCATCCCAGCCCTTCCCCGCGACCTGCTCGGCTAGCAACTCGACATGTGTGGAACCACAATTCTCGTTGATGTTGCGACCATCGGGCTGGTCGTGGATCGAGTCAACGTCGGCGCCGAGTCGCCGACAAATCTCTGGAGCGGCTGCACTGGTTGCACCATTCGCGCAGTCGAGCAGTATCCGCATGCCAGTCAGGTCAAGGTCCACGTAACGTTGTTCAAGGCCGCGAATGTAATCCTCAAAGGCGCCTCTAAGCTGATCAATGCGACCTGGGTGACTTGGTTCACTGAAGTCTCCGCTGGCAATCAGATCCTCAATTGCGTCCTCCGCAGCATCAGAGATCTTGTCGCCATCCGATCCAAATATCTTGATCCCGTTGTCGCCGAATGGGTTGTGCGAAGCCGAGACTACGAAGGCCAAATCAAAGCCGTATTGGCTAAGCAGCATTGGAGCTGCTGGCGTCGGCAGAACGCCGCCGAGCAGGACATCACCACCGGCAGCAGCTACACCAGCGGCCAAGCCTGCCTCTAAGACCGGACCAGACTCGCGTGTGTCGCGAATGATTAGCGCTCTCGGACGCTCAGCATCAGCAAGCTGGCTGGCAGCACGACCGATTGCAAGAGCGAGGTCAACGCTAAGAACGCTGCCGTACGCTCCCCGAACTCCATCCGTACCAAACAGACGAGCAGCCATGGCCGATCCCTCCGAGATTGTCTAGCGCTTGGAGAACTGCGGGCGCTTGCGGGCCTTCTTGAGGCCAGCCTTCTTGCGCTCGACGACACGAGGGTCACGCGTAAGGAAACCTCGCCGCTTCAGCTCGCCGCGAAGCGCTGGGTCAGCCTTTACGAGCGCCCTAGCGATTCCATGACGGATTGCTTCGGCTCCGGATGAAACACCGCCACCGTGCAGAAGTACGTCAACATCCATCTTGCTCTCGTATCCAACGACCTCAAGCGGTTGACGGATGGTCTTCGTAAGTTTGAGCCGCGGGAACATCTCGTCCAGCGCCCGCCCATTGATCGTGTACTCGCCCTTCCCCGGCTTAAGCGTTACGCGAGCGACCGAAGTCTTGCGCTTGCCTGTGGCGTGGTAGCGCGCGTCCTTTGCGAGATCGATTGAGGCTGCAACAAGTACCTCGACCTCGGCTACTTCCTCTTCAGCAGTTTCCTCGCTGTCATCTTCGACTTCGAAGGCATCGACATCACCCTCGGTCGGCAGAGCCTGTTCGCCTTCAGCAACGATGTCCGGCACAAGGTCAGCACCAGGAATCGCCGCTTCAGCAGCCTTCTTGGAGTCCTTCTTCTTCTTCGACTGTGGAGCCTTCTCGCTCTTCTCAGCCTCTACGACGGCTTCTTCGATTGCCTCTTCAACGGCTTCAACTTCGGCCTCGACGATTGCTTCCTCTACGGCTTCGATCTCGGCTTCAACGATTGCCTCTTCAACGGCTTCAACTTCTGCCTCTACGATCGCTTCCTCAACGGCTTCAATCTCAGCCTCTACCTCTTCAGGCTTTGCAGGTTCGTCGCTCATGCGTCAATCTCCAATGTTTCCGGCTCCTGTGCCTCGTGTGGGTGCTCGGGGCCGGCATAAACCTTGAGCTTCGTGATCTGACGGCGTGAAAGCCGGTTCTTCGGAAGCATTCCCTTAACAGCAATCCTGATGACCTCTTCGGGACGACGCTCAATCATCTCCTCAAAAGTGCGGGTACGAAGTCCACCGGGATAGCCGGAGTGACTGTGGTAGAGCTTCTCTTGACGCTTGTTACCGCTGACCGAAACCTTCTCGGCGTTGATAACAACGACAAAGTCGCCGGTGTCCACATGCGGCGTGTAATCAGGCTTACGCTTTCCGCGCAGCAGATCCGCGATCTGAGTTGAGAGACGGCCTAGCGTCTTGCCCTCGGCATCGACAACGAACCAGCGACGGTCGCGATTGGTGGGATTTGCTGTGAAGGTTTTCATTTTGAAAGCTTGTGCCCGTTCAACGAGCGACGGTGAAGCATAGAGGCCCGACGGCAATCACGCCGGGCGGGGCGTCTACTCCCACTCGATTGTGCCCGGTGGCTTGCTCGTGATATCGAGCGCAACCCGGTTCACATCACTGATCTCGCCAATCATTCTAGACGCAATTCGCTCAAGTAGGTCGTACGGCAGGCGCGCCCAGTCAGCAGTCATTGCATCCTCACTGGTTACGGCCCGAATAACTACGAGGTTCCCGTAGGTTCGTTCGTCGCCTTGCACTCCAACGGTTCGAATGTCGGGCAGTACACAGAATGATTGCCAGAGATCTCTGTAGAGACCGGCGGCTCGAATCTCCTCCTGAAGGATTGAATCCGCCTCCCGAAGCACCTCAAGCCGCTCGCGAGTTGCCTCGCCGCCAACGATTCTGATTGCTAACCCTGGGCCAGGGAATGGCTGACGCCAAACCATCTGGTCAGGTAATCCGAGCTCAGTACCGACCGCCCTAACTTCGTCTTTGAAGAGCGTTCGCAGCGGCTCAATCAGTTCAAACTCAAGATCATCAGGCAAGCCGCCAACATTGTGATGCGACTTGATCGTTGAAGCACCAGTGCCGCCACCGGACTCGATTACATCCGAATAGAGCGTTCCCTGAACAAGGAAGTCAGCTCCTGAGAGCTTCTCAGCCTCCTCCTCAAAGACACGGATGAATTCAGCGCCAATCGCTTTGCGCTTCGCCTCAGGATCGCTGACTCCGGCCAGCCGAGCCAGGAACCGCTCCTCAGCATCGACTGCGACGAGTGGGACGCCGAAATGGTCCCGGAAGGCGGCAACAACCTGTTCGCCTTCGTTCTTACGCATCAATCCATGGTCAACAAATACGCAGGTCAGCTGCTCGCCAATTGCTCGATAGACGAGCAGAGCAGCAACCGATGAATCGACGCCACCAGATAGCCCACAGACCACCCTACGATCCCCTACCCGCTCACGGATCCGCTCAATCTGCTCGGCAACAATCGAAGCGGGCGTCCAATCGGTACCACAGCCACAGATATCCTCAAGGAACGTCTTCAGGACCTGCTGCCCATATGGCGTATGGACCACCTCTGGGTGGTACTGGATTGCATATACCCGGCGAGCATCATCTTCAAATGCAGCAACAGGCGATGCTGGAGAGGAAGCGAGCGCCTTAGCTCCGGGTGGCGGTGTAAACACAGCGTCGCGGTGGCTCATCCAACAGGTCTGCTCAGCCGGTTGTCCTGCCAGCAGCCTGCCTCGATCAGAGACCTCAATTTCAGTGCGGCCGAACTCGCCGTGGTCGGCCGCTCTTACATCGCCGCCCATCTCATTGGCAAGCATCTGCATGCCGTAACAGATCCCCAGCACTGGAATGCCAAGTTCGATAAGCCGACTGTCGAGTTTCGGAGCTCCATCCGCAAAAACGGAGGCGGGACCTCCGGAGAGAATCAGCCCCTTCGGTTTGCGACGGGCAACCTCCTCAACTCCAACATGATGCGGGAGTAATTCGGAGCAAACGCCAAGCTCGCGAATTCGCCGGGCAATCAACTGCGCATACTGACCACCGTAGTCAAGGACAACGACCTCCTCATTGGCGAGTGGCGCGGATGCTACCGAGCTCGATTGCTCAGTCGCGCCCGCATCAGACGGTCCGTCAGTCGGAGGTAACAAGTGCTGCGGTCTTGCCGGTTGAGCCCATGCCAACGCCCTGGTCACGCTGCAGATACTTGCCCTCTGTTTGCAGCGACGGCGCAACCATCAATTCGGCCCTGTTGAACTCAGCCATGTCCTGATAACCGCAAGTAGCCATTGAAGTTCGCAGGCCGCCCATCAGGTTGAGTGTTCCGTCGTTCTCTCTAGCTGGACCAATCACGATCTCTTCGAGCGTTCCGGTCTGCGTGGTGGCAACTCGTGTGCCGCGTGGAAGAGTCGGGTGGAAGGTGGCCATCCCCCAATTGAATCCCCGACCGGGAGACTCAACAGCCTTGGCAAGCGGCGAGCCAATCATTACGGCATCCGCACCACAAGCGACAGCCTTGGCGATATCGCCGCCGTTCTTCATTCCGCCATCGGCAATGACCTTCACATACTCGCCAGTTTCAAGCATATGTTGGGCTCGAGCTGCCGCAACATCAGCGATCGCGGTGGCTTGAGGTACACCAATTCCAAGTACACCGCGCGTCGTGCAGATAGCCCCCGGTCCTACGCCGACAAGAACTCCTGCTGCTCCAGTCCGCATCAGGTGAAGACCAGTCTGGTAGGAGGCACAACCTCCAACTACCACCGGAATCGGCAACGAAGCAATGAACTCCTTGAGATTCAGCGGCGGCCTGCTCTCATCCGACGAGACATGTTCAGCCGAAACAACAGTTCCCTGGATCACGAGGATGTCAAGCCCGGCTTCTAGCGCTGTCTCATAGTGGGCCCGCACCCTCTGAGGCGTGAGCGAGGCGGCAACAACTACGCCCTGGGACTTGATCTCAGCAATCCGCTTTGCGATCAGTTCAGTCTTAACAGGCTCGGCATAGATCTTCTGCATCTCGCGAGTTGCCTCATCTCGAGGCAAGGCCGCGATCCGCTCAAGCTGTTCGTCAGCATCCTCGTACCGGCAGTAGATCCCCTCAAGGTTGAGAACCGCTAGACCACCGAGCTTGCCGAGCAGACCTGCCGTGGCAGGCGAAACAACGCCATCCAAGGCGGAGGCCAGCAGCGGAAGCTCAAACCTGTACGGCCCAAGCGTCCACGAAATGTCTACGTCATCAGGATCGCGCGTCCTCCGTGAGGGAACAATCGCAATGTCATCAAAGCCATAGGCACGACGGGCCTTCTTGCCTCGACCGATCTCTATGTCCATTGACAGTCACTCACCTTGGCCGGGGATGAAGAGAAACGCTCTCTGAAGGCGGAATCCAACAAGATCAGCCACATTAGCAGCGCCAACGGCGATCTGTTTCGACGCCTATTTGGCCGAACCTAACGGCCCTAAATCACTTGAGCCATGGCGCAGAGCTGGTCGGCTGAGCAGACTAAACCGCGGCAGAAACCGATAACGCGCGGACCGAAACCACTGCCGCGAGCTCGTGGACACCTGCTGGATCAAGAATTCCTGCACCGAAGTGCCGCGTTGATTCAGCACCACAGGCGACCGCTTGTCGGATGCACTCCAACGCTTCGCCGCCGGCATAGCGCGATGCGACATAACCAGCCAGAAACGCGTCACCGGATCCGATCGCAGAGCGAACATCCTGAGTCGGAACCGTCGCTTTTACAAGCAGCGGCTCTCCGTCGTTCAGCAGCTTCGCAACGCAACCCTCAGCCATCGTAACGACCGCCTCCAGTGGCCCCATTTGGACGATCTCGCCAACGGCATTTGCAGCATCCTCATCCTCAGTGAATTCGTATCCAACTAGTCCTTCGGCCTCGACGAGGTTCGGCGTTACGGCGTCGGGAACCGCTTTTGCAGCGTGCATCAGCGGTTCACCTTCGGTGTCGACAATCGTCTCAACACCCATTCGCTTCATGTCAGCGATCATCGTTGCGTAGGCGTCAACTGGAACACCAAGCGGCAAGCTGCCAGCGAGGACGCAGAGCTTCGCCCCCCGCCCCAGATACCTCAACTTCTCAAGGAACTGCTGGTACTCCGCCTCCGAAACCACTGGGCCACGTTCGTTGATCTCAGTCGACTGACCGCTAGTTGGGTCGAGTACCGCAGTGTTGGTTCGTGACTCATCATCGATTCGAACAAAATCGTTGAGAACGGATTCCTCAGTCAGCGCCTCAACGATTCGCGAGCCGGCCGATCCACCCGCAAATCCCGTCGCGATCACAGGCTGACCGAGTGCCTTGAGTGCGCGGGCGACATTGACTCCCTTGCCGCCAGGCAGGGTCGCTGCATCAACAGAACGATGCCGGTGCCCAGCGCGCAGCCCGGGCACATCAAGCGGCTCTTGTGAACAGTTCGCGACCAAAAGGTGATCTGCGACTTAAAAACGACTAGCTAGCGGCTGAAAGCTGCCATGCCAGATCGCGAAGGCGAGCAGCCTCTGCGGCTGCCGCTTCCCGAGGCTCGGTGGCGCTTGCGGCCCCGGCTCCGACGATTCCACGCGAGACTGTCACTAGCCCGCCAGCTGGGCCTGGTTGCCAAGCTGGGAGCAGTTCCTCGATACGTCCACCTTGGGCGCCAACCCCGGGCAGCAGAATCGGCGTATTCGGCATCGCCTCCCGCAACCTCGCCAAGTGACCAGGAGCTGTTGCACCTACGACAGCCCCAAGGTCAGCGAGACCGCTGCTCGAGGTGATCCCCTCGTTTGCCACCAGTCGGGCAAGCGCATCACTAACGGTCCCTCCGCTCGCGAGCTCTAGATCCTGAATATCGGCTGCACCTGGATTCGATGTTCGAACCAATGCGAAGACTCCAGCACCCACCGAGCGTGCCACTTCCAGAAACGGACGGATCGTGTCGGCGCCCATCAAAGCATTGACGGTAACCGCGTCGGCTCCAAGCCCCAAGACCTCTCCGTATTCCGTCTCAGTGGCTCCCAGCAGTGATGCTGCGTAGGAAGCTGCAGAAACGTCAATGTCACCTCGCTTCGCGTCAGCGATCACTAGAAGACCAGCATCCCTTGCGAATGCAGCAGTGTCGGATAGCGCAACGCGGCCAGGCGCGCCAAGTCGCTCAAAGGAAGCAAGTTGCAACTTGACCGCAACACAGGACGTGGCAACAGCACCAATTACCTGCTGACAATGATCCGTGTAACGCTGGCCTGCGATCTCCGCTGCAGCTGAGCCTGATGGCTTCCAACCACTGGAGGTAGGCCACAAGCCGCTCGGAAGCGGATCAAGGCCGAGGACCAGCTGCGATTCCCGCGCCCTGACTGCTGCGTCGAGGCGATCGCCGAAGGGGCTGGCGGTCACAGTGCCTTCAGACACTGGACCGCTGCCCTTCGCCGCGGGGCAAAATGCCCCGGACTGCTACTTGACAGCCTTCTTGAATGCAGCACCTGCTGAGAACTTAGGTGCCTTCGACGCTGCGATCTGAATCGTCGCTCCCGTCGCAGGGTTACGTCCCGTGCGTGCCTTGCGGTGCGTCACGGAGAACTTCCCGAAGCCGGTGAAGCTGACTTCGCCACCGCCCGCCAGGGTGCTCTCAATTACATCCAGGACTGCGTCCACAGCTTCGCTGGCTTCCCTCTTTGAGATGCCTGCCTTTGCTGCAACGCTGTCTACGAACTCGGACTTGTTCACTTGTTCCTCCTCGGGAGGTTGTTTTCCGCGGCATTTTCTACCAGCGTTTGCGGACAACCTCACTGTCGGATGCCGCTGCGACCGTCACAATCAGCAAAATGAACCTCGAAAGAATCGCTTGGATCGGCACCGTAACCGTCGCAGCGCTAATCGCTGTGATCCTGTTTGTTGAGGGTTACGAGGGCTACGGCTGCGTTTCAATTGCGATTGGTCTTGCCGCTTCGGTCAATCTGTTTGGCCACCGAAGCGACTAACCATCAGCGCTCGTGCAGCAGTACCTCTGTGGCTAATTGAATCCTTCTCAGCATCGCTCAACTCGGCCATTGTCATTGTGCCGCCGCCCTCTGACCGCTTGGCATCAGCTATGAAAATTGGGTCATAGCCGAAGCCCCCACCGCCGCTCGGCTGGGCTGCCATAGATCCAGCGCAGCGCCCCTCAAACAGTTGCTGACTGCCATCGGTCGGATCAACCAGCGCGATGACGCATACATATTCAAGGCGGGTTCCCGCTGGCACTCGCTCGATCAGCAGTGCGAGGTTCTCAGCATCGGTTGCTTTTTCCCCGGCGAACCTTGCTGAACGAATCCCGGGAGCTCCTCCAAGTGCCTCAGCCTCGATTCCTGAATCGTCAGCGATCGCTAAACGCCCAGTTGCCTGCGCTGCGGCCTGAGCCTTGATCAACGCATTCGCGGAATAGCTGTCGCCCGTCTCCGGTGGCAGGACGACGCCAGCCGGGAGCGGATCGACTTGGATCGGGACTAGTAGCCGCTCGAACTCGCGAACCTTGTGAGCGTTTGCGGTTGCGAGCAGCACCGCCTGCTGCGCACTCAAGCTGAGAGCGCAGCAGCCTGCGCAGCCAGCAGTTGCTCAATGCCGCCGGCAGCTAACTCAAGCAGCTGATCAAGGTGGGTCCTTGAGAGCGGCATCCGCTCGCTCGTTGCCTGCACCTCAACCAGTCCGCCAGCACCGGTCATGACCACATTTGCATCAACATCGGCAACGGAGTCTTCCGAGTAGTCAAGATCAAGCAGTGGCTGTGAGCCAACGATTCCGCAGGAGACGGCCGCTAATCCACCGTCACGGATTGGATCTGTTTCAAGATCCCCCGCTTGACGGAGCTTTGCGAGAGCCAAGCCAAGAGCGACCGAGGCGCCGGTGATTGATGCGCATCGCGTGCCCCCGTCAGCCTCGAGTACATCGCAGTCAACCCAGATGCTGCGCTCGCCAAGAGCTTCAAGATCAACAACCGCTCGCAACGAGCGCCCGATCAGACGCTGAATCTCAACTGTTCGCCCGTCGACCTTGCCGCGCGTCGCATCGCGCGACTTACGTTGCCCGGTTGATGCAGGCAGCATTCCGTATTCGGCAGTAACCCAGCCGCGCCCGCTTCCGGCCATCCAACGTGGAACATTCTCGTCGACCGAGGCGGTGCAAATAACCCGCGTAGCTCCGCAGCTGATCAGTGCTGATCCATCCGCAGTCCGAACAAAACCAGGCTCAATCGTTACTGGTCGTAATTCGTCTGGGTTCCGACCGTCATTGCGTGATCCGCTCATTCTGATTCCCCTTTGCCGATTTTGACCCGCTCGACTTCGCCGAGTGGAAGTTGAAGGAAGCGCTCACCGACAGACTTGAACTGGTCGGCACTCCCGCTGCATGCGAAACGGTAGCTGCCTTCACCGCGATTGGCCGAGCGAAGGCCACGAACCGACAGCGCATGCTCCACACGCCTTGCCACTGCATCACCAGAGGTGACAATCGCAACATCGGGCCCAAGCATTCGCTGGAGAAGCGGCCGCACAAGCGGATAATGGGTGCATCCGAGGATCACTGTGTCCACGTCTGCATCTCTGAGTGGCTCGCAATAACTGCGAACGACGGAAACCAGCTGCTCGTCAATTGCCCCACCAGCCTGGATGATTGGTGCCAGATCGGGGCAGGCAACGCTTGTAAGCCGAGTGTGCGGGTCAGCGGTCATCACTGCGCGTTCGTAAGCGCCGCTAGCCACCGTCGCGTTTGTTGCAAGCAAGCCAATCCGACCTGACCGCGTCCGAGCAGCTGCGATCACAGACTCAGGTTCGATCACACCAATCACATCAACCTCTCGCCCCTCAGTGGCAAGCCGCCCGCGCAGATGCTCCAGCGCAGCGGCAGTCGCCGAGTTACAGGCGATGACGATCAGTTTCGCGCCGCTATCCAAAAGGTAGTTTGCGATCTCGTCAGAGAACTCAACTAGCTCGGCACTGCTGCGGTCTCCGTATGGGAATCGCTCCGTGTCGCCGAAGTAGAAGTAGTCCTCAGCTGGGAGCGCTACGAGCAGCTCGTGCAGAACCGTGAGCCCACCTACGCCAGAGTCAAAGACCGCAACGGGCTGATTAGGTGTTGGATACACAGTCACGTAGCAAGTGTTTCGCAAATCACCGCACAGCACTCAGTGGACGCTGTCAAGTGCCTTCTTTAACTGCTTGACGATTGCCTCAGCAATGCCGCTGGCTCCAAACTGCTTGCCTCGAGTTGCAGCGACAACCCCAGCTAGCACGGCGCCAACCAAGAGGATTAGTGCCACGTACTCAACGGTCCCCTGACCGCGCACGTCACTGCTTAGCCGCAGCCATCCCGCATGAACACGACCGTAGAAGCGATAGACCATTTGTCAGCTGACCACCTTTCGATTGATTCCCGTGGGCGAAAACCCGCAGAAATCAGGATTGCCCACCACGGAACGCAGATCAGCTACGAACTGCACAAATTCCTGACCATCTCCGCACAGACACTCCGCCTACTTGGCTACAGGGGTACCCTCGGTCGCACAGTGCGTGCACTAGTCGTAACGAACATGTGGCCCAGCCCAGCGCATCCTGAGTCAGGAATCTTTGTCGCTGATCAAGTTGATTCCTTAAGAAAGGCTGGAGCCGATGTCGATGTATTTGCATTCGAGGGTGGTACGCCACTCTCGTATCTGAAGGCGTTCGTAACGCTCAAGCGCCGAAACGCGCAGCGCTACGACATCGTCCATGCACACTTCGGGCTCTCAGCCTGGGTTGCGCTTGCGGCCAAAGCACGTGTGCGAGCAGTCACCTTCCACGGAACCGACTTGGAACACCCGCGCAGCCGGCGGATCTCAATGGCTGCGCTCCGGTTTATCGATCTACCAGCGGCAGCTTCAGAGCGACTTATCGGGAGAATCCCGGTTACGCCAAAGCGACCAACGCCAATTGCACTCCCCTGCGGGATCTCCACGGAGCGATTTTCGCCGATAGATCGCATTACTGCTCGCGACTCGCTCGGACTGCCACAGGACGAGCGCTTGATTCTGTTGCCGTCAGACCCCGCACGCCCGGAGAAGCGAGCTGATCGAGCGAGACTGCTCTGTGAACGAACAGGCTCACGACTGATCACACTCGGCGGAATCGCTCCTGCTGACGTCAACCTCTACATCAACGCTGCGGACCTAGTCGTGATTCCATCGGAGCGCGAGGGGTTCGGTCTCGCTCTCTTGGAAGCCCTCGCCTGCGATGTGCCCGTTTTCAGCACGCCAAATGGCATCGCTCCGGAGGCGCTCGAAGGAGTTGACGGCACACTCTGTTCGGCTTGGGATCTAGACAAATGGTCGGAAGCCGCTGCAGTCCCGCTCTCCTCGCCAACGAGAATCAACGGGCGCACAAGTGCCTCACGATGGTCATCGGATGCGGCCGCAACAGCCGTATTGGAGGCTTGGCGTAGCGCGCTCAAGGCGGCTAAGACCGCCCCGATGCCCGCTGGTACTAGCGTGTAGCTATGGACTCCGTGCTGAAGACCGATGTTGTTGTGGTTGGAGCCGGGGCCGCAGGTCTCTATACGGCGCTGAATGCTGAACGCGCTGGAGCGAATGTCACCCTGATTTCAGCGCTACCGCTCGCCGAATCAGCTAGCTACTGGGCGCAGGGCGGTCTCGCTGTCGCCTTGGCGGCGGACGACAGCCCAGCAATCCACTTTGATGACACGGTCAAGGCCGGTCGTGGCGCAGTCCACGAAGCGGCCGCAAGGGTTCTCTG
This sequence comes from Solirubrobacterales bacterium, assembly GCA_026392385.1. Classification (GTDB taxonomy): domain Bacteria; phylum Actinomycetota; class Thermoleophilia; order Solirubrobacterales; family Solirubrobacteraceae; genus WLNJ01. Next base: position 18,282 of record JAPLCG010000111.1, read on the forward strand.
TGCCGAGGCCAATCTTGTACTTCGTGATCTGACCGATCTCGGAGTGGCTTGGGATCGCGACCGTTTTGGCCGCCCAGCACTTGGCCTCGAGGGAGGCCATAGCGTTCGCCGGATCGTCCACGCGGGCGGAGCGGCTACAGGCAGGAGGATCACTCGCGCACTTTCGGCAGCGGCAGCGGCAGCACCGGGTCTGACGGTCTTAGAGGGCCGCCGTGTTAGCGCGCTGCTCGGTGATGGAACAAGTTGCGCTGGCGTTGTACTCGACGGAGGTGACCGAATCGAAGCACGCGCAGTGGTGCTTGCGACGGGAGGAGCGGCCGCTCTCTGGTCGCGTACCACCAACCCACCGGGAACAGTCGGTCGCGGAATCGTGCTTGCCCACTCGGCTGGCGCGGCGCTCGCCGACCTTGAATTGATCCAGTTCCACCCAACAGCATTAGCGGCTGGGACTCGCCAAGACGGCCTGCTAGTTACCGAGGCAATCCGCGGTGAAGGAGCAACCCTTACCGATGCTCAAGGCAACCGGTTTACAGACGAACTAGCTCCCCGCGATGAGGTCTCACTAACCGTCGCAGAGCGAATCCTTTCCGAAGGTTCCAATTCCGTATTCCTTGATATGCGCAACATCGAACCCCGACACTTCCCGAATGTCTTTGCTTCACTGTCGGCCGCCGGGATCGACGCGACTCGTGAACTTGTCCCCGTAGCTCCAGCAGCCCACTACCTGATGGGTGGCATCGCCACGGACACGAGTGGTCGATCAACACTGGACGGCTTATTTGCGGTTGGTGAGTGCGCATGTACCGGTCTCCATGGCGCTAACCGCCTTGCCTCGAATTCATTGACCGAGTGCTTCGTCTTTGGTCGTCGGGCAGCACTTGCAGCACTTGATCGCCAGGTTCGCCCTCATGGTGCACTTGAGGCAATCCCCTGCGACCCAGCAGTTGTGCCTTCGGATGCAACCCGTGAAGCGCTCTGGCGCCACGCCGGCCTCGTCAGGGATGCAGCAGGACTAAGCCTGCTGCTTGATGACCCACACCCACTTACACGCCTGATAGCAGCGTCGGCACTTGAGCGTCGTGAGAGCCGCGGCGCTCACCGCCGCAGCGATTTTCCCGAGGCGGATCCGAGGCTTGATGGAGCCCACTCCTCAATCACTCTCGGCGGCAATGCCGCAATGCATCGCTGGGACGGCGATGACTGGCGCTCATCTCAGAGCGCAATTGCTCCAACACCGCAACTTTCGTAGTTCAGCACTGTTGTAGAGTCGAATCACCGGGGTTCTGATTCCAGGAGGGATCGGAGCATGCTGCAACAGATAAGCCGTTCGATTTACCGATCAGTAGCAACAGATATCCGGCCAGACCGCTTTGGCGGAATTGACCAGACAGCCCATATGCGGGTACAGAAGTCATGCGATGAGAATCTCGGCCGTCTACTCAGCGACCGTGAATACTTCGCGAAGCCTGCAAAGACTCTCTTCCAAGAGGTCCGCGCATACTTCCCACTTGACTCGCAGCAGCGTCTCTGGGCTGTAATCGACAGGCATGTGGCGGTTGCCACGCGCTATGTGGATTCACTTCCAAAGACCGGTGTTGACATCCAGGGCAATCCAATTGAGTGTCGTGCAACGACTCGCCGCGGAACCAACTGCCGCCGCACTCCACTCGCTCACAATGGCTACTGCCCGTCGCATCAGCACCTTGCTCAGACCGAGCACGTGCTTTCAATCGCAGCCTGATTGAAAGAGGAGTCCTGCCGCGCACCAGACCTGGGGCGCGGCAGCCCGTTTGACGGGACTTGTGTGTCGGTTGTCACTTATTTTCGTTGCAAAGCACTTGCGTTATTCGCATAAATGCGTAGACTCGTTGACTCACCGGTCAATAGGAACTAGCAGCCCAGCCTGACGGGTCGAAGACACTATCCACCGACGCAGGAGCAGGTAAAGCAGATGCCAATCGCATACAAAGAGTGGGCCGTAACCGTACGAGCACTGGCAGAAGGCGAGCAGCTGCTTACCCTTCGCACCGCACAACCAACCGATAAGGACGGGAAGCTGAAGTTCAAGCACCCCCGCTTCTTCCTCTACCCAACCTTTGACATGCACCGCTCCGAGCTGGTCCGCGAAAGCCACCAGCCCGAGCTTGAGCGCTCACTGGAAGAAGGCGTCTGGACCGACGGTGAACCCTCCCCGCTCGAAGTCGCTCCCGACGGAAGCCTCCCCCAGCCTGATCGAATCCGAATTCGTGCGTGGGCTGAAGTTGCCGAGTACTGGACGATCACTGACCGCAGAATCATCACCGATCTCGCACCCTTCCACGTCTGGAACCAGGGCTACGCCGAGCGCCGACTCGGTTGGCGTCGCAGGGACCCACTCCATGTGATCATGCTTCGCACCTACCGAATTCCAAGGCCTGTCACCGTCCGCGTTCAGGACGAGTACGCCACGCCCGACTCATGGGCACAGATCACGCGTGAACTGCCATTCGAAGGTACGCCAGTGCTTTCCGACGGTGAGTTCGAGCGGGCAGCAGAGGCAATTAGCGACATTGTCTCGGCATCAGACCGCACAGCAGCACTGGCCTAGCGCAACAGAATCGCGTTACCCCAATCGGGGCGGCGCGAGCGTCAGACTCGGCTCAGTCGTGATCCTGGGTGCCAAGCAGCTCGCGTGCCTTTGACTCGGCAGCTGCAGGAACCATCACGTCTCTAGGGCCGGCAGCTAGGAACCCGGCGAAGTCAAAGCCGCCGCTTCTTACCAGCATTGAGGGGATCCCCTCGGCGGTAAGCAGACCGGCAATCATCTCGGCCTCAGCGCCATCGTGGGCAACAGCTACGCGGACAAGATCATCGGCCATTGGCTCAGTCTACGACGAACTCGGCTGACTCGGGTGTTGCTCCGCGATCGCGAATCCACCAGGCTTGAACATCAGGCTGATCAGGTTGAGCCAATCCGACGATCAGGTAGATCGAATCAGGGTGGAATGCGAGGTTGCGATCTGTCTCAGACGGGAACGGGGCGCTACGCGTATGCGAGTGATAGATCGCGCCAAGGTCCCAGCCCTGATCATCGATCTCAAGCTCAATCTTCAGCTGCTCGCGAGGATTTAGTTCGTAGCGAAGCGGACTCGCAGCAACATTGATCGCTGGGAAGACCTTGACAGCTACACCGTCCTGGCTAGCAATCATTCCGCAGCATTCGTTTGGCGCCTCAGAGAGCGCGTGAACGAGTACCTCGTCGTATAACTCGCGAGAGATCTTCACTGGCTGGAATCAGACCTGCTTGTCAGTGGTGCTGTCCTCAGCTGGAGTTGTGTCGGTGATTGCGGCCAACTCCTCCTTTGAGGGCACAGCGTCACTGAGTGACTTCCTAAATTCGCGTAGACCTTTACCGACTGAGGCAGCTGCGCCGGGCAGGCGCTTTGGCCCAAGAACTAGGAGCGCTATCGCGGCTACGAGGATGATCTCCATTGGGCCTATCTGAGTAAATCCCATCTCTGCTGCCTCCCAGTTGACTAACTCTGATGGTAGCGCCAAGCAACAATGCCGGCGTCACCTACCACCAAACAGTTGAATCCAAGTTGGCGACCTCGTCTACGGGGCGCGTGTAAATCCCTGACGAGAGGTATCGCCATCCATCGTCACAGACGATGAAGACCACATTGCCCTCATCAAGTTCATCAGCAATTCGAACCGCAACCCGCGCAATCGCCCCCGACGAAACACCTGCGAACAGGCCTTCCTCATCAAGCAACTTCCGAGTCCATACGACAGCATCGTGATTACTTACGAAGATCTTGCGGTCAAGCAGTCCGATGTCAATGATCGGTGGGATGAAACCATCGTCCAGTGACCGCAGACCCTGGACCGGCTCGCCCTGC
>JAPLCG010000023.1 GCA_026392385.1 Solirubrobacterales bacterium
GCTAGTAGCAGAACCAGCCAACCAATCAAGAACGGTGGCCAGCCAGCAATTAGCCAAAGGCCTGGCCTGATGACGGCCACTCCGCGCCTCCGTGCTCGGGCCAGACCGTCAATTCCGGCAACCAGTGCCGCAGTGATACCTGCGGCGCCCATCAAGCGCAGAGCCCACTCGGGCAGGATGCGATCGCGTACTGGAATCGCCGCCGAATTACGTCCCGGCCAGGCGGCGGGTGCTCCATCAAGAATGCCGGCAACCCGCAGCGCCGAACGGCCAAATGAGGCAAGTCGGCGCGAGTCGGCTCCTGCGACCGGCGTTCCATGTTCTGCCACTGATGAGAGCGTGACTGCCGGGAATCCGCCAGCGACCAGCTGGCCCTGATCGGTGGTGGTCAGCGGCAACATCAGCCTCGCAAGCCGCTCGAATGAATTCGGTTGATTGGGATTGAGTCCCGTCTCAGAGCGTACGGCGGCAGCAACGCTGCGCTCGTAGGCAAGCGGCGCAGCAGTTCCACGAACCTCAGCCCAGGGAATCACGAACGGCGGCTTCAGCGGGCCACTGCCGAGATCGCCAAGGACCAGCGCCGCAATGACCGGCGTGCTACCCGGATCAAAGCCAGCCAGCGCTCCGCCAGGGCCGGCTCCAGTTGAGACAACCTCAACCGCGTTCAAAAGCGTTCGACCGCCGAGGACCCGGGCAGCCTCTAACAACGCTGCGGTTCCAGTTAATCCAGCCTCGCCTGTACCGGGAGAAGAGCGATCAGCTGCGAGCACAACCGCCCGCTGTGAGAACCCGGTTCTCGTCGCCACGACGGTGGTCGTGAGGCGTCGGCCAGCCACGGTCTGTGCCTCGGCAGTCCGCACAGCTACGCGGAACCCGGCAGCCCGTAGTCGGCCGGCAACAAATTGGGCGGCCGCGCGATCACCGGAACTTCCTGGGTCGCGATTTGGGATTGCTGCGAGCGTGCGCAAATCTGCTCGCGCAGCGGCGAGATCAAATGCGTCTGGCGCTAGCGATGACGTCCTAGCCCGGTGGTCGAAGCGAAAAGGCAGCAACAATCAACGCCGGTATCAGCAGGACAATCAGCGCAGCACGGTGCAGCCGGGCGTCCAACACGTGCCCAGAGTAACTGCCTCGCCGGTTTGGCAAAGCCACGACAACCAATCGCCAACCCGGACCACTGCCAGTAATGTGCTTCGTAATGCTGCAGAAAGTCCAAATCGGCACCAAGGAGCTCCAGGACTACGCCTCGATCGTCGGTCGCGACATGATCGAGGAGATTCGCGAGCTGGCTAAGCCGCTTGAGGGAAAGAAGGTCCTTCACCTTTCGGCGACCGCATACGGTGGCGGCGTCTCAGAGATTCTCTACACGATTTTGCCGCTAATGCGCGATGTTGGGCTCGACGCCGAGTGGCAGGTCATCTACGGCCGTGATGACTTCTTCTCGGCAACCAAACTTCTCCACAACGCCCTCCAGGGAGCGCCGACCGACCTGAGTGATGAGCAGTGGGCAACTTGGCGTCGTTACAACGAACTCAACGCGCGCGAGCTTGCGCCCGGCTGGGACACATGCATCGTTCACGATCCACAGCCAGCCGCGATTCACGGTCTAGCGAAGGACAAAGCCAAGAGCTGGGTTTGGCGATGCCACATTGACCTTTCAACCCCAAATCCCGACACGATTGCCCACCTGCTGCCTGAAATTGCTGACTACCCACAGTCGGTCTTCCACATGCAGCAGTACGTCCCGGATGGGATGAAAGGCAAGGTCAACATTGTGCCGCCGGCAATTGACCCACTGGCGCCGAAGAACATGGTCTTTCCACCGACAGAGGCAACCTACATCTGTGACCAGTTCGGCATTGACACGAAGCGGCCACTGCTCTGTCAGGTCTCACGGTTTGATCCGTGGAAGGATCCGCTCGGCGTAATCGACGCCTACCGAATCGTCAAGCAGGAGATCCCCGATGTTCAGCTGGCGCTCGTTGGATCAATGGCCTCTGATGACCCAGAAGGTTGGGATTTCTTCAATGCGACCGTCACGCACGCCGGCGGTGATCCGGATATTCACATTCTCAATAACTTCAACAATGTTGGTTCGATTGAGGTCAACGCATTCCAATCGTTTGCCGATGTTCTGATCCAAAAGTCGACCCGTGAGGGCTTCGGCCTGACTGTCTCAGAGGGCCTCTGGAAGGCGCGGCCCTTCATTGGCGGCGATGTTGGCGGAATCCCGCTTCAGGTAACCGATGGCGAGACTGGCTACCTCGTTCAGACAGCAGAGCAGTGTGCGGCTCGGTCGCTTGAACTGCTCCGCGACCCCCAGCTTGGGATCGACCTTGGGCTTGCTGGCAAGGAACATGTCCGTAAACACTTCCTCTCACCGCGGCTGCTGCGCGATTGGCTGCGGATAATTGGTGAGGCGCCTGTGGGCTGATGTCCGACTCGGCGCCACTGGTACTCGTTTCGAATCGAGGCCCTGTCAGTTTTGAGCCTGATGGGGGTATGCGTCGTGGTGGAGGTGGACTAGTTACGGCGTTGACTGGCCTAGCGTCCTACCGAGATGTGACCTGGGTGGCCTCGGCAATGACCGAGGAGGACGCGGCGGCAGCGCGGCTCCACGACGGCCGAGCCTTCCCTGTGAAGCTGCCCGATGCTGACCGTGAATACCTCGTGCGCCTCGTTGAGTCGGACCCACTCGCTTACGACCGCTTCTACAACATCGTCGCAAACCCGATGCTGTGGTTCATCCAGCATTACCTCTGGGATCTCTCAAACGCCCCAGACATAAGAAAGGGCGAAGTTGAGGCCTTCGAGCTTGGCTACAAACAGGTCAATGCCGACCTAGCTAACGCGGTGATCGAGGAGATCGACGGCGTAAAAGACCCGGTCGTGATGGTCCATGACTACCACCTCTACACCCTCCCAAAGGTAATTCGCGAGGCACGGCCAGATGTATTGCTTCACCACTTCATCCACATTCCTTGGACGCAGTCGGATGCTTGGCGAGTGCTGCCAGCTGGAATCCGCGAGCAGCTCTATACGGGAATTCTCAGCAATGACATCATCGGCGTTCACACTCAGGATTACCGCCGCAACTTCTTGCAGTGCTGCCGCGACCTGATGGGCCTAGAGGTCGATTTTGATGAGGGCCGCGTCCTAACTACCGACGGACGGGTCGTCTGGGTCCGCGCATACCCGTTGCCAATCGATGCGGACACAACTCGTGCAGTGGCGCGCCGCGAGCGCACGCTGGCATTTGATGAGGACCTCAAGCGTCGGCGGCGTGAACACCTGATTCTCAGAGTTGACCGAGCTGACCTGTCAAAGAATGTTCTGCGTGGATTCGCGGCGTTTGACACATTCCTCGACCAGCACCCTGAGTTCTTGGAGAAGGTCAGCTTCATCGCCCAGCTGATGCCTTCACGCAGCGACATTCCCGAGTATCGCGAATACCTTGAGCGGATAGAGGCGCTCGTGGCGGTTGTCAATCAACGCCATGGAACACCAGACTGGATGCCTATTCAGCTGAAACTTCGGGACGATCTTGACGAGGCGGTCGCCGCCTATCGCCACTACGACGTGCTGCTGGTCAACGCCATGTTTGATGGCATGAACCTTGTTGCCAAGGAAGGACCGCTTGTCAACGAGCGAAACGGCGTGTCGATCCTCTCGGAGAACACGGGGGCACACGAGGAGCTCGGTGAGTTTGCTTTGTCGGTAAACCCATTTGACATTCAAGAGCTCGCAGATGCGATCTTCACGGCGCTGACAATGGAGCCGGCTGAGCGTGCTCGCCGTCACGAAGGACTGCTGAAGATCGTTACGGCGAGAGATCCTGGCGACTGGATTGATGAGCAACTCGATGACATCGCTCGCCGACGCGCTGACTATCGGGACTGACCGACAGCAAATGGCGTGAACTCGCTGCCAGCAGTCGGCCTGCGGGGAGCGGCTGGCGCAGTCGATGGTGGCTCCCAACCTCCGAATCGCTGACCATTCGTCTGACTGCTTGACCGATGACGTTGATTGCGATGCTGCTGTTTTGGCCTTGAACCGGTTCGGCGTCGTGACGGTTGACTACGACGGGGCCGGCCGCGTCTACCACTACGCAGGCGAGTTAGCCGTCGTCTAGCCATGCTTTGTGAATCATCCGCCAACCCACCTGACTGGACAGGCAAGCGCAAATCCGGCGGCGGAAGCGCGATCTCCTCATCTCCGCCAGGTAGCAGTGCAACCACCGCCGTCGCGGCGCCAGCTGCCACCAGAATTCGCAGTATTCGCGGCCTCTTTGACCGCTTTCGTTCAACCTCCCGCCGACTCGTATCATCGTCTGGATCCACTCGATGACTAGGGGAGGGCCGCGCCCAACTCGCCCCCAATGCTACCCTCCGGCCGCTGATGCCTGAGCAAACTTACGATCTAATGCTTGTAACCGCGGCGAGTCTCGACGACACCGCCCGTTCCGCTGTCTCAACGACGATCGATGGATTGATCGCGAAGGGCGGCGGAGTTATTGAACAGAACAACGAGTGGGGCGAGCGCCCGCTTGCCTTCGAGATCGACGGCGAGACTGAGGGCATCTACCGCCTGCTTCGCTTTCACGGGCCAGGCGAGATGGTTGATGCGCTCACCCGCCAGTTGAACATCACCGATGGGCTGCTCCGCTATGGACTTATCAAGGCAGTCGACGGAGCACCAGCAACTGTCAATCAATCTGCAGCCGTAAATGCTCCGCCACGCTCGGAGGACCGTCGCTCGCCTGCCCCAGAGAGGCCGGCAGCACCAGCTGAGCCAGAGACTGAAGTCAGCGCCGAGCCAACTGACGAGGCCGAAGTTGTTGCCGAAGCAGTCGTCGAGATTGAAGCTGCACCAGCTGAGCCCGCAGAAACACCAGCGGACTGACTCGGAATCACGCAATTTCCGTTCACTGGGCGCGTCACAGCCGCGCAGAGCAGCATTGCGGGTCTAGACTCGCCAGAAATTCTCTTGCGAAAGTCTGAAAAGGAGCGTCTCCAAAATGGCAGTTAACATCAACCGCGTAGTTATGACCGGCAATCTGACAGCTGATCCGGAACTCCGCGCACTGCCAAGCGGCATGGCAGTTTGCAACCTTAGGATCGCCTGTAATTCGCGTCGTAAGGGTGCTGGTGGCGAGTGGGAGGACAAGCCCAACTACTTCAACGTAACCGTCTGGGGCGCTCAAGGCGAGAACTGCTCGAAGTTCCTTTCGAAGGGCCGACCGGTTGCAATTGATGGTCGACTTGAGTGGCGCCAATGGGAAACACCCGAGGGACAGAAGCGTCAAGCCGTCGACATTGTGGCCGACTCGGTACAGTTCCTAGGAGGTCGCGACGATGCGGCTGGTGGCGCCCCGGCTCCACGCGGGGATGTGCCGATTGATGATGGCGACTTCTCCGCACCACCGGCAGCATCCGGTGCCGGTGAAGAAGACATTCCTTTTTGAACAACTGAACTGAGAACGACTAGTGGCGAAGCAAAGCTCAAAGCGAACAGACAAGCGGCGTGACAAGAAGGGCGGCACCGGCCGTCGGAAGTCATGCCCATACTGCAAGGACAAGGTCGAGCATGTCGACTGGCGCGATACAGCCACCCTGCGCAAGTTTGTTTCTGATCGCGGCAAGCTTCGCTCCCGTCGCATGACAGGCGCATGCCGTCACCACCAGAGCGAAATCGCATTGGCCGTGAAGCAGGCGCGTGAACTTGCACTGCTCCCATATGTTGGCGAGCATGTAGATGTTGAAGGGCGCCTTGTCCGTTCAGAGCGCGATGACCGCGAAGAGCGCGGCGGTCGTGGACGCGATCGCGACTCAAGGTAGCTGGACGCATGCCACAGGCAATTCTTCTTAAAGATGTCGAGACTCTCGGCGAAAAGGGTGACGTAGTGATCGTCTCCAAGGGCTACATGCGCAACTTCCTTGCACCGCGGAATCTTGCACGTGAGGCCACAGACGCTGCCATTGAGGAGTCAAAGCGTCGCGCAATCGAGCAGGAGCGCGAACAGCGCGAATCAATCGAACGGGCCGGCGAGCATGCGGCGCTGCTTTCAAAGACAGTGCTGACAATCCCACGCAAGGCTGGCGACGACGGCCGACTGTTCGGCTCTGTTACATCAGCCGATGTTGCCGAGGCAATCCGTGAAGCCCGTGGCATCAAGGTCGATAAGCGAAAGATTCGTCTTGAGGACCCAATCAAGGAGATTGGGACTCACATGGTCGAAGTCGAGATCCCTGGCGGCAAGATCGCTGCGGTCAAGACGATGATCGTCGCCGAATCCTGATCTGACCTGCGTCGCCCCGCCCGACCTGCCTTGGAAACCCCGCAGGTTGCGCGATGATTGGGGTCGGGATGGCGCTTCGCGCAGGTAGGCTCGCCTGACTGTGGAATCAGACTCGCTTACCAACGAACTGGCGTCACTCGAGCGTTCCGGCGGACCACCGCACGACCTCAATGCTGAGCAGTCAGTTCTCTCCGCGATTTTGCTTTCGGAGCGATCGCTCTACGGCATCGTTATTAGCTCCCAACTGAGCCCCGAAGACTTCTACCGCCCACAGCACGCGACGATCTATAGGGCGATGCTCGGCCTCTACAACGATGGAGAGCCAATCGACACTCTGCTCCTAAAGGAGCGTCTGCGGCGCGAAGGCCAGTTAGATGCAGCTGGAGGTGAGGGTCAACTCGACTCACTTGCAGCTGCGGCGCCAGCGGCAGCAAACGTTCGCAACTACGCAAAGATCGTCCGCGACCTTGCCCTGATGCGAAGGCTGCTAGCAAGCAGCCACGAGATTCAGCAATCGGTCAATGCCGGCGAGGGAGATGCGCGGGACATTGTTGAGCGAGCCGAGATGTCAATCCTTGAGGTTGCCCGCGACGACGCACAGAAGGACTTCCGCAGCGTCGGCGAGGTACTTGACGAAGAGATCAATCGGATGGAAGCCCTCTCGCGTGGCGATCGCCCACACGGCGGGACTCCAACCGGCTTTATCGACCTCGATCATGTGACCGGTGGGTTCCAGCCGGGAAACCTAATCATCATTGCTGCCCGGCCGTCAATGGGTAAATCGGCGCTGGTAACGAACATCGCGGTAAACGCCGCCCTGCAGAATGACAGCGCCGTTGCCCTGTTCTCGCTCGAAATGTCAGAGGCAGAGCTTGCCCAGCGGTTTGTCGCTTCTCAGTCGAGCACAACCGGCGAGAAGCTCCGCAAGGGCAAGGTTGAGGCAGCCCGATGGCCAAGCATCCTCCAAGCCTGCGAGGAGCTTGAGCAGGCACCGCTCTACATCGATGACACCTCCGACATCGGGATCATGGAAATTCGCGCAAAAGCTCGCCGACTCCACCAACGTCTTCAACGCGAGGAAGGCAACAAGGGTCTCGGCCTGATCATCGTCGACTACCTCCAACTGATGCGGGCCGACGGGCGCTCCGAGAACCGTGTTGAGCAGGTCGGCCAGATGAGTCGTGGCTTGAAGATTCTTGCTCGCGAGCTTGAAGTTCCTGTTGTTGCCCTCTCGCAGCTGTCGCGTGCAGTTGAGCAGCGCCCAGACAAGCGCCCGGTTCTTTCAGACCTTCGCGAGTCTGGTCAGATTGAGCAGGACGCGGACCTTGTGATCTTCATCTACCGGGACGATTACTACAAGGGGGAAGAGAGCGAGCGAAAGAACGAGGCGGATCTAATTATCGCCAAGCACCGCAATGGTCCACTTGACACCGTCACGCTCGCCTTCCAACCCAAATATCCGCGCTTCGCGAGCATCTCGCGAGCCCAATAACTTGGCGCACGCTTAGACTCCAGCGAACATGCCGGGAATAGTCATAGTTGGCGCCCAATGGGGCGACGAGGGTAAGGGTAAGGTCACCGACCTTCTTGCCGAGCGGGCGGACACCGTTATCCGCTTCCAGGGCGGTAACAACGCCGGCCATACAATCGTTCGCGACGGTGTTGAGTGGAAGCTGCACCTGATTCCGTCGGGAATCCTTCACCCCGGAACAACCTGCGTCATTGGCAACGGCGTCGTAGTTGATCCAAGCGTCCTCTGCGGCGAGTTGGACGAGCTGAAGCGTCGCGGCATCGACACTTCAACACTTCGGATCAGCTCTAACGCACACCTGATTATGCCGTACCACTTGATCCTCGACAACGTTGGTGAGAATCGCCTTGGCGAGGCGATGATCGGTACAACCAAGCGCGGCATCGGACCGGCTTACGAGGACAAGGCAGCCCGGCTCGGGATTCGCGTTCAGGACCTACTCGATGAGAAGATCCTCAAGCAGAAGATCATTGCCGCGCTTGAGCCAAAGCGTCTCTCGTTGCGTCCGTTCCAGAAGGACCCACGCCTCGATGTTCAGGCGATCACAGAGGAGTACCTCGTATATGGACACCGGCTCGAGACGCACATCCGCGACACCGCACGGCTGATTTGGGATGACCTCGATGCTGGCCGAACCGTCCTCTTTGAAGGCGCCCAAGGCGTCCTGCTTGACATCGATCACGGCACCTACCCATTTGTTACTTCGTCGAATCCGATCGCTGGCGCCGCCTGCGTTGGCACCGGCGTTGGTCCACGCGATATCGACGAGGTTTGGGGAATTACAAAGGCCTACGCCACGCGGGTCGGATCCGGTCCATTCCCGACCGAACTTGAGGGCGAGCTTGCCGACACACTTCGCGAGAGTGGTGGCGAGTACGGCACAACTACCGGTCGAGCTCGGAGAGTTGGCTGGATTGACCTTGTAGCCCTGCGCTACGCAGCCCGGATCAACTCACTCTCAGGAATGGTAATTACAAAACTTGATGTGCTCTCCGGCTTTGACAACCTCCAGCTGGCGACCGGATATCGGGGTGAGGACGGGGCTGAGTTCGAACAGTTCCCCTACCACCAGAGTGTTCTGCACCACTCAACAGGGCGCTACATCGAGATGCCGGGCTGGAGCGAGGACCTCACTGAGTGCAGGGCTATCGAAGACCTACCCGAAGCGGCTCGGAACTACATCTCATTCATTGAAGAGTTCGTCGGTGTACCCGTGACCCTGATCGGCGTCGGTCCGGCTCGCGATCAGATCATCTGGACCGATGCAAGCGAGGGAACTATCCCTCGCGGCGAAGCCTGACTCAGCGCCAGTTTTCGAGCAGTTCCTCGTCGGTCACATCCCTGAGTAGGCGCGCTGGTACCCCTGCCACGACGGTCCGGGCGGCAACGTCTGCTCTGACGACTGCGCCACCGGCAACGAAAGCCTCCTCGCCAACTTCAACACCCGGCAGAATCACGGCGCCACCGCCAATCCGGCAGGCGCGTCGCAGGAGTGCTCCAACCAGCGGAACCTCACCTGAATGCCGACCGGCCGTGTCATCGTTAGTTGTGACCGCGCCGGGTCCAATAAAAACATCATCCTCAACCAAGCTGCCAGCTGTGATGTAGACCATGCTCTGCACCCTGGCGCGAAGGCCAATGATCACATCATTGTCAACAGCTGTGGCGCGACCGATCACACTTCCGGCGCCAATCTGCGCGCGCTCCCGAACATGGGCCTGATCGCCTATCACCGCACCCTCGCCAATTACCGCTCCTGTGAGCACGATCGCGCCTGCGCAGACCGAAACCCCAGCTGCGACCTCAACCGGCGTCTGAGTGGCCTCAGGGGCCCTAGAGTGGCTCGCGAGCGTGGGGACGCGCCCAATTACCGCATGCTCTCCAATCCGCGTGCTCTCACCAAGCCTGACGCCTGAATGAATTACGGCCCCGGATTCGATTACGCAACCTGGTCCAATCACCGCGCCGGCGTGAATCACGGCGCCAGGCGCTATCCGGCAGGCCGAGCCGAGCTGGACTCCATCTTCAATATGAGCACCATGATGGTCAGCCACCCTTCTGCTTCCTCTCAGCCGCGTGCTGATCAAGCGATTGCTGCAGCTGCTCAAGCACAGAAACGACTCGCAATCCGCTGCGACCATCACTTCGCGCCGGGGTGCCTGAGCGGATTGAGTTGATGAAATGCTCCAGTTCGGTTCTCAACGGCTCACTGTTAGCAATCCGCGGCGACCATGAGCCGCCCGCGCGAGCGATGTACTCACCCCACGAGCGCGCATCCTCGTCGAACCCCTTGTCATAAACAGTCAGTTTGCCTTCGATTCGCATATCGTCGAAAACGGCCATTCGCTTTGAGCCGACGACAGTAAGACGACGCTCCTTGTGCGGATCAAGCCATGAAAGGTGCAGGTGGGCTGCGACTCCCGATGGAAATCGCAGGTAGCCAAAGACAACATCCTCAACGCCAGGGCGCAGATAGGCCTCGCCTCGGGCCTCGACCTCATTTGGCACCTCGCCGAGCAGCGCGAGCATCACGGCAACATCATGTGCGCCGAGGCTCCAAAGCGCATTCTCGTCGGAGCGGATCCGGCCAAGGTTCTGGCGGTTTCCATATACATAAAGGACGTCGCCGAGCTCGCCATCAGCGATCAATCCTGACAGCGCTTCAACCGCAGGGTGGTACTCGAGCAGGTGACCAACCATCAGCTGACGATCGGCCTTGTCGGCAGCATCAACTGCACGCTGCGCATCGGCTACCGACTGAGCAAGCGGCTTTTCGACGAAGCAATGCTTGCCGGACTCAAGAACCCTGACCGCCAAATCGGCGTGAGTTGGCACCGGTGTGGCGAGGGCAATCGCATCAATCTGGTCATCGGCTAGCAACTCGCCAAAGTCGCTAACCGGTTCTGCTTCAGCTGTAAGGGCAATCCCCCTAGCCAGAGCATCTGGGTCGCTATCGCAGATAGCGACCAGCTTGCACCCAGATATCGCCTCAAAGTTACGGACCAGATTCGGCCCCCAATAGCCAAGGCCCGACACGGCCACACGGACCGGCCCGCTCACAGGCGGATTACCGCTCCATCCGTGCTGCCCCTACTGATACCACGCAGGTCGAGTGTCCGTGGAGCTCGCGACATCACGAGCTGATGATCAACGCTCGGATGAACGGTGACGATCACAGCTATATCGCAGCTCTCGAGCGCCTCCTCAAGAGGCACTGAGGTCAATTGAAGGTCTTTGAGCTCAGCTACATGCGGGTCGTGGTAGGAGAGGTCTGCGCCGGCCTCAAGGAGTTGCTCCGCGATCTTCAGTGATGGTGCCTCGCGAATGTCACCGACACCAGCCTTATAAGAAACCCCGACAAGCAGAACCTTGGCGCCACGGAGGGCGATCGCACCGTCATTCAGCGAACTAGCAATGCGATCTACGCAGTAGTAGGGCATCTGCTGGTTGACCTTGCCGGCCAGTTCAATGAATTCCGTTGAGAGGTCAAATTGTCTTGCCCGCCAGGAGAGGTAGAACGGATCAACCGGCAGGCAGTGACCGCCCATACCCGGACCTGGCTCGAATCGCATGAATCCATATGGCTTGGTTGCGGCGGCGTCGACAACTTCCCAGATATCAATCCCCATCCGGTCAGCAAGCATCGCGAGCTCATTCATTAGCGCAATGTTCACTGATCGAAAGATGTTCTCGAGCAGCTTCGTCATCTCAGCGGCTTCTGGGCTGCTGACCTTGACAATGTGATCGCAGACAGCTCCATAGACCTCAATTGCCCGGTCGGCACACGCCTCAGTCAGGCCGCCAACAACCTTCGGCGTCGTACGCAGTGTGAAATCGGTCCGACCTGGATCAACTCGTTCAGGCGAGAACGCAACTGCAAAATCAGATCCGGCCTTCAGTCCTGACGCCTCAAGCAGTGGCACGAGGCGCTCACGCGTAGTGCCTGGATAGGTCGTTGACTCAAGAACAACGAGTTGACCCGGCCGAATAATCGTTCCGATTGCGCGACCAGCCGATTCGAGCGCGCGGAGATCCGGCTCCCGATTCTCAGTCAGTGGCGTTGGAACACAGATCAGAATCGCATCGCATGCTGCTAGGTCTGCAACATCACTTGTGAAGCTGGTCTTTTCCGCTACCTCGGCAAGCTCTGAATCCGCAACATCCTCAATGTGACTCTTACCCTCGCGAAGCGCAGCGAGCATCGACTCATTTAGATCAAGACCGACGACATCCGCACCGGCTCGTGCGAACGCAACCTGAAGCGGAAGACCTACATAGCCGAGGCCAACAATTCCAATATTCATAGGGCAGGCAGCATAAGGCAATCAACGACTCGCTGCGCGGCGTGAGCATCGCCGTACAGGGCTGGTCGCTCGACCGGCGGATTCTGCCCCAGCGCCCTCACG
>JAPLCG010000082.1 GCA_026392385.1 Solirubrobacterales bacterium
CGCGGCGCTGATGAGCAGGAAATTCGTCGGGCCTTTCGGAGGCTCGCACGCGAGTTCCATCCCGATGTCAACCCCGATCCGGCAGCAGAGGAGCAGTTCAAAGAGCTTGCAGAGGCCTACGAGGTGCTCTCGGATTCGGAGCGACGCGGTGTATACGACCGATATGGAGCTGATGGACTAAGCGGTCAGGGATGGTCTCCCGGATTTGATGGGTTCGCAAACTTTGGTGATCTGTTTTCAGCGTTCTTTGGTGGCGGTCAGCAGGGTGGACCGAGGCAGGGCGGGGACCTCGCCGTTGGCGTTGACCTAACGCTTGAGCAAGCATTTAGTGGCGCCAAACCCGAGGTTGAGTATGCGGTTCTCGCTGAGTGTGAGACCTGCGAAGGCAAGGGTGCCGAGCCAGGAACTGGATTCACCAGCTGCGAGCGATGCGGTGGGGCAGGAGCAGTTCGATCGGTACAGCGAAGTCCGTTTGGGCAGATCGTCCGCGAGTCGGCCTGCGATGCCTGTTCAGGGGCTGGCCGCGTGCCGGAGGTGCCGTGCGGCGACTGCAAGGGCACGGGGCGAACCGAATCAACCCAAACTGTCGGAGTCGAGATTCCCGCTGGGATTGCCGATGGGCAGCGCGTGCGCCTAAGCGGTTATGGGAATGCTGGCGATATCGGGGCTCCTCGCGGTGACCTGTATGTGGTTGTCAGGGTCGCTGAGGATGACACCTTCCTCCGTGATGGAGACGACCTTGTCTGCGTTGTTGACCTCTCAGTCGCAACAGCGGCGCTCGGTACGAAGATCAGCCTAACGCCGCCGGCAGGAGAGGTAGAGGTCGACGTGCCAGCTGGCGTCCAGCCCGGAACGGTGCTCAGTTCGCGTGGTAAGGGAATGCCCTCAGTGCATGGCAGGCGACACGGCGATCTACGCGCGGTTGTAGCAATCCATGTTCCAGAGCAACTCTCGGATCAGGAGCGTGAGTTGTTTGAACAGCTTCAGGCAACACTTAGCGATCAGCCAGCCAAGAAGGCCGGCCTGTTTGACCGCATCCGAAGTGCGCTTGGTGGAAACGTTAGCGGGGGCTGACGATTGCGTCGGCTTGCGATTCGCGTTCAGCGCGATCTCGCCGAGGTAGTTCTGGCTGAGCTAATTGAACTAGCACCGGGGGGCGTTGAAGAGGTTGACCATGGTGATGAGGTTGAGTACGCAATCTATGGCGCTCTTGGCGAGCTTCCCTCGCTGCCCGACCTGAAAGCGGCAGTTGGTGGCGCGCTTGTCTCGGTATCAACAAGCGTCGTTGAGGATGGGTGGGAGGATCGATGGCGAGAGTTTCATCAGCCGCTCGTCATTGCAAACAAGCTCCGCGTTCGACCGCCGTGGGAGCCCCGTGGTGAAGAGGACTACGACATTTCGATTGACCCCGGACGAGCCTTCGGTACCGGTGCCCACCCTACGACGCGGCTCTGCCTTGAGTTGCTGCTCGATCTTGAGGCCAAGGGGTCACTGATTGATCTCGGCTGCGGATCCGGGGTTATTGCGGTCCTAGCCGCTCAGCTTGGTTTCGAACCAGTTACGGCGCTCGATTACGACCAGCTTGCCGTTGATGCAAGTCTGACAAACGCAACAATCAACAAGGTCGAGATCTCGGTCGGAAGGTTTGATCTGCGGGAGCAGCAGCTTCCAAACTGCGACCTGCTCGTGGCCAATATTCTCGCCCCGGTGCTAATCGAGTTGGCCGGAAAGCTGCCTGTTCAGCCACCTAGGTTGGTAATGCTTTCCGGGCTTCTGGTGACGCAACGAGATGGCATTGTGGAGCGTTGGGGCGGAGAGGGCTACAGCGAGATCCGACGCCTAACTGGCGATGAGTGGGGAGCGTTGCTGCTTCAACTCAACTGAGAGTTTCGCGTGAGCTCTTACCAATTCTGATGTGTTCGACCAGCCGGCCCGCGGCTAACTCAGGTTCCTCGGTTCCGTCCGGTGACATTCCAGTGCGAACCCAGCCTGGGTCCCATGAGAAAAC
>JAPLCG010000139.1 GCA_026392385.1 Solirubrobacterales bacterium
CCTCGGAATCGCAGACGAAGAATGCTGCTGTCGGCGCGGGGTAAAAGTCATCCAAAAGCTCAAACAGGAAACCATTGCCGCACTGCTCGCAGCCGGGCGCCTCGCGGCGAAAACCGGAGTAGCGATCCGCACGAACAGTGCGGTGACCACAGTTTGGGCAGATGAAGGGATAGGCCACGACCTCTGCGAGATTAGCGGCAGCGGCGAGCGCAGGATCCGTCAGGAGTCAAATAGGTTTGGCGTACCGTTCGGTGGCGAGATACCTAGGTGCTCGAAAGCGCGCCGAGTTGCGCTGCGCCCGCGCGGCGTCCTCTCTATGAATCCAAGTTGGAGGAGGTAAGGCTCGTAGACATCCTCAAGGGTCACAGGATCCTCAGAAATCGCTGCAGCCACTGTCGATAGACCGACCGGGCCACCGGAAAATGTTTCGCAGATCGTACGCAGGATCTCGCGATCGAGACGGTCGAGGCCGGCGTCATCAACTTCAAGGGCTGCTAGCGCGCCCTCAGCTACTGACTCGGTAACCGTCAACGCTCCCTCCACCTGCGCGTGATCACGAACCCGCCGAAGCAGTCGGTTAGCAATCCGGGGCGTTCCTCGGCTTCGCGAAGCTATAGCTAGACAACCACCCTGTTCAATCTGCATTTCAAGTAGGCCAGCCGAACGGCTTACGATCGCCGAGAGATCTTCAACCCCGTAGTGCTCGAGACGGTGTTGGATACCGAACCGATCACGCAGAGGTCGCGTCAGTAGACCAGATCGTGTTGTAGCTCCGATCATTGTGAAGGACGGCAAATCCAAGGTGACGATTCGGGCACCTGCACCCTGACCGACCGTGATTGGAAGTTGGTGATCCTCCATCGCCGGGTAGAGCGTTTCTTCAACCGCCCTAGGCATCCGGTGAATCTCATCTACGAACAGAACTGATCCTGGTTCAAGTGCGCTCAGTACAGCTGCAACATCAGCTTTGCGCTCAAGTGCCGGTCCGGCAGTAGGGACAAACCGCGCCCCTAGCTCGTTGGCGATTATCTGAGCGAGCGATGTCTTGCCTAGACCTGGCGGACCTGCCAGAAGAACGTGATCCATTGCCTCTCCTCGTAGTCTGGCAGCCTCAATCGAGACTGCCAGCTGCGACTTAACAGGGGCTTGACCGACAAACTCCGCAAGCAGTTTCGGCCTAAGAGAGCGTTCAAAATCATCCTCAGGGAGCTCTTCAGGTGTCTGAATTCGATCACTCATGACGCTGACCTACGCAGCGCACTCTGAATCAGCTGTTCAGCAGTCTCACCCTCAGCCTCATCGAGTAGCCGTTCCGTTTCGCGCTCGTCCATACCAAGCCCAACTAGAGCCTCTCGAGCTACTGCTCGCGCGTCATCGCTATCGGTTGAGGTTTCGACACCTGCAGCGATAGCCGCCAGACCAGCTCGATCCCGAAGGTCGAGACAGATTCGCTCCGCAGTTCGTTTACCGATGCCAGGAACCGTCTGAAGTCGAGCCGCATCACCTGAGGCAATCGCTGCCAGAAGAGTCGAGGGATTTGCACTGCCAAGCACGGCTAGTGCGACCTTTGGCCCGACCGAGGGGACACCGATCAACATCAGGAAGAGTTCCTGCTCAGCCTCGGTAGCGAAGCCATACAGCTGAATTGAGTCGTCGCGAACCACTAAGTGAACCTGCAGAACAGCCTCGCCACCGATTGGAGGGAGTAAATTAATCGTCTCGCTCGACACGCTCAGCCGATAGCCAACACCTGCACAGTCGATTACAACGTGATCTGTCCGTAATGCAGCAATCTCTCCCCTGATGATTGCGATCATCGCGCAGCGACCGCCATCAGCGGCGAGCGGTTGTAGTGACAAATCGCAACCGCCAAAGCGTCAGCAGCGTGGTCAGGCTGTGGCAACTCAGACAAACCAAGTAATACCTGCACCATCCGCTGAACCTGGTCCTTGTCCGCCCGACCTTGCCCGCATACAGCGCTCTTAACCTGCTGTGGCGTGTAACTGTGACATTCGACCTCAGCAGCGGCCGAGGCCACCATTACTGCACCACGGGCATGCCCTACAGCGAGAGCACTCCCAACATTGCGGCCGAAGTAAAGGTCCTCAATCGCAACCGCATCCGGTGAGTGCTGGGCGATCAATTCTGCGACCTGATTGTGGATCCGAAGCAACCTCTCTTCAAGCGGCGTCTGCGGCTCCGTCTCAATCACCCCGCCATCAAAGGCGACTGTTTTCCCGTTACGCAAACCGACAACTCCAAATCCGGTGTTGGCAGTGCCAGGGTCGATTCCTAAAACAATCATTAGGGCTTGATTCTGCGCGCCGCCCCGGACGCCTGCGAGAGCTCGCCCAGAACTGCGTCAGTCGGCGGTCAGTCGCTCTAGAACATCGTCATCAATGTCGAAATTCGCGTGCACAGCTCCGACATCATCATTGTCCTCGAGAGTTTCGACGAGCCGGAGCAGCTTTCGCGCTCCATCCTCATCAAGCTGCACTGTTGTCGTTGGTCGGTACAGAACCTCAGAGGAAGTGATCTCCACCCCACCAGCTTCGACAGCTGACCGAACCTCACTAAAGGAGGCAGGGCTACAGATAACTTCTAGAAGGTCATCATCGGGAACAATGTCACTCGCACCTGCGTCGATTGCAGCCAGCAGGTCATCCTCACTCCAGCGGGTGCCGTCAACTCGCACGACACCGAGTTTTTCGAACAGATAGGACACCGACCCCGGCTCTCCGAGACTCCCGCCAAGTTTGGTGAAGGCGAGACGAACATCGGAGCCGGTCCGATTTCGGACGGCCACACCACCCGGACCGTACCCCTCGTAAAGAACTGCTTCGATGGCGTCAGCATCGGCCCCATCGCCTGTCCCTTTTGCGATAGCACGCTCAATGTTGTCCTTTGGCATTGAGGCGTCGCGAGCTTTTTGAACCGCGGTGGCCAGCGAGGGGTTGCCTTCGAGATCCCCGCCTCCCTCACGCGCAGCAACCGTTATCGCACGTGCCAGCTTCGTAAAAGCCGCACCGCGCCGACTATCGACAATCGCCTTCTTGTGCTTGATTGAGGCCCATTTTGAATGTCCGGCCATTACTAGCCCTCGATGCTCTTTGTTCGCGACGGACCTGCCGAAAGAGCCTCTGGATTTTGGCGATACCAGTCGATCGTCTGCGCCAACCCCTGTTCAAGCGTGACCTTTGGGGTCCAGCCAGTTAGACGTTCAAGCTTTGATGCGTCGACCCACTGCCTTGGAATCTCGCCAGTTGGAAGACCATCACCCTGAACATCTGGCGTTAGGTCGGAGCCTGCGAGTCTGCAGATCGTCTCAACTATTTTGCGGACGCTGACTGGCTCGCCGTGCCCTGCGTTGATTGCTTCGCCGGCAGCCGGTCCTTCAATGACAGAAGCTGCGATGGCGAGATAGGCCTCAACGGCATCGTCGACGTAGAGATAGTCACGTTCGGGCGAACCATCTGAGCGGATCACTGGTCGACGGCCTTGAAGTACCGCTGATATCGCTTCTGGGATCAGTCTTGACCGGTTGAGGTCGCCGCCACCGTAAAGGTTTGCGAAGCGAGTAACTGCAACCGGCAACCCCCAAGTGTAGTGGTAGCTGCGGCTGATCAAGTCAGCAGCAGCCTTGCTTGCGTCGTAGGGGTATCTCGGCCGAAGTGCCATGTCCTCTGTATATGGAAGCTGGTCACTGTTGCCATATGCCTTATCGGAGGCAGCTACGACGACAGCCTCTACTCCCTGTTGCCGACAAGCCTCCAGCAGTATCCACGTACCACGAACATTGCTTTCGAATGTTGAGAGCGGCGAGCGATTAGCAACAGGGACGATTGTCTGAGCTCCAAGGTGGAATACGAGTTCGCACTCGTACTCGCCAATCGCTCGTTCAACGAGGCCAGGCTCACATAGATCTCCAGTAACAACGTTGCAGGCCTGCTCATCACCAGCCGTTACGAGCGGTGAACGATTCGTTATGTCACGCCTCAAGACCGTTACCTGAGCACCACGCTTGAGCAACTCGTGGACAAGCCACGAACCGAGCAGCCCGTAGCCACCCGTGACGAATGTTGATTTGCCTCTCAGCTCCAGTTCACCCATGGTGCCCTTCCATCCTGCCACAGGTCGTTGAGCGCCACCTGATCCTTATAGGTATCCATGCAATCCCAGAAGCCCTGATGTCTGAACCCGGCGAGCTGTCCATCGGCTGCGAGACTGGCAAGCGGAGCGCGCT
Organism: Solirubrobacterales bacterium; assembly: GCA_026392385.1. Classification (GTDB taxonomy): domain Bacteria; phylum Actinomycetota; class Thermoleophilia; order Solirubrobacterales; family Solirubrobacteraceae; genus WLNJ01. The sequence continues at coordinate 4,244 of JAPLCG010000139.1, forward strand.
CAAGCACATCGTCGAGGCCAACGGCTGCTAGTGCCCGCCGTTCAAAGACCATGAATCCCCCGTTAATCCAATCACTCGATTGGGGCTTTTCTACGAATCCGGTGACTCTGTCGCCGTCAAGCTGCGCAATGCCGAACGGCAACTCCGGTCGGACGAGGGTCATTGTTGCTGCCATCTGATGCTGACAGTGGAATCTGATCAGGTCGGCAAGGTCAATGTCAGCGACGCCGTCCGCGTAGGTGATGCAGACGGGACCGTCACTGAATTGAGCTGCCTGTGCTACCCGACCGCCGGTCAGAGTGTCCTCACCAGTATCGATGCAGCGCACAGTTATTCCCTCTGGCCAGTTACATGATTTGGCGAACTGCTCGATCCGCGCTCCTTGGTGCCCTGTGAGCAATTGAAATTCCTTGAAGCCCTGGGCCGCATATATCTGGACAACGTGCCACAGAACTGGCATTCCACCAATCTCTACCAATGGTTTCGGTAGCGGCTCAGACCCGGTGCGAAGCCGCGTGCCACGGCCGCCGCAGAGAATCATCACCGTTGGGCGATCAGTCGGTTGCATAATCTGATTGTCGCAGGCTAGGCCCATCGCATGGCCGCCTGCAGGGGTAGGATCGGCCGATGGCAAATCTAGATCCAGCAATCTTTAAGGCGTATGACATTCGCGGACTTGCTCGCGATCAAATCGATGTCGATGCCGCTAGGTCAATTGGGCGTGCTTTCGCTCGAGTCTTGGCATCTCAGTACGGCTGTTCTGCATCTGAATTGACTATTGGACTCGGCCGCGACATGCGCAACGAGGCCAAAGAGCTCGCCGAAAGTTACGTAGAAGGCTTAGTTGCTGAGGGTGTGGCTGTGATTGATGCCGGCCAGGTCGCCACTGAGCAGCTCTATTTCTTAGTTGGCTCGCGATCACTTGATGGCGGTTTGATGAGCACCGCATCTCATAATCCCGCGCGATACACGGGCGCAAAGCTCGTCGGCCGAGGCGCGCTGCCCCTCTCTGGCGATCGTGGAATCCAAGAGATTCGGCGAGCGATTGAGAGTGGGCTCCCAGAGGAGTCCGGCGGTGGCAGCGTCGAAAATGTAGATCTATCTCTGGAATTCACGGAATGGATGGGTCGTTTCCTTGGTGATGAACCTCTCCGGCCACTGAGAGTCGTAGTAGACGGCGGAAATGGAATGGCAGGCCCGATGATCAGCCCGCTACTCGAGGACTCTGGAGTCGAACTGATCGTTAACTACTGGGTTCCGGATGGAAACTTCCCCGACCACGAGCCCAACCCACTGCTCGAGGAGAACCGGCAATTCATCATTGATGCTGTGGTTAGAGAACAGGCCGATCTCGGTATCGCCTGGGATGGCGATGCCGATCGATGCTTCTTCATCGACGAACAGGGAAGGTTTGTTGATGGCGATTTCCTTACGGCATTGCTCGCTAAATCGATGCTCAAGCATCACCCTGGTTCAACAGTTCTCTACGACGTGCGCGCAAGCCGTGCCGTAGCTGACAGCGTTACCGCAGCAGGCGGTACGGCGCTGGTCAATCGTGTTGGACACGCATTCTTTAAAGCGCGGATGCGCGAGATCCCTGAGGCAGTCTTTGGTGGCGAGGTTTCCGGGCATTACTACTTCCGCGACTTCTGGTGCGCTGATAGCGGGAGCATTCCTGCCCTGCTCGTTCTGAGAATGCTTTCCGACAGCGGCAGCAAGATGTCGGAATTGCTCGCGCCTTTCCATGCTAAGTACTTCATTTCAGGTGAGGTTAATTCGGAAGTTGAGGATGCTACGTCGCGGATCAAGGCCGTTGAATCCGCTTATAGCGATGCTGAAATAACGAAACTTGACGGCATCAGCGTCGATTACGCAGACTGGCATTTCAATGTTCGATCCTCAAATACAGAGCCGCTACTCCGGCTCTGTCTTGAGTCGCTCATCTCATTTGAGGACATGGAGGCACGTCGCGACGCTGTACTTGATCTTCTCCGCAAGCCAGAATAAGCATTTAGGCGCCATTGACGGATAAATCGCATAGCCTGTCAACAGGCGAATGCACTTAGCTCTTGAACTTAAAGTCTTCCTTGCAGCGCTGATCGCTGTCTCGCTCGTTGCGGCAGCGGTCGTAAGACCGCCTCCTCGTCCACAGCCGGGACTTACTGGGCTCGTCCTGGGTGCCAGCCTGACCGTCTATGCCCTTTCGGCAGCACTGCTCTTCTCAGGTAGTTCTGGAGCTGGCCTTGTCGCATTGGTACTCGCCTCTGAGGGCATGTGCGTGACAGCGTGGCTCGGGCGAGCAATCATCACTTCCGAAGGAAACGATGACGACGATCCGCAGAGCAATCCGCGGAGTCCACGCGATCCAGACGGCGAGCAACTTGACTGGCCGATGTTTGAATCACTTCGGCGCAGCTGGTCAAAGGAATCCTCATCACGTTCAAGTGAAACGGATGACTAGCTAGCAGTTCGCTGAGCAGCTCTCTATAGCTCCAAAGCCTGAAGATGTACACGCGTTTCGCCGATTAGCTCAGGATGGAATGAGATAGCAGTCATGTTGTCTTGCCTGACC
>JAPLCG010000025.1 GCA_026392385.1 Solirubrobacterales bacterium
CCAATGACCACAGGGCGCAACTTCGACGAAGTCCTTCGAGTAATCGATTCACTCCAGCTGACCGCAAAGCACCAGGTCGCAACACCGGCGCAGTGGAAGCCCGGCAACGACGTAATCATCGCCGGGTCGGTAAGTAACGAGCAGGCCAAGGAAAAGTACCCGGATGGCTGGGACGAGCCGCGCCCATACATCAGGATCGTGCCTGATCCGACCGCCGTTTAGCTGACGAGTGCCATCGTCGCGCTGGTTGCCCTCGGGGCGCCAACGCGGCGGCAGTCGCGCAGCCCGCTCGTTACGCTGGCAGAAGGAGATACCAGTCTGTGCGACCGGGAGGAGCGTGCGCTGTGGAACTAGCTGCTGAGCAAGACCAGATTGAGGCAATTGATCTCGGGGACCTCTCACTATGGGTCAACGGCCCTCCCCACCAAGTCTTTGATCGCCTCCGCCGCGAGGCCCCGCTTCACTGGAGCGAGATGGCCGGTTGGGAGAACGAAACAGGCTTTTGGTCAATCACGCGAGCCGAGGATGTTCACGCGGTAAGCCGTGACTGGGAGAGCTTTTCCTCCGAGCGTGGCGGGATCCTCGCGGCCGATCATTCGGTCCCAATCGAGTTTCAGAACGCGATGTTCATCGGCATGGATCCGCCACGCCATGACCGGATTAAGGGTCTATTCCAACGCGGGTTCACACCCAAGCGCATCGCTGATCACGAGCATCAGATCCGCTCGATCACAAACCGCTTCTTGGACGAGTTGGAGGGACGCGACGATTTTGATCTCGTCGCCGATGTTGCCCAACCGATAGTTGGTCGAGTGATTGGCAGCTTCCTCGGGACGCCAGAGGAGGATGACGCGACCTGGGCCGACTTCGCAAACCGTGGTCTGGCCCTGGGTGACGACGACCTTCAGCCGGAGGGCGAAAACACCGTCCTTGAACTGATTGAGCAGGGAATCATGCGGATCATTCAAATGGCTGCCGAGCGCCGCGACCATCCAACCGACGACCTGACCAGCCTGCTAGTCCACGCGGAGATTGACGGTGAGCGTCTTGAGGACTACGAGATCGCCTCCGGCTTCGCACTGCTTGTTTCAGCTGGGAACGACAGTACGAAGGCGACCTACTCGAGCGGCATGCTCGCCCTGCTCCAAGATCCAGTCCAGATGCAACGCCTCGTAAACGACCCGGATCTGATCCCTGGCGCTGTTGAGGAGTTCCTGCGCATGTTTCCCGCATTCGCTCACTTCCGGAGGACCGCCACTCGGGACATAGAGATGCACGGCAAGACAATTCGCGAGGGTGACAAGGTGATCCTCTGGTACGCCGCCTCGAATCGTGATGAGGACCGCTTTAGCTGCCCCCATCAGATGGACATCGAACGCAACCCGGACCACCAGGCCTTTGGTGCCGGAGGTCGACACTTCTGCCTCGGAACCGCGCTCGCAAGGCTAGAGCTAGGCATTCTCTTCGCCGAGACTCTCAAGCGCTACCCGAACCTAGAACTTGCAGAGCAGCCCGAGGCAGTGCGCTCCCTGTTCGCAAACCAGCCGCGCTCGGTTCGCGTGCGAGTCAATATATAGGCGACTTCTAGTTAGGTCTGTGAGCCCGCAACTAAGGAGCGAGACGGCCAAGCAATGAGCCTAGGCTGAAGCCTCATCCGCATCTGCGGTTGCCAGCTGGGGCGTGTCACGCAAGTACCACTCGGCGTCAAGGGCGGCCTGGCAGCCGGATGCAGCAGCGGTAATTGCCTGCCGATAGGTGTGGTCGACGAGATCCCCAGCACCAAAAACCCCAGGTCGGTTGGTCCGAGTTGAGCGGCCGTCAACGCCTACATAGCCATCCTCATTCAGGACGATCTGCCCCTCGACAAGCTCACTTGTCGGCACATGCCCAACGGCAATGAAGGCTCCCTTTGCCTCGAGATCTTGCTGGTCGCCAGTCTCCGTGTTGCGCAGCTTTAGCGTCGACAACGCTCCGTTCTCACCAGCAACGAACTCATCAACTGCGAACGGGGTCAGGAACTGAATGTTGTCCGTCTCTCTAGCCCGATCGAGCATGATCTGCGAGGCGCGGAACTCGTCGCGGCGATGGATAACCACGACCTTAGAAGCAAACTTCGCAAGGAACAGAGCCTCCTCCATCGCAGAGTCACCGCCACCAACAATCACGGTCGGGACATCACGGAAGAAGGCCGCGTCGCAGGTTGCGCAGTAGGAGACTCCGCGCCCACTCAACTCTTCCTCGCCGGGGACAGCAAGCTTGCGATGCTCGGCTCCCATTGCAAGGACGACACTGCGAGTCAGGATCGTCTCGCCGCCGACTTCAACCTCATGCAGTCCACCAGGCTGGTCGGAGAGCTTCAGGGCAGTTGCGTCATCAGTCACCATCCGCGTTCCGAAGCGCTCGGCCTGATCGCGCAGCTGTTGCATCATTTCCGGCCCCATTACGCCCTGCGGATAGCCGGGAAAGTTCTCGACTTCAGTGGTCTGCTGCAGCAACCCACCCCAAGCAAACCCTTCGATCACGAGTGGCTCGAGATCAGCGCGCGCTGTGTAAAGGGCAGCGGTATATCCGGCGGGTCCACTGCCGATAATGACGACGTTCTCGATCTTCGTTGAACTCATCTGCCTAATTGTATCCGCGCGTCAACCGCTGACAGTTGACGGCTCAGATTCCTGGGCATCCTCATCTACCCATCGCTGAGTCCTGCGCTTAAGTTGAACGAAAGCGATCGCACCTGGAATAGTTGGCAACCAGAAGGAAAACGCGCGATAGGACAGCACGGCGACCAGCGCGACACCGGCGTCGACTCCAAACGCAGCCAACGACCCGACCATCACACCCTCGACGCCGCCAATCCCTCCAGGAAGCGGAACGAGGTTGCCGAGCTGTCCGACGAAATAAGCGATAACTACGGTGACGATTGGGGCCTGCCAACCGAATGCCTGCAGACAAGCCCAGAGCACTGCGATGTCGAAGTACCACCAGCCGACAGCTCCAAGGATTCCAGGGTGACGTTCACGGATTAGCCTCAGAGCTAGTCGGGTTCCGCCAGCCACTGCGGTAGGCGCCGCAGCAACCCTGCCAGCGAGAGACGCCATCTCGCCGCGCCCCTTCGACCAAGCCCTCAGACGCCGCTCACTGTTTGCCGGAATTAGGGCAAACAGAAGCGCAACGATTATCACTGTTGCGGCTAGAACAGCTGGGACTACGGTCAGGCCGATCGGCGCCGTCCCGTTGAATGCACCGATCGCTAATCCCACGCCGCCAATTACTACTGAGACCATAAAGACGCTGTAGAGAAGCACCATGAAGGTTGTAAGTCGCAGCGCGACCTCACGACGAGACAAGCCCGTGCGGCGGACCGCCCAGGCTGTCAGGGCAATACCGCCGACTCCCGCGGTTGCAAACAGGCGTGTCGCCGCAACACCAGCCAGCGTGACGAGATACGAGGTGTACCAGTCAAACCGACCTTTGTTTGACGGGATCACGACTCTCAGCAGCAGGATGTATGAGGCGTAAGAGAGAACCTCGAAACCGAACGCGACTGCCAGCCACCGCCAATCGCCGCTATTCAGCCGGCGCCAAGTGTCGTTTAGACCTCCAAGCTGTGGCAGAACCACATAGAGGAACGCGAGAGCGCCGGCAACAAACAGCGCCATCCCAGCAACCCTCTTCCGCGTGAAGCGAATTGTTGGCTGCTGATCAAGATCAAGCCCAATCTCCTCATCAACAAGGATTAGCCCATGTTCAACTGGCGTGGTTCCATCTTCTGGTTCAGGAACGGACATTTCGCCCCACCGCTTCAATCAGACTTCCTGCATAGCTCAACCCGGATGCCAGTGGCTTCGCGATTCGTCGCACACTCTCAGCAAGCGCAGCGCCAGCCAGCAGGTCGATCACATAGTGCTCACCGAGGTAGACCAGTGCGACTCCGAGCGTGCTGACATACCCCCAACCGATCGCGCCAGCAATCGGGCCCGTCTCACGCAGGAGCCTCGCCGCCATAACCGATGTCGCAAAGTGAAGTGATGGCATCGCTGCCAGCGGATTGCCGGCAAGTGAAGAGTAGAGCGGCGCCCAGCGATCACGCCAAAACTGCGCCCCGTATTCGACCATCATCCGGCGAGTACGTGGAGTGTGACCGTCCTCAATCCGACCGCGCTCAGCTGCATACCAAGGTGGAGCGGTTGGCAGTGCCCAGTAGATCAGGGCGCCTGCGTCAAATACTGCGTATGTCTTGACAGCCGCACTCGGAAATCGTTCGGGTCGCCTGAACATCACCCAAGCAAGTGATCCATGCGGCACAAGGAACCAGACCCAATGAGCCCATACGAGTACCTTCTCGTAGCCCTGGATCTCACCCGGGTGCGCAAAGAGACGCTGCAATCTCAGCGTTGGGGCAACACCTAATCCAAGTGCGCGATCGATGTCGGCTGGGTAGTCGATGTGAACCCGCCGCTCAAGTGCCTCAGGGTCGTCGTTTGGGGTTTCATAGGCAGCGAGGTAGGCCCACATCTGGGTCACGCAGATTGCAAGGTCACGTCGTCGTGAGCGCGGGAATGCGATTGCTATTCCGAGTGGCGCAGCTGCTGCAGCGCCAACGGCGACCGCAGGCGGCAGGCGAAGTTGCTTGCGAACGAGCGGCGCTGCAACCCCCACGGCAACGATGCCGAGCACAGCCTTACGCAACGTTCCGAATCTCCTCACCCCTGCGAGGCTACCGGTGGCGCAATACTGCAGACATGTTTGAGTCCGAATCGATACTCGTGACCGGCGCCGGCGGATTGATCGGGCGCGCAGTCTGCATGCGCCTTTCCGAGCAGGGTCACAGTGTTCTCGGTATTGATAGCGACCCACACGTCGAAGCCGATGTCGAAGCCACGGGGGCCAAGTTCGCTCGTGCAGATGTAGGTGACCATCTAGCCCTTACCAACCTGACAGCCGGATACCAACGAGTCGTCCACACGGCTGCGATCGTCTCCGATTGGGGACCGATGAACGAGTTCATCGAAGTAAACGTTCGTGGCACACGCAATGTCCTTGACGCAGCAGCTGCCAATGATGTCGCCCAAGTCGTCCACATCAGTTCGGTCGCAGCATGGGGATACGACTACTCACGACCTCCAACCGACAATCACTGGACGGCCCGCCAGGGTGTCCCCTATGTCGACACGAAGGCGGCTAGCGACGACCTTGCCCTGCGGCGCGGGGCTGCAGTAGTCCGACCAGGCGATGTCTACGGGCCGGGCTCCAAGCCATGGTCGATACGCCCGCTTGAGGCCCTCAAGTCTGGTCGCTTCATCCTCCCCGGCAGCGGCGAAGGGCTGATGGCACCTGTCTATATAGACGACCTAGTCGACCTGATTGTCCTCGCTCTTTTCGACGCTCGCTCTTCTGGCGTAGCGCTAACTGGGTTCGGTGGGCAGACAGTCACCGCAGCAGAGTTCTTTGGGTTCTACTCACGGATGCTCGGCAAGGAACGCACACCGACTGCCCCACGGCTGCTTGCGACTGCCGCAGCTCTCGGGTTAGAACTTGTCTCACGGTTCACCGGAAAACCACCTGAGGTATCGCGGACGGCGATGGTTTTTATTGATCGCTCAGCCGGCTACGAAACAAGCACAGCGCAGACACTGCTGAACTGGCACCCAAAGGTTGACCTTGAGCAGGGTATGGCTGAGACGGAAGTCTGGTTCCGAAAGACCGGACTGCTGCCGCCCGGCAAACAGTCGTAGGATCGGGGTATGTCCGAGTGGATTGACACAGGCGGGTACGAAAACCTCAGGCTGCTTCGCAACGGATCTGCCGCGCGGATCATCCTCAACCGTCCCGAAGCGCTCAATGCTTGGGACCCGGGGCTCGGCTCTGATCTGCTCGAAGCTATCGATCTTGTTGCAAAAGATGAGGCTGTACGAGCCGTCGAGATTCGAGGTGCTGGGCGCGCATTCTGCTCGGGCGCTGACCTCAAGGCTGGCTTTGGTGAACTGACCGAAAGCGGGTCACCGGATTTAGAGAGCGCGCTCCATTCCCGATATCACCCTGTGATCCTTGCTGTTAGGACAATGCCTAAACCTGTCGTTGCCGCCCTTAACGGCGCCACCGTCGGAGTTGCCTGCGGTCTCGCACTGGCCTGTGACTTAGTAGTTGCTGCCAAGAGCGCATACCTACTTCTCGCATTCGCGAACATCGGACTCGTACCCGATGGAGGATCTTCAGCGCTGATCCCATCGCGCACCGGTTTCTCACGTGCAATGGAAATGGCACTGCTTGCCGAACGAATTCCGGCTGATCAGGCCCACGAATGGGGCATGGTCAATCGCGTATTTGCGGATGAATTGTTCGACGAGGAGTGCGATCAGCTGATCCTCAGGCTCTCCGTTGGGCCGACCCGGGCCTATGCAGGGGCCAAGCGCCAACTCAATGCATGGTGCTTTGAGGATCTTGAGGACCACCTTTCGCTTGAAGCATCAATTCAGCAGGAGCAGGCATCTGCCCCTGATTTCATTGAGGGCGTATCGGCATTCCTGCAGCAGCGCGACGCGAAATTCACCGGTGCCTGAGTTGACCGAAGGTCAATCACAACAGGCGGCCAGTCGCCGTGGCCGTCGGCCTGAGTATGATTCCGACGCCTTGAATCCCGCCCGAAGAGTCCTCCGTCCCGGCCGCAGAGCCATCATCGCTATCGCGTTGACAGCGCTCGCAGCGTTGGTCCTGCCCAGTGCGGCGCCAGCCGTCACAGCCGTGCCTCGTTCAGGAGGCTCACCGAACGCTGACTCAATTGCAGAGCTTTACCGGATCATCCTTTTCCTTGGCGTAATTGTCTTCCTAGCTCTTGAGGCAGTACTGATCATCGCACTTGTCCGATACAGGGCTTCAAAGGGTGCGAAGGCTGAGGGTCCAACCGATAACCGCAACTTGGAGCTTGGCTGGACTGTTGGTGCCGCTCTGCTTGTAACGGTAATCGCAATCATCAGCTTCATAAAGCTTCCTTCCATTACGACGCCGCCTAATGGCGGTAACAACGGGATTTCTTCGCCCTCCCCGCAGGGAGCTTCGCTCGTTTCAGTTCCAAACCCGCCGAA
>JAPLCG010000005.1 GCA_026392385.1 Solirubrobacterales bacterium
ATGCTGATCTTGCTCGCCCAAACGATGAATCTCAAGGCTGAGCAGGCGCAGCGAACTGCCGGACTCAACGCATTAAGCGCGCTTGGCACGCGCTGGCTTGTGCTGCCCGCTGGGACTCAACCGCCAGCCGCAGGCAGTGGTTTGGTGCTCGTCCACAGTCGCAAGGACGGTGCGGTCTACGAAAACCGCAATGCCGTACCCCGCGTCCGGGTTGCTAGCCAGTTGACTGCGGTTGCGAGCTTGAGGGAAGCGCTTGGAGCGGTCGCATCGCCTCGCTACCGTCCTCCAGCTACAGCAATCGTTGAGACATCGACAGGTTCGCTGCCAGCCGGGTGGGGACCTAGGTCTGCGGGCGTGGCACGGGTTGTCAGTGAAAGCAACGACCGTGTAGCGATTAGCGCCCAGCTCGCTAAGCCGGGACTCGTTGTCCTAGATGATCGGCTGGCACCTGGCTGGAGCGTTACTGTCGATCAACGGCCGGCAAACGCAGTCCATGCCGATGTTGCGATGCGAGGGGTATTTGTTGAGGCAGGCAGCCACACGGTTGTTTGGCAGTACTCGGTTCCCGGTTTGACGGCAGGTCTTGCTGTTAGTGGCGTCTCGCTTGTTGTTTGGTTGGCTGGCTGCGTGCTACTGGTTGTGCGTCGCCGTAGCCAGCAGCGACAGCGCGAAGTCGACTAAGTTCCTGCGCGGTAACTCCGGGCGCGGAGCGCAACGCGTAGGGTTTCCGCTTTGTCGATTGACCCCAGACGAAGGAGCAGCAAGTGATTGAGACGACTCGCAGCGGTGAAGTGTTTGTACTGCGGATGGTTGCTGAGGAGAACCGCTTCAATCCAACGATGCTGGGAGCCTTCAAGAGCGCGCTCGATGAGGTTGAGGCCTCCGAGGGAGCGGCCGCAGTTGTCATTACCGGAGGCGGCAAGTACTTCTCAAATGGGCTAGATCTCGATTGGATGGCCGCAGCTCCTGAGGGTGGGCCATCAGAGGTCGTCAATGGCCTACAGGAGCTCTACGCCCGGCTTGTTGGATTCCCTACCGCTGTGATCGCAGCCGTCAATGGTCACGCTTTCGCCGGTGGCGCGATGCTCGCCTTGGCCTGTGATGCACGCGTGATGCGCGATGACCGCGGTTACTTTTGCCTTCCTGAGGTCGACATCAACATCCCATTCACGCTTGGGATGGCAAAGTTAGTTCAGGCGAAGCTCACGCCTGCTAATGCGCATGAAGCGATGCTGACTGGCCGCCGCTACGACGCTGTTGAAGCGCTTGCCGCGGGGATTGCCGATCAGACCGCTCCCGAGGATCAGGTCCTGCCGCTCGCAATTGAGCGAGCTCAGGCCCTGACCGGCAAGACTCGCTCGGTCGTAGCGGAGATCAAGCGCGTCATGTACGGCGAGGTGCTTGACGGTCTGGCTGAGACGGTCAGCTTCTAAACAGCTGAGGGCCGCCTCTCGGCGACCCTCTCTGAACTTCAAACTCTGGATAACAGCCGCTAACGACCGGCTGTTATCTGTGCCTGCCGTCTGCGATCAACCGCAGCCAGTGTTGTTGCCACAGCTTGGGCAGGTGTAGCAGGAGCCAGTTCGTTGCATCATGCCACCGCACTGCTGGCAGGCTGGACCAAGCTCCAATCCCTTGATTGCGGCTGGCTGGACCGGTGGAACGTCGGTCATAGCTGATGCCGCTGGCCTTGCCTCAAGCGTTGCGCCATTGCCGTTGCCATGGCTATGGCCGTTGCCGTTGCCATTGCCGTTGGTAGGACCGGCCGTGTCAGAGTTGATCGAAGTCGCGGTCTCCTCGGCGACCTTCTTTGCGCGGACATCGGCGGTCATGATTCCAAGGTCCTCCTGGATCTCGGCATCAAGGAAGCGCGATGCAAGCCAGCGCATTATGTAGTCAGGCATTGACTTCGCGAATGGAATCTCCGGGTTCTGCGTGATGCCTTCCGGCTCGAAGCGCATGTAGGAGAACTTCCGCACCAATGTTTCAAGTGGCACTCCGTACTGAAGGCCAACGGAA
>JAPLCG010000051.1 GCA_026392385.1 Solirubrobacterales bacterium
GCCAGTACGACCTCGCACTCGTCGGAGGCGATGATCGGCCAGCACCGCGGCTGCTGTTTGTCGCACCGAATCTCGCCGCTGCGCAGAGCTCATTCGGTGGCGCCAGCGATGACGACTTCATTCGCTGGGTCGCGGTACATGAGCTGACTCACGCGGTTCAGTTTGGCGCGGTTGACTGGCTGCGCCCCTATCTGGGCGGGATCGCCAGCCAGCTGCTCGCCTCGCTTGAGAGCAGCAGTGGAGTCCGTCGTCGTCCGGTCAAGGATCTCGCACGCGACTTCGTTGACCGTGCTGGGAGGGGAGTCGCCACCCGCGACCCGATGGCAGTCATGTTGAGCCGCGAGGATCATCAGCTTGTTGGGCAGATGCAGGCGGCGATGACGGTTGTTGAGGGGCACGCTGAGCATGTGATGGATGCTGCTGGCGCCGCCGCAATTCCGTCGCTTCCACAGCTACGGGCGGCAATGATTGAGAGGCGTCAAGCGCCTGGCCCGCTTTGGCGAATTCTCGGCAAGGTGCTTGGCATGGAGATGAAGATGCGCCAGTACGAGATGGGACGCGTTTTCTGCAATCAAGTTGTCCGCGAGGCTGGAGTAGTTGGTCTGAATCGTGTGTGGGAGAGCCCAGAAGCACTTCCATCGCTGGCGGAAATCGCTGAGCCACAGCTCTGGCTCGAGCGCATTGGCGCCTGAGTAGCTCGCCATATTTGGGCACTGATCTTGCAGGCGGAAAATCCCGCTTGCACGAACAGGCGTTCGCTGCTACGCTCTAAGCAACTTAGAACTAATCTTCTTCAAAAGACAAAGGAGCCCCTAATGGCCACCACGACAGCAACCAAGAAACCAGCAGCAAAACCACGCAAGGCCGCAGCAAAGCCGCGTGCAGCTGCCAAGCCACGCGCAGCCAAGCCAAAGGTGACGCCTGAGCCACTTACCGGCCTTGACCGCGCAGTTGACACAGCTGAGCGACTTGTGAAGGTTCAGATCGGCGCTGTACTTGAAGCGCGCGACACGATTCGCTCAACGGTTGATGGTCTTCAAGCCGACTACGGATCAACCGATGCTGCCGAGAAGCAGATCAAGCGTTTTGAGCGCCGCGGAACCAAGGTGACAAAACTTGCTGAGCGCCGCGTCAAGAAGGCACGCACCCGCGTCGAACGCGAGATGCGCACTCGCAGGCGTGCGGCAGAGAAGCGCGTAACAGCTGAGCGCGCACGGCTTGAGCGTGAGGCGCGTCAGGCCACCAGTCGCGTTGATGCTGCCCGCGAGTCAATCCGTCACCTCGATCTCGCAAACGGTGCCGAATTTGTTCAGAGCCAAGTTGAACAGGCTCTCCAAACTGGTGTGGAGGTTGGAACGCACGCCGTGCGCCGCGCAAGCGAGCGCCTCGGTAACGCTGCCTGACGCTTTTCCACAGCTCATTGCGGCGCGGAGAGCGCCGCAATCGGGCAAGGAATTCGCCGGCCTCATAACCCGCCGCCGAATGTTGTGTCTCTCCCTCCCTGGTCCGGCGGATCGCTTTCGAGCGGTCCGCCGGTCCTCTTTTCGTACACTGCTACTCAATGACTGAACCAACGCCAACACTCCCCAACGACGAGCAGATCCAAAAGGCGCTGTCGAATGTGATCGATCCTGAGCTCCGTAAGGACATTGTCGAGCTGGGAATGGTTCGCTCGGCGGTTGTCCACGCGAACGGCGTCGTTGATGTAACCGTTTCGCTTACAACGGCCGGATGCCCGATTCGCGGACACTTCGAGAAGGCAGTTCGTGAACACGTTGGGGCGCTTGAGGGCGTAACCGGAGTCAATACTGCCTTTGATGTGCTCTCCGACGAGGAGAAGTCAGGTCTTCAAAAGAAGCTTGGCCGCGCAAGTCTGCCGGAGGGCGCGCTTGCCCAAGTCGGACGAGTTATCTGCATTGCGTCCGGCAAGGGCGGAGTTGGCAAAAGCACTTTGACCGCAAACCTTGCCGCTGCTTTGAGCGCTGAAGGTCGACGCGTTGGAGTGCTCGACGCTGATGTCTGGGGCTATTCGCAGCCGCGCATGTTCGGTCTTGGCGCTGGCCGGCCGAAGGTCAATGCTGAAAGGAAGATCCTCCCGCACGAATCACACGGCGTGAAGGTCATGTCAATTGGGTTCTTTGTTGACGAAGATTCAGCCGTCGTCTGGCGCGGGCCGATGCTCCACAAGGCTTTGACCCAGTTTCTCGAGGATGTCGCTTGGGGTGAACTCGACGACCTGCTTGTTGACCTGCCGCCGGGTACCGGAGATGTGTCAATGACCCTCTCGCAGCTGCTGCCAGACTCTCAATTCCTACTTGTAACGACTCCGCAGCAGGTTGCCCAGAAGGTCGCCCGTCGCTCCGCGGACATGGCGGCGAAGTTCAATATTGAGATTGCCGGCGTCGTTGAAAACATGGCGAGCTTCGTAACTCCCGAGGGTGAGCGCTTCCCAATCTTTGGAGAAGGAGGCGGGCGGCTGCTTGCCGATGAACTCGATGTGCCGCTGCTTGGTCAGGTGCCGCTGACAATGCCACTGCGCGAGAACTCAGATGCTGGCATTCCGCTCGTCTACGCGAACCCTGATGATCCAGCAAGTCAGGCAATCCGCCAAATTGCTCGCGGACTTATCGCGATCGCACCGATCGCTCCGCTGCCAATGGTTGACGAGCAGCCGCCAGAGCCACCAGCTCCGGCGGGTATGTCGCTGCCAATGGCCTAGCCGAGGTTTGCGAAGTAATCCGCGTTGACCTGCGCGAAGCCCTGCCATTCAGTTGGCAGCTGGTCTTCGGCAAAGCAGGCATCGACCGGGCACGCTTCAACGCAAGCGTCGCAGTCAATGCACTCTTCAGGGTCAATGTAGAGCTGCTTTACGGTGTCGTAATCCGGCTCATCGGGAGTTGGGTGAATGCAGTCAACTGGGCAAACCTCAACGCAGGAGTTGTCCTTCGTGTCGAGGCAGGGCTCTGCAATTACATAGGCCATATTTGAAGTCCTTGTTCTTGTGTCAGGGCGGTTTGAATCTCGTTCGCCGGTTTGGTCATATTTCCTTCGGCACTGAGCAGAATAACCCGATCGGCGGCCTGTTCGCTGATCAACCTAACTGCGGGTGCCTGGAAGCCCATGGTCGTGCGGCCTCAAGTTGGGCGCCAAGCCGTAGCAGCAGATCCTCGCGGCCCGGACCTGCCATCAGTTGGATTGCCAACGGCAGGCCATCCTCGCCATGTTCAATCGGCAGGCTGATTGCTGGCTGGCCGGTCACATTTGCAACTGCGGTGAACGGAGTGAACTTGCCGCTGCGAGCCATCGATCCCGATGGATCAGCGGATCGAGGATCAATCTCGCCAATCTTTACGGGCCGTTCTGCGAGGGCTGGCGTCAGCAGGATGTCGTAGCTGTCAAAGAACGGCATGAAAGCGCGAGAGAACGCGTTCAGCTGAGTCATTGCAGCCAGGTACATCGGCGCGCTCAGCGCTTGGCTTTGCTCCCAAACCATCCAGGAGAGCGGTTCCATGTCCTCAGCAGTTGCCTCGCGACCAGCAATCATTTGGGCGAAGATGATCTGGGTCGCGGCGGCTGGTCCGAATGCGGCGCTGAACAGGTGAATCATCATGTCGTTCTTCCAGTTCGGCTCGGCAATCTCAACATCGTGTCCCAGCTCGCTGAGCAGCTCTGCTGTCCGTTCCGTGGCGGCGGCTGAAAGTGCATCAACCTCAGCATCAATCGGCGGTTCAGTCGTCCAGCCGATTCGCAAGGTCCTAGGCTCATGCTCAATCGTCTTGGCATATGGATGCTCTGGTGAAGCAGCCCAAGTTGCGTCACCTGTCTCGTAGCCCTCGAGGATGTCGAGGACCGCCGCTGTCTCTGCGGTGCTGCGAGTCAGCACTCCATCGGTAACAAGGAAGGCATCACCAAGCTCAGGGCCAAGTGAGATCCGGCCCCGCTGTGGCTTGAGGCCAACTAGCCCGGTGCAGGAGGCCGGGATGCGGGTTGAGCCACCACCGTCGTTTGCGTGGGCGATTGGCACCATTCCTGATGCAACCGCTGCAGCTGACCCACCGGAGGATCCACCGGCGGTACGGGTTGTGTCCCATGGGTTGCGCGCAGGTCCGCCGCGTGTTGGATCGGTGACCGGCATAAGTCCGTACTCGGGCAGCGCCGTCTTACCGACGATGATGAAGCCAGCCTCGCGAAGTCGCCTTACGACAAAAGCGTCGGATGGAGCGACGAAGTCGCCCATCAGTTCGGCGCCAAATGTCAGTGGCATTCCAGCAACAGCTTTGTTGTCCTTGATAGCGATTGGAACACCGGCAAACGGTCGGTCGTCCTCTGAGTTGATCTGGTCGGCTGCCGCAAGTGCGCCTTCGGCATCAACATGGGTAAATGCTCCGAGTTTTGGATTGAGCGACTCGATTTGAGCCAGTGATGCCTCGACAAGTTCGCGTGCCGTGAGCTCGCCCTTCTTGACCTTGTGGGCAAGATCCTCAATCGGCTGGAACATCAACTCCTGCTGGCTACTCACAGTGCTCTCCTCGGTCGGTTGTCCCAAAGCCTACGACTAAGCCGGTTTCGTGTCATCCTGAAGGGGTGAATGAGATTCAGTCAGGCCTAGAGGGAGTCGTCGCGTTTGCGACTGAGATCGCCGAACCTGATCGCGAAGGTGGCGCACTTCGCTACCGCGGCGTTGATATTGAGGATCTTGTTGGAACGGTTCCCTTCGAGAAGGTCTGGGGGCTGCTCGTTGATGGCAGCTTCGAACCGGGCCTTCTGCCAGCAGAGCCGCACCCACTTCTAGTTAGGTCTGGCGACCCTCGTGTTGATGTTCAGTCAGCTCTGGCAATGCTTGCTCCCGAATGGGGGCTTGAGCAGGTCCTCGACATCAGTGATGAACAGGCCCGCTCGGATCTCGC
>JAPLCG010000059.1 GCA_026392385.1 Solirubrobacterales bacterium
AGCCAGTGCTCGTTGAAGGCAAGGCAATTCAGGTTCATCCACTCGTCTGTTCGGCATTCAATGCCGACTTCGATGGTGACCAGATGGCCGTTCACGTTCCGCTTTCAGCTGAAGCTCAGGCTGAGGCTCGGATTCTGATGCTTTCGAGCAACAACATCCTTTCTCCAGCTCACGGTCAGCCGCTTGCGACTCCAACCCAGGACATGATCCTTGGCGCCTTCTACCTGACCTATGGTCCGGACGAGGCTGAGATGACGGAGCTTGAGGAGCAGCTGTTTGCCGGCAAGTGGCCAAAGGGCGACAAGCGTCCGCATGTTTATCGCACGGCTCAGGAGGCAGAATCGGCCTACGAGCACCGGATCGTGACCCTTCACGACCTGGTCGAGTACCGGCCAGAGCGCGCTAAGGGAGGTCACAAGCTGACAACCGTTGGCCGCGTGATCTACAACGACCGGATTGAGCGAGCATTGGAGCTTGCTCTTGGTGATCACTTTGATCCCAAGACCTACGAGTTCCGCAATGGCTCAATGCGCAAGAAGGATACGACCGCATTCGTTGACTTCCTCGTTCAGACGTACGGCGCTTCAGCAATCAGTCAGGTGCTTGACGCCTTCAAGGATCTTGGTTTCCAGTTTGCCACCCAGGCTGGAATCACGATCTCGAAGAACGATGTTGTTATCCCACCAACCAAGCAGAAGATCCTTGATGGCTTCGACGCTGAGGTAAGTGAGATCCAGGAGCAGTACGCGATGGGTCTGATCACTCAGGAGGAGCGCCATGAGGCGGTCACCAACAAGTGGACGGCGGCGACGGACGAAGTTGGTAACGCAATGAAGGACAATCTCGATCCGCTCAACCCGATCTTCATGATGGCCGACTCCGGCGCGCGTGGATCGTTCAGTCAGATTCGCCAGCTTGCTGGAATGCGTGGTCTGATGGCCAATCCAAAGGGTGAGATCATTGAACGGCCAATTAAGTCGAACTTCATGGAAGGGCTGACCGTTCTTGAGTACTTCATCTCAACTCACGGTGCGCGCAAGGGACTTGCCGATACGGCCCTTAGCACGGCTGACTCCGGTTACCTGACCCGCCGACTCGTTGACGTTTCTCAGGATGTAATCATCCGCGAAGCTGACTGCAAGACGAAGGAATTCATCAACCTCCGTGCCTTTGATCGGACTGACGGCAACCCACAACTCGTTGGACGAATTACTGCTCAGAAGCTCGAAACTAAGCGTGGGCGAGTCATTGTCGAGAAGGGTGATGAGATTACGCGCGCCCATGTCAAGGAGATCGAGGAAGCCTTCGGTCCTGACAATGAGCGTGGCGAAAAGGTCACAATTCCAGTCCGCTCAGTCCTTAAGTGCACGGCCGAAGTTGGCGTATGCCAGTCCTGTTACGGCCGCTCACTCGCCTCCGGCGAGATCGCTGAAATCGGCGATGCAGTCGGAATCATTGCTGCTCAGTCAATTGGTGAGCCAGGAACCCAGCTGACGATGCGTACCTTCCACACCGGTGGAGTTGCCGGTGCGGACATCACGCACGGACTGCCAAGAATTGTCGAGCTGTTTGAGGCTCGCAAGCCGAAGGGTCTTGCGCAGATCTCTGAGGTCGACGGCAAGGTTTCGATCGAGCGGACTGAAAAGGCACTGACCGTCACGGTTACCGATGCCGAGGGTGAGCAGCACGCCTATCCATTCCCCGAGCGGACGCGTCTGCTCGTTGAACAGGGGGATCGTGTTGAGGCCGGAATGCAGCTCAACGAGGGCTCAATCTACCCGGCTGAGTTGCTCGCACTGCGCGGCCGCACTGAGACGGAGCTCTACCTTGTCGCTGAAGTTCAGCGCGTCTATGTTGCTCAGGGAGTCGACATTGACGACAAGCATGTTGAGCTGATCGTTCGGCAGATGCTGAAGAAGGTTCGTGTTGATCAGAAGGGTGACACCGAGTACCTGCCAGGCCAGTTCATTGATCGGAACAAGTTCCTGATTGAGAACGCCCGCGTCAAGAAGGCCAAGGGCGAGCAGGCACAGTACGAAGAGATCATTCTCGGAATCACGAAGGCGTCACTTAACACCGACTCGTTCCTCTCCGCGGCCTCCTTCCAGGAGACCACAAAGGTCCTTACCGACGCAGCGCTTGAGGGTAAGCGCGACCGTCTCAATGGCCTCAAGGAGAATGTGATCATCGGTAAGTTGATTCCTGCTGCAACCGGACTCAACCAGTACCGCAAGATTCAGATTGAGCCAACCGATCCGTTGCCAATGGGCTACGGAGCTGGTGGCCTGACGGCAGAGGAGATGGCTGAACTCGGAATCGAGCCAGGCGTTGACTTTGAGTCGGGTCTAGGCGAGACAGTTGATGTTCAGGACATCGAGGCCCTTGAGGATCTTGGACCTGGCAGCGACGGTCGCGCCGACGAGCTCGCATCCGAGCTGCCTGAGTAACAACTCAGCCGAAGGTCGCTGTAACTGCATCCCGGTCGGCTTTGCTGCCGGGGAGCAGTCCGGCGACCGCTGCGCAACCAAACCTCTGGGTTCTGCTGATTGCGGGGGCGAGTGCCTTCAGCACCTCTGTCGCGTTTACATCGCAGTCGATCAGTAGTAGCCCAGCTCCTGTCGCCTGCGCAAAACGCGGGCTTGGCATTGACAGCAGCCCAACTTGACAGCACGGGGCGCCACTCGTTACAAGACCGACTGCAGCAAAGCGTGCCGCATAGTTGGGGGTCCAAGTCCAGTTACCACTCCAAACCTGATGGGCGGTTGCGCCAGGAACAATCGGTGCTATCCGGTTGGAGGCAAGTACGCCAATCCGGCGGTCTTGGGAGGCGATCCAATCGAGGGCATGCTGTTCGTTTGGCTGCACAAACGCGCCGTCACCGCTCGGCTTGTGGTCAATATTCGTAACTTGGGTTTGGAGAGCATGGAAGCTGCCTAGTCCGCAGAGCAAGATGATCGATACCACGGCGAGGATCGCAGCGAGCGGCTTCGGGCGGTTTTGCACCAGACGCGACGCTCCTATAACGGCGAGGATTGCCAGCGGGATTGCGATCCCCCGGTAGGCATGAGCGGGCTCGGAAGCTATGCCCGTGACTGACAGAAGCAAGGCGAACCCGATGGCTGAGATCGGCCAAGCGCGAAGCAGGACATCGCCGATCTCAGCGTCGCGTGGCAATCGCACAGCGGCGACGGCGGGAAGCAAAAGCGGTGAAGCGATTAGCAGCAAAATCCACCACGACTGGGAGAGTGAGGAGAACTCTTGGTTTGTGTCGGTGGTCGCGAATGACAGATCAAACCGTCCGAGTGCCCAGTAATAGATGACTGGAAGTAACGCGGCAAGAGCGGTTGTTGCCGCAAGCTGCCATCCGTTTGAGCGCAACGACTTGCGCAGCTCCGTCGGCACAATCGCCGTGCGGATCACCAACTCTGACCCGATCGCTGCAGCAGCAATGATGATGCCCTGCCACGGTTGCAACCAGCACGCTGCAAGGGTCAGGAGAGCAACTGCCGGTGAGAAGCGCCTGCCAGCGCGGCTGGCGCGAGCGTAGGCAAGCATGGCAAAGCAGACAAGCCCAATCGGTACAGCCGAATACTGGTAGCCCCAGAGTGCCGAGAGCGTGCGCGACTGCTCGCTGACCGCGGCGAGCCCAAAGCCAGCCAATCCGCCGCGCGGAAGTTCTGAAAAAATCAAGTAGAGCGGAAAGGCGTAGAGCAGCCCCAGCGTTAGCGCTACGACGCGTTGCGCGGGGCTCGCTATCCGGTCCCGTACATATAGGACTGCGCCGACGCAGATTGAGATCAAACCGATTGGAATCCAGACCGCGTAGGCAACCGCGGCGGAAAGTCCGGCTCGGTGCAACAGCCCCGAGATCAGGATCCCTGGATTCAAGTAGACGCGATTCGGTTCGGCGAGCGAGTAAAGGTTTCCGACGAGCAGGTGGTGAGCGGAGTCCGCAATCCAAGCTAAGTACTGCTGCGAGTCTTGAACCCAACCGATTGAGCCGCTCCACACCTGGTCATCGGTGATCGTGCCGCGGGCAATCAGGATCAGTGG
Organism: Solirubrobacterales bacterium; assembly: GCA_026392385.1. GTDB lineage: Bacteria > Actinomycetota > Thermoleophilia > Solirubrobacterales > Solirubrobacteraceae > WLNJ01. The sequence continues at coordinate 4,054 of JAPLCG010000059.1, forward strand.
AAACACGCCGATCACGCAGGCGAGGGCGATGACTACAGCTTCGCCAGTTACCTGCCAACGGTTCGTCGTCGGCTTTGAATCTGCTTGCTTGATCATGCTGCTTGCTCTCTTATCTGCTTCGCCCAGTTGGTGAGTTGCTCGGCGTGCGCGTCGGTCAGCCCCTCATTTGATTTGGTTTCGACGAGCAGCGTTGGCGCGCTGCGCGAAGTAGCCCATTCTCTGCAGGCATCATCAAGTGCATCATCAATCCATGCAAGTGGACGATCGCCAGCGTGAGCGTCAAGGGCACCGAGCTTCCAGTGAGCTTGGTGGTCGTACTTTGCCGTGTCAAAGCTGACGACATCAAGTGGCTCGCTCAGGCCAATGACTGACAGCAGCTCATCGTTTGCTCGCTCCTCCCAGCCGGTTGCCCAGACCAGCTCAAAGTCGTCAACCAGTGAAAGCAGCCGGGCGCAGTTGTCGAGCGCGATCAGATGACCAACTCCGCCAACGCCAAGGAAGTGGGTATCAGGCCTGATCGGTGGTGGTGCCTTTGGCGTATCGAAAAGCGACAGGACTCCGTCGACATCCACATAGAGAACTGGCAGTTGTTTGCCCATCCGCGCATCCTCGCACCAGCGGCAGAGGCTGGCATCGGTGGCGGCCGCCGGGGTCTGGAGATACCCTGTTAGGAGAGTTGTTTCTTTAACTAGACCCGAGCAAGCGAAACGAGCGATAGAGATGGCGACTACTGAGCCGACCGTTACAAAAGGTGAAGAGCTTCAGGCGTTGGCAAAGCGGCACCTTTGGCTGCATTTTGCGCGCATGGGTGCCTACCGCGATGTCGACATGCCAATCATCGTTCGTGGCGAAGGCTGCCATGTCTGGGATGAGAAGGGCAACCGCTATTTCGATGGACTTTCAGCCCTGTTCTGCGTCAACATTGGTCACGGTAGAGCGGATGTTGCACAGGCGGGCGCCGACCAGGCTCGCGATCTTGGCTTCTTCACCAATTGGACTTACGCACATCCACCTTCAATCGAACTCGCGGCGAGGATTGCCAGCCTCGCGCCAGGTGATCTAAACCGCGTCTTCTTCACATCCGGTGGCTCAGAGTCAGTCGAAACGGCGCTGAAGCTCTGTCGGCAGTACCACAAGCTGACCGGCCATCCGAACAAGACGAAGGTAATCGCCCGCGAGATCGCCTATCACGGCACGACGCTTGGCGCCCTTTCAGCTACAGGGATTCCCAACCTTCGCCAGCCGTATGAGCCACTGACGCCAGGTGGGTGCCATGTCCCTAACACGAACCTCTACAGGCTTCCCGAGCACATGAATCCCAGTGATCTGGCTGAAACAATTGCTCATCGGATTGAATTCGAGGGACCAGACACAGTTTCGGCAGTGATCTTGGAGCCTGTGCAGAACGCCGGCGGCTGCTTTACGCCTCCGGATGGCTACTTCCAGCGCGTTCGCGAGATCTGTGACCACTACGACGTCCTGATGATCTCTGATGAAGTGATCTGCTCTTGGGGCCGACTCGGCGAGTACTTCGGAGCCGAGCGCTTTGGTTACCAGCCCGACATCATCACGACTGCGAAGGGGATCACCTCGGCTTACGCACCAATGGGGGCCGTGATCGCCTCCGACCGCGTGTTCGAACCGTTCATGGAGGGGAACACCTCCTTCATGCACGGCCTGACGTTCGGTGGGCATCCAATGGCCGCAGCGGTTGCGCTGGCCAATCTCGATGTATTTGAGGACGAAAATATTCTCGACAATGTCCGTACCAACGAGCCGGTCATGCGCGGAATGCTTGAGTCGATGATGGACATTCCAATTGTTGGCGATGTTCGCGGCGCCGGTTATTTCATGGCGCTTGAGCTGGTCAAGAACCAGGAAACGAAGGAAACCTTCACGGGTGCGGATTGCGAGGACCTGTTGCGCGGGTTCCTCTCGCCAGAGCTTTACCGCAATGGCCTGATCTGCCGGGCTGATGATCGAGGCGACCCGGTCATTCAGCTGTCGCCGCCACTTATTGCTGGTCCCGACCACTTCGCCGAGATTCACGCGATCCTCAGACCAATTCTCGAAGAGGCCTCGTTACGGATGAAGGTTGTCGGCGCCTAGCGCGCTCGACGTGGAGGTTTGACGATGCGCGTTGGAGTTCCAACCGAGGTCAAGGTCGATGAGTATCGCGTCGCGATCACTCCCGCCGGTGTGCGGGAGCTGACCGACTCCGGCAATCAGGTTCTGATCCAAGCGGGGGCCGGTGAAGGCTCAGCCATTAACGACGCCGACTATGTCGCACAGGGCGCCAAGATCGTGCCTGACGCAGACGCTGTTTTTGAAGGTTCGCACATGATCGTCAAGGTCAAGGAGCCACAGCCTGAAGAGGTCGCAAGACTTGAGCCTCGCCATGTTCTCTTCACCTATCTGCACCTCGCCCCAGACCCCGAGTTAACTCGCGGGCTGGTCGAGTCAGGGGCGACATGCATCGCATACGAGACAGTCGAAGACCAGCATGGGCACCTGCCTCTGTTGGCGCCTATGAGCGAAGTGGCCGGCAAGTTGGCGACGCAGGCGGGTGCATTCATGATGGAGAAGCCACTCGGTGGTCGCGGAGCATTGATCGGTGGCGTACCCGGTGTTGCAGCAGCCAAGGTAATGGTTATCGGCGGCGGAGTTGTTGGTACCAACGCAGCGATCATCTCAATTGGAATGCAGGGCGAAACCTATGTATATGACCGCTCAATTGATCGGCTTCGTGAGCTTGAGATCGAGCTTGGTGGTCACGCCTCAACATGTTTCGCTTCAACGCTTGAAATCGAACAGCGGCTTCCCGAAGTAGACCTTGTGATTGGTGCTGTTCTGGTCCGTGGCGCCAAGGCGCCACGAGTCATTACTCGTGAGCAGCTGAAGATTATGAAGCCTGGCGCAGTACTCGTCGATGTCTCGATTGATCAGGGTGGATGTTTTGAAACTTCACATGCGACGACTCATTCCGACCCGACTTACGAAGTTGATGGCGTAACTCATTACTGCGTTGCGAACATGCCCGGCGCCGTACCAATCACCTCAACTTATGCGCTGACCAACGCGACGATGCCTTACATCCTGAGAATGGCTGGTGGAGGCGTTCATGCTGCACTTGAGCATGATCCTGGCCTTGCACTTGGTGTAAATGTCGTTGGAGGAGCGATCACATCGCTGCCGGTGGCCGAGGCTCTTGGCGAGCAATCGGTGCCGGTTATTGAGACGCTCGCGAGCATCCCGCGCGTCTAAAAGCGGCCAACTCGCTTGCACGAACGGGTGCCGGTAGCCGCAGCACTGCTATTCTCCGCCGCCGCATGCCTACGACAAGTCAGCTGATCCGCAAGGGGCGAAAGTCTCCTAAGAAAAAACTCGCCACGCCTGGCTTGAAGAGCGGCCATGGTCGCAAGAAGAAGGTCGCTGCACCACAGCGCCGCGGAGTCTGCACTCGTGTCTACACAACAACTCCGAAGAAGCCCAACTCTGCGCTTCGTAAGGTTGCCCGTGTGCGATTGACAAATGGCATGGAAGTAACCGTTTACATCCCAGGCGAAGGCCACAACCTTCAGGAGCACTCTGTTGTGCTCGTTCGCGGTGGTCGCGTTAAGGACCTTCCAGGTGTTCGTTACAAGGTTGTTCGCGGAACACTCGATGCCTCAGGCGTGAGTGATCGCAAGCAGAGCCGCTCAAGCTACGGCGTAAAGGCGCGTTAACAGTGCCACGTCGCGCAGCAGCCTCAATCCGCCCGGTTGAACCGGACTCCGTCCATAAGTCGAAGCTTGTTACGCAGGTAATCAACCGCTTAATGCTTGACGGCAAGAAGTCAACTGCTGAGCGGATTGTCTACGACGCGCTTGCGATCGTTGCCGAAAAGACTGGTTCCGACCCAGTCGAACAGCTTGAAGAGTCAATCAAGATCCTCACTCCAGTTCTTGAGGTTCGCTCCCGCCGTGTCGGTGGAGCTACCTACCAGGTCCCAGTTGAGGTATCGCAGCGTCGTGCACGCACACTCGCGATCCGTTGGCTCGTGCAGTTTGCACGCGATCGTCGCGAGCGCACGATGGCTCAACGGCTGGCAAATGAACTTCTCGAAGCACAGCAGCAGCAAGGTGGTGCGTTCAAGCGCAAGGACGACATCTTCCGCATGGCACAGGCCAACAAGGCCTTCGCCCACTACCGCTGGTAAGCAGTTCGCTCTACGGTGGTAGAGGACCAATTCGGTCCGACGCCTGACACTGCGCCCGCAAGGTCAGCAAGCAAAAGTCGAAAACAGGTTGGGAAATCAGATGGCACGTAAGTTCACACTCGAAAAGACACGCAACATCGGAATCATGGCCCACATTGATGCGGGCAAGACGACGACAACTGAGCGCGTGCTTTTCTACACCGGTCGCACCCACAAGCTCGGCGAGGTGCACGAAGGCGCTGCCGTAATGGACTGGATGGAGCAGGAGCAGGAGCGTGGCATCACGATCACATCTGCTGCAACAACCTGCGAGTGGGCTGACCACCGCATCAACATCATCGATACGCCTGGCCACGTTGACTTCACAGTCGAGGTTGAGCGTTCGCTTCGCGTACTCGACGGCGCAATCGCCCTGTTCGACTCAGTTGCCGGCGTTGAACCGCAGTCTGAGACGGTTTGGCGCCAGGCCGACAAGTACGCAGTCCCGAGGATTGCC
>JAPLCG010000168.1 GCA_026392385.1 Solirubrobacterales bacterium
ACGGTTGGTTGCGCGGACGGAGCCCACTTTGCCCCGTAGATAGTCGTGACGATTGGCTCAGCGAAGGGGATTACTACTGCTAGCGGTACCACGAAGACTAGGGCTGAAAAGTATGTGGCTTGCTTGAACGCGTTGGTTAGTTTTTCCTTGTCAAAGCGGCTGAAGGCAGGGAACATGGCAGAACCGGCTGAGATCAGAAGCTGGTTGAGCTGCATAGGTATGCGGGCTGCAAGGAAGTAGAAGCCGAGATCACTTGCACCGAGCATCGCGGCGATTATCAGGTCAGGCGCCCTGACGATTCCAGTGTTTAGCATGCCAATTCCAAGTGCCGGCAGTCCAAACTTGATCTGCTTGCGCGCAAGGCCTCGGTCGAAAGCGAAGCCGCGAGCATCGGGAATCGAAACAAACATCACAAGACCGTAGATGGCACTCAGTGCGACATCACCGATCACGAGCGCCCACGCGCCAAAGCCTGCAACCACGAGGATGATCTTTAACGCCATGGAGATTACGCCGACTACGATCAGCGTCAGTGAGGGAATCCGATTCTTGAGGTTGCGGTTGAACCATGCACGAAGCGAGTTAAAGGGGTTAGTGAGGAGCGCTGCGCTGGCGGTGATCAGCAGAGCGACAATTCCCCAATCGCCACTTGTGACACCGTAGATAGATGACCCGACCGCCACTATCAGCCATAGCGTGGAACTGAGCGCAAGTTCAATCGTCAGCCCAGTGCGCAGAAGTCTCGCGGAGGGGTTGTCGGTGATGATGTAGTAGCCGCCAGCTTGGAGCGAGGAGGCCGCACCAACGAGCGTTACGATTGAACTGACCAGCGCGTAGCGGCCCAACTCGGATGGGCTTATAAACCGTGCGACTACCAAGCTTGTAGCAAGGGCCATGACTGCCAGCGCCTGTGTTGACATGCTGGCCCACATTGCGAAGCGGACGGTGCGACGGAGCATGCCACCGGATGCACTGTCTTTCTTAGGTTGTTCGGTCAATTGGCTTGATTCGCGATGACCTTTTCAGAAACCTGCGGGGTCTTTCGCCTGCTGTGGCTTACGCAGCCCTATGACGCATGGCCGACCGCGGCTTGGCGGCCACCACGGCTGAGGCTGTTCGTGAGTTTCAAACCCAAGTGAAACCAGGTCACGGCTGCACTCTTCGACCGTATACGAACCGTGGACTTCGACGCTTATCGCTGTTAGTCCCTCCGCCCATTCAGTAGCGGTTCTAAGAACGTCACGTTCAGCGCCTTCAATATCCATCTTGACGTAGTCAGGCTGCCCAAGCTTAGCTACTAGGCTGTTCAATGAGATCGCTTTTGTGGCGCGCTTTCCACCTGCAGTTACGCGGTGTCCAGCCTCTCGACCTAGGTCAGAGTCAAAGAAGATCTCTCCGTCTGATGTCCAGATTGCTGCCTCTAGGATCTCAGCCCGGTCATTCCAAGGCTTGATATTACGTTTGGCAATTGCGGCATTAGCAGGCTCCATCTCAACGCCAACGATTTGGGCATCGGGGCATTCTGCTGCGATGTGGGCAACCGTCAACCCGATGTTTGCTCCAAGGTCCCAGATGATTATTGGCTTGGTTCCGGGTGGGAGGTGCGGTGAACCGCCAAATACATTGCGCAGTACCTTACGGTCGGAGGTGTGGCCGCGCACCTAAACCGACTTGCCCTCAAGGGCTCTAACATGAAGCTCCCGGTCATCATTACGGAGGTAGTTCACGAAGTCGCCCGGGCGACTTAGCAGTGAGGCGGCTACCGGTAGGTCGACGAATTTTTTAACATTGGCAATCAAGTGAGTTCCTTAACGGTGCGTGTTCGAACCGAGCGTACCAGCGATCAACCGCCTTGAATGTAGACGACCTTCGCATTGCCGCACAAGCCGCGAGGCGGTGAATTGTCGGGTACACTTACGCACCTCGCGGACCTGACTTTCGTCAGCCCCCACTGGCGTAATCAATCTGAATGACAACCGCCCGTCCTAGAAATCCAAGGTTTTATCTTCGCTATCTGATGCTGGGGATCAGGCTCTCGCAATTTGGAGTCGGGTTGGGCGGACGGGTCAAGGTCGCATTTACCTCGGTCGCGATCGCGTTTCGCAGGCCCGGGTTTGATCGAGTTGATGCGCTAGTCATCCCAATTTCCTATGGGGGCATCATCTGGGAGGTAAAGATCACCGATCGTTCGCAGCTCGAAGCGATGCGCGAGGTCTTACTCGATTGCGAATATGACCTTGACCTGACTACTCAGCCGCTAAGGATTCTGGATATCGGTGGGAATGTTGGATTTGCCACGATCGGTTTTCGCTCTCAGTTCCCAGCCGCCGAAATCGCCGCTGTTGAAGCAGACCCGCAGACATTCGCCTTGCTTGATTCGAATGTTGGCGCCGACCCTCAGGTAACGACACTGCATCGTGCCGTTATGGGTAAGGATGGTGAAGCATCCTTTGCTCCGGCACTCCAGAGTGCAAGTTCCTCTGTTGGCGAGGAAACCTCAGCGGGCTCAGTGGTTGTAAGGGCTAGCACGATCAACACAATCCTCGATGAGCTCGGCTGGGAGAGCGCTGACCTCGTCAAGATTGACATCGAGGGGGCCGAGTTCGCGGCATTGCAGGTGCCGGGCGTTCTTGATCGTGTTGGCGCCATAGTCGGCGAGTTTCATTACGACCTTGCACCAGCTGGAGCTCCGGAAATCAATGCCCTTCTCCCCGGTTTCCGTGTAAAACCTCGCGAACTAGACCGCCCAGGTCGACTTCTTGTTGTGGCTGATTCTATGAACGTCCAGTGATCGGGTCAGAAGCCTGAGTGGCTTCATGGTCCTGAACCGGTTCAGATTAGGTTTGAAGCGATTGCTTCACGGACCCAAGCGAACTCAGCGGCGAGACCCTCTTCCAGCCCAATCCGCGGGTCAAAGGCAAGCTGCGTCCTAGCGAGTGTCGTGTTAGCAGCCGTATCGCGCACATCGCCCCGCTCAACCTCGCCATAGGTCACATCGAGTGGCTTCTCCGCCAACGCCTCGATAATTGAAAGAGCATCACGGACCGATGCTGGTGATCCACCACCAATGTTGAACAGGTGGTCAACAACAGGCATATGGCCTGCTGCTCGAGTGGCAGCAACCACATCACTGACAAAGGTGAAGTCCCTTGTTTGGAGCCCATCACCGAATACTGCGATCGGTTCGCCATTGATTGCTGCACGGCAGAACCTGTGGAATGCCATGTCAGGCCGCTGGCGGGGACCGTAGACGGTGAAGTAGCGGAGACCCACCGCGTCGACTCCGTGGCTCTTGCGGTAAAGATCGCAGAGCAACTCCATTGCAGCCTTCGTCTGCCCATATGGCGAAAGTGGGCGCAGGGTCTCGGACTCGCTTGTCGGCATAGTTTCGCTGTCTCCATAAACGGATGACGACGAGGCGTATACAAACCGCACATCTGGCATCGACTTGATGCTCTCGAGCAGTTGCTGGGTTGCTCGGAGATTGTTGCGAAGGTATGTCTCGTAGCGGTCTCCCCAGCTACTGCGCACGCCGGGCTCACCCGCGAGGTGGTAGACGACATCTGATTCAGCTACTACTCCGGCAAGGTCGCCTTGGGCTAGATCGATCGGAACAAATTCAAAGGAATCCCACTCGGTCAGATGCCGAAGATTGCTGATCTTCAGACCGCGGCTGTAGTTGTCGTTGAATACATCAACGCCAACAACCGTCTGGCCTTCCTTTAGAAGGGCCTCCGCGAGATGGGAACCAACGAACCCCGCGCAGCCGGTCACCACCGATCGTCCAAGTGGACCCTGCGTGGTGGGTGGGTGAGGTTGTTCTGTCTGCATTGGCGTCTGGCAGGGAGTCGCTCGATCCGCTGCCTTCGAACGCGGAGCCTACCTCAAAATTGACTGCTCAATTTCGACTGCATTGATAACGGCGAGCAGGTGATACCGTTTAACATCGATTGCATTAGCCGTTGACGGCAGCGCAACATCTGCAGTATCAAAGCTCATGGAAAAACAGCAAACCAAAGATCCTGAAGCCGCAAATCTTCGTCGGCTGATTCGCGTATTCACGCATCGGTGGGTCTTGATCGTTGGTTGCGCACTGGCTCTTGGTACGTTTTCACTCGCACTATCGCTGAGCAAGCCAAGCATGTACGCGGCCTCCTCAACGTTGCTGTTCAGGAGCGACAACCTTGACCAGCAGCTTTTCGGTGGAACAATTCTCAAGGCGTCCAACGATCCAGTTCGCGAAGGTTCTACAAATCTAGGACTCGCGTCTCTTGGTGCGGTATCAGTTGAGACTGCCAAGGCGATGGGGCGCGGAATGACCGGCGGTCATGTTGCGGGCGCGGTGAGCGTGTCGGCGAAGGGCGAATCGGACTTGGTTCTTGTGACCGCAACTGACCCTGATCCCGTCCTTGCTGCCGAGATCGCTAACGCCTACGCTCTGCAGTTTGTTCAGTTCAGAATCAATGCTGACCGGAGCAAGGTTCAACAGGCCGTCACCCTCGTGGAAAATCAACTTAAGGTTGCGGGAAGTGCCGCCAGCACACAGAGCGCAGAATTGGTCCAGCAGCTCGACCGTCTCCGTCTCTTTGAAGCGTTGCAGACAGGTAACGCGGAGGTCGTACAGAAGGCGTCGCCCCCTAGTAGCCCCTCATCTCCGACGCCAATCCGTGATGCCGCTCTCGGCCTTTTCGTAGGCTTCATACTTGGCCTTCTTTCGGCTCTAGTGCTAGACAGGCTTGATCGCAGACTGACCGATGTGGCGATGATCGAGGAAGACCTTGGACTGTCAGTACTGGCTGTCGTGCCTAAGAGCGAGAAGCTCGCCCAAGAGCGGGAAGTGGGAATCCAGGCCAAGGCCGAGCTGGAAGTCTTCCGAATGCTGCGAGCGCGGATGCGTTACTTCAATGTTGATAGGGACATTCGCACTGTCGTTGTTGGTTCTTCGGCGGCTGGCGACGGCAAGTCAACGGTCAGCCTCCACCTCTGTCTAGCTGCTGCAAGCGCGGCGGGCGTAAGGGTCCTGCTGATTGAGGCCGACATGAGGCGTCCGACGATTGCCTCAAAGGCGAGCGTCGGCACCGGCCTCGGTCTCTCGGAACTGATTACTCAGCAGAATCTTGAAATGGCTGATGTCATCGTTGAGGTTCCCTTCAGCATCGGAAAGAAAGACGAGGCTGAGAAGGTCTCATTCGACCTTATTCCTGCCGGCGCTGAGCCGCCTAACCCGTTTGACCTAATAGCCAGCGCCCGCATGACAGCGATTATCGCTGATGCTCGTGAGCACTATGACCTAGTTGTGATTGATACCCCACCGGTTTCCGTTGTTTCCGATTCAATGCCGTTGATGCAGCAGGTTGATGGCGTAATTGTCGTTGCCCGTCTCGGGCATACGACCCGCGACGGACTCAAGCGGCTCACATCAACAATGGAGGACATGACGGCTCCGTTGCTTGGCATCGTCGTCAATGGCCTTGAAGCTTCCGAACGCGGCTACGGCTACGGCTACGGCTACGGCTATGGCTACGGATCTGGTGGCTACTTTGACGAGCCGAAAGTCGACGCGGACAATGCGCCGGAAGACTCATCGCCCGCTGTTGAAGAATCCCGCTCCTGACCGCAGCGGTCGTCAACGACAGTTGTGCATCCGCGCGGGCGAATTGACCCGAAGTGGAGTTGGCGATGGTTGACCTGCACTGCCATCTCCTGCCGGGAATCGATGATGGTCCCGAATCGCTGGAAGGCTCGCTGGCTCTAGCTCGTGCGCAAGTAGCAGCTGGAGTCAATGTGGTGGCAGCTACGCCTCATGTTGACCTTGAGTACGGCAACCGTTCCGCAGACATCCAAGCCGGCATTGAACAATTCAATCTGGCACTCGTAGAGCACGGCATTGAGTTGAAGGTTGTAAATGGTGCCGAAATCACGCTGACGCTTGCCAATGAGCTTGAGAAGGATGAGCTTGCTGCTCTTCGGCTTGGCGAAGGCCCATGGCTGCTGCTTGAGGCACCCCTCAGCGCTGGCGCATTTGGATTCGAAAATCTCGTGCGGCAGGCGCAAACCAGGGGGCACAAGGTCTTGCTTGCCCATCCTGAACGTTGTCCTGAGATTCAGCGTGACCCAGATCTCGCAACTGGATTGGTAAGGAACGGTGTCCTGATGCAGATAACTGCGGGGTCGCTTAGTGGAAGCTTCGGAACGACCGTGCAGGAGTGCGCCTTCGAACTCGTTGCACGCGGGTTGGTCCACAATGTTGCTTCCGATGCGCATGACGCTCGTCGCCGCCCGCCAGGCCTGCTTGCGTCGCTGGAAGAAGTTGGCATGAGTGAATACGCGAGCTACTGGTGTGAGTCGGTACCTGCAGCGATCATCTCAGGCGGCGAGATTCCAAATCCACCAACAAGCTTCCCAGCGGCAAGGTCAAAATCTTGGCGGCGGTACTTCGGCCGACGCTGAACCGACCCTAGGTGCAGCTAAGTCAGCGGAGTGCTGCTGCCAGATCAGGTCTCTTACTGAAGCTGTTGGTCTTAGCAACAAAAAGGGCCCGGCTCTTGCGAACCGGACCCCGTTTGAGATCTGCTGGTCTGTGACCGGGCCTTGGGCCTGGTTACATCATCCCGCTCATGTCAGGCATTCCGCCACCGCCACCGGCTGGAGCATCCTTGTCTGGAACTTCGGCGATGATCGCCTCAGTTGTAAGGATGTTCTTGGCGATTGAGGCTGCGTTCTGGAGTGCTGAACGCGTGACCATTGCTGGGTCGATTACACCTTCGGCAACGAGGTCGACGATTTCGCCGGTCGCTGCGTTGAGGCCCTGACCCTTCTTGGCCTTACGGACATCGTTGACAACTACTGAACCTTCAAGGCCAGCGTTGGCAGCGATCTGACGAAGTGGCTCCTCAAGCGAGCGGAGAATAATCCGCGCGCCGGTGCGCTCATCTTCGTCGGCAATGCTCTCAACATCAACAGCCTTGGCTGCCTCAAGCAGTGCGGTTCCACCACCAGGGACGATGCCCTCTTCGAGAGCTGCGCGAGTTGCCTGCAGCGCGTCTTCGACGCGGTGCTTCTTCTCCTTCAGCTCCGTCTCAGTTGCGGCACCGACCTTGACGACAGCGACTCCGCCGGAGAGCTTCGCAAGACGCTCCTGCAGCTTTTCGCGGTCGAAATCGGAATCGGTTGTGTCAACCTCGGCCTTGATCTGCTTGATCCGACCCTTGATTGCTTCAGTCTCGCCACCACCGTCGACGATTGTCGTGGCATCCTTGCCAACGACAACGCGGCGTGCTGATCCGAGCTGTGAGATCTGGGTGTTCTCGAGCTTCAGTCCCATGTCCTCGGTGATTACTTCACCACCGGTCAGGATTGCGATGTCCTCAAGCATGCGCTTGCGGCGATCGCCAAAGCCTGGGGCCTTGACTGCTACACCGGTGAACAGGCCACGCAGCTTGTTCACGACGAGGGTCGCAAGGGATTCACCCTCAACATCCTCGGCGATGATCAGCAGCGGCTTGCCGGTCTGTGAAACGGCCTCAATTACTGGAAGCACGTCACGGATCGAACCGATCTTCTGGTTTGCAATCAGGATGTATGGCTCTTCAAGGACGGCTTCCATGCTGTCCTGGTCGGTGACCATGTACGGCGAGATGTAGCCCTTGTCGAACTGCATACCCTCCGTGAACTCAAGGTCCATTCCAAAGGTCTGGCCCTCTTCGACGTTTACAACGCCGTCCTTGCCAACCTTCTCGATGGCGTCGGCGATTACATCGCCGATCTCTTCGTCACCAGCTGAGATCGTTGCAACGCGGGAGATCTGGTCCTTGCCGGAAATCTCCTTGCTCTGCTTGCCGATCTCTGCCACGACTGCCTCAACGGCAATTTCAATGCCGCGCTTGAGCGCCAACGGGTTTGCGCCCGCTGCAACGTTCTTCAGCCCAGTACGGACAATTGCCTGGGCAAGCACGGTCGCGGTCGTCGTGCCGTCACCGGCAACATCGTTGGTCGCCGTAGCAACCTCGCGTACGAGCTGTGCGCCCTGGTTCTCAAATACATCCTCAACCTCGATCTCACGGGCAATGGTCACGCCATCGTTTGTGATTGTCGGGGCGCCAAACTTCTTGTCAAGCACCACGTAGCGGCCCTTTGGACCGAGCGTGACCTTGACGGCGTTGGCGACGGCGTCAACGCCGCGCTCAAGCGCCTGGCGTGCTTCGCCTTCGAACTTCAGTTCCTTATGTGCCATTTGTGTTCAGTGTCTCCTTGTCAGGACTCGACGATGGCGAGGACATCGGATTCACGGAGGACGAGCAGATCTTCGCCGTCAACCTTGATTTCCGTGCCGCCGTACTTGCTGTACAGGACCTCGTCGCCAGCCTTAACATCAAGCGGGACGCGGCTTCCGTCTTCGATGCGGCCTTCGCCTACAGCGAGGACCTCACCTTTCTGTGGCTTCTCTTTCGCGGTGTCGGGGAGGACGATGCCACTGGCAGTCGTCTCTTCCTCGTCAATTGCGCGCAAAATAAGCCTGTCGCCCAAGGGCTTGAGCTTCATTGAATGTGACCTCCGTCAGAGTTGGTGTCAGAACATGAGCTTTACGGTGAACCGAAAAGCCTGTTGGCACTCCCAACAGGTGAGTGCCAAACTAAAGCGATGATAGCGCAGCAGCGCTGCCGGGACGGCTCAATCAATCCTCGGGCCTGCGATCGCCGGAAAATCGGCGCAAGCACCTAGTTGCGGGCGCCACCTGTGCCGCGCAGACGATCTTCAATGTCCATAGCGCGCTCGGCGATCTGGGAGAAGCGAACGATCGTCACAGGATCGTCAATTGATACCGGACGATCGTAGATCTGCTGAAGGAATGCCATCAGGTCATCAACGCGACGGAACTCAGGGTTGTCATGCTCGATATCGCGCGGTGAGAGTTCGCCGAGTCGCTTGACTTCAACATCGTCAATCACGGCTTCAAAGATGCGCTCCCGTGGCGAATGCTTGAAGCCGATTGTCACCAGTACAAGATCGTTGCGCTCGTACTTGCGGCTCTTGTCGCCAAGCCTGATCGTTGCCGTCTTGCGGCCATGACGGAGCTGGTCGGCAAAAACCTGCGAGTAGAAGTTGAGAACCTTCATTTGAAGTTGAGACTACAGCCCCGCGGCGAGCTTCAGCATTCCGCGTTCACCATCGAAAGTCAGAGCTTCGAGCGCTTCGCTAATCGGCATCCAGCGGACGTCCTCAACTTCATCGTCGTGGTCGTCAAAGCTACCGCCAGTTACACGCAGTTCGAAGTAATAGACCGACTTGTCAATTGACTTGCCGCCCCGCCTGTACCAGTAGCGGACTTCACCGAGTTCGCGGACCGCTTCGGTCTGGAGTCCGGTCTCTTCAAGAACTTCGCGCAGCGCCGTCTCTTCGATCGTTTCGCCCTTATCGACATGGCCTTTTGGAAGGGCCAATGCTCGCTTTCCATTTGCAGTGCGGCGAACCGGCACGATCACACAGACATCATCGCCATTTAGGACGACTCCGCCAGCGGATTGCTCGTGCGGCTTGCGCGCCTTCTTGCTCACCAGACCCAGCCCTCGAGAGCCTCTGGGTCTTTGATGATCACACGGCCGCGGCCCTGCTCAATTACGCCTGCCCGGGCAAGGTCTGCGATGAAGCGACTGGCGGATTCCCGCGATGTACCTGCAAGCTGGGCGATCTCAGTCTGGGTCGTAACAAGTTCGATTGGCCCGCCTTCGGCTCCCTCGGAGCGCGCCTGTTCAACGAGTTCGCTCAGAGCGGCCGCAACTCTGCCCTGAACTGTTTGGAAGGATCGCCTCGCGATTCGTCGGTTCGAGTCGCGTAGCCGCCTTGCGAGCGCAGAGGCAAGACCAATACCAAGTTCAGGGTTGGCAATTATCAGTGGGCGCAGGTCGGAGCCGAGAATTGCGAGCACCTCAACCTCATCAAGTGTTTCGACAGTTGCTGAGCGAACCTCGGCGTCAAACAGCGACAGCTCGCCGAACAGGTCGCCTGGACCAAAGCTTGCGAGCGTTATTGAGCGACCATCGCCATGTTCGCCAATTGCTCGTGCGTGACCGGACGCAATCACGTAACAGGATTCGCCGCTGTCGCCCTCCCGGAAAATTGCGGTTCCAGCTGGGAAGCTTCGCGCGATCGCGACCGTTGCAATCCGATTTAGGGCATCGGGTGGTAGCAGCGAAAAGAGTGGCGTACTCGCAAGTAGCGCGGCGGCTTCGGCTTGATTTGTGTTGGTCATCGGGAAATTGGGAGGTTGTCAAACAGTCGCGGATCATTGGTAATGATGCCATCGACACCCAGTTCGATCAGCGACTGAATGCGCTTTGCATCATCAACCGTCCAAACAAACAGCTCTCCACCTGCTGCTTCGACGGCGTCCTTCATCCGTTTGGTTGCAAACAGATAGTGAGACATTACGCAATCTATCCGACCACTCCGGATTCGTTCCGCCACACGGCCTGGAAGGACTGTGCGCAGGTAGGTGAGCATCGCCAGTGCTGGCAGCAGCGTCAGTGGGTTTTGTGTCCAGTCGCGACTTGCCTTTGGAACCGACCAGCCAACTCGCATCTCGGGAATCAGAGCACGCACAGCGTCAAGGCTTTCTGCGTACATTGATGTAACGAGTACCCGATCCGTCAACCCATGGTCACGGATCTGTTCCGCCACTCTGACCTCGTAGTTAGGCAGCTTTAAATCGACATCAAGCTCAATACCCTCGTAGTGCGAGGCGCTGAAGTGCGCGAGCGCCTCCGCAAGACCGACAAGTGGTCGACCGGATGTAAGGTCACCACCGTCGTGGGCCAGCACTAGCTCCGATGTTGGGTCACGCGGGTTGCGGGGCAGGATGTCGAACTCGATCATGTCAACGCCAGCTGCCAGCGCCGCGTCGAAGCTTTCAATCGTGTTGCCCGGGCTAATTGCGTGGGCTCCCTTATGGCCTACGCGGCGAAAATCCGGTTTCGTGATCGTTTCGGGCATCGGCTAGAGAGTAGAGGCGAATCGGGCAGCCCACCGCCGGTCTTACCTCAGAGCCCCAATACTGCGGTGACTTAGCCCAGTTCGCGGCCGTACTGGCGGGCGTAGTACTCCCGGTAATCACCGGATCGGATTGACTCCCACCAGGTCGGGTTGTCGCGATACCAGTTGACCGTTGATTCCAGTCCCTCTGCGAAACCAGTCTGAGGACTCCAGCCGAGTGCCTTGAGTTTGTCCGATGCGAGTGAGTAGCGTCGGTCGTGGCCAGGGCGATCGGTCACATGCTCGATCAGGTCATCGCTTGCACCGGTCAGCTCGATAATGCGGCGAACGACCTCCATGTTCGTGCATTCGTCGGGTCCGCCTACGTTGTAGGCCTCGCCGGCCACGCCGTGATCAAGAACATGTCCAATACCGCGGCCGAAGTCCTCAACGTAGAGCCAGTTCCTGACCTGAAGTCCATCGCCGTAGACGGGCAGTGGATCACCGTGCATCGCATTGAGGATCATCAGAGGAATCAGTTTCTCGGGGTACTGGTATGGCCCATAGTTATTTGAGCCGCGGGCGATCGCTGCCGACAGGTCGAAGGTATGGAAGTAACTCTCGACGAGCAGGTCGGCACCGGTTTTCGTAGCGCTGTAAGGCGAGGAGGGCTTGAGTGGTGATTGCTCGGTGAATGATCCCTCGTCAATTGATCCGTAAACCTCGTCGGTTGAGACCTGCACATAACGAAGTTGCTCGCGTCGAGCCGCCTCGAGCAGCGTATAAGTGCCCTGTCCATTAGTTACGACAAAGGCGTCCGGCTCGGCAATCGAACGATCGACATGGGTTTCGGCCGCGAAGTTGACAATTGCGTCAACGCCTTCAACGGCGGTGGCGACGGCATCGGCGTCTTCGATTGCTCCATGTTGAAGGCCAAGGAACTGCGGGTTGCCATCTAGGTCAGCGAGGTTTTCGCGACGGCCGGCATATGTCAGCTTGTCTAGGACAATTATCTGGTCGTCGCTCTCCGCAATTCGCAACCGAACGAAGTTCGAACCGATAAAGCCGGCGCCACCACAGACAAGCAGTTTCATTAGTTGCTCCTGACCGCTGCCGGACGAGCGGCTAGATAGCCATTGAGTCCCTCGCGCCAGTCCGGCAGGCGCGGGGTGTCGGGTCGAGTCGCTTCAAGCACGCTGTTTGCTGGTCGCGGAGCCGGGCGAATGAACTCCGCACTCGTCGTCGGGCTCAGCGCAACGGCCGTGCCCGTAGCTTCGAAGATTGCCGCCGCGAAGCCGAACCAGCTTGTTGATCCTGCGCCAGCGACATGATGAATTCCACCCGAAGCTGGATTCGTAGCTAGTTCAACAAGGGCGTCGGCAAGGTGGGCAGTCCAGGTTGGGCACCCGACCTGATCGTCAACAACTGATACCTCACCACGTTGCTCAGCCAGTCTTAGCATCGTCTCAACAAAGTTTGCCCCGTCGACACCAAACAGCCACGCCGTTCGAGCGATCGCATGATCCGCTGAGGCGGCCGCCACAAGCTGCTCTCCGGCCAGCTTCGTACGTCCGTAGGCCGATTGTGGTGCCACAGGGTCGCTCTCAACGTAGGCGCCCTGTTTGTTTCCATCAAACACATAGTCGGTCGAAACATGCACGAGCCTTGGTCCGGAATTAGCCAGTATCCCGGCAGCCGTGGCATTGATGGCGAACGCCGCTTCCTCGGAGGATTCAGCGCCATCAACATCAGTCCACGCTGCACAGTTGATGACTACATCTGGCTGAACTTTGGCAATCGCAGCCGAAACCGCAGCTTCGCTAGATACATCAAGCTCGGCGTGGGTAAGACCCACGGCATCAACGCCAGCGCTCTCGGCGGCGCGCAACACATCACAGCCGAGCATCCCGCCAGCGCCAACGACGAGCAGCTTCGTCACGGCAGCCCGACCGTAGAGTTGTCGCCGACCATGAATCGGTAGGCGGCTGGCTGGCGCGGGTCGCGGGCGATCACGACATTGCGCCCGAGCAGTGAGGATTCCATCCTGCCGGGTAGGTCTTGGACGATGGAACCATCAAGAAGAATTGAGTGTTCAATCTCCGACCGCTCAATTTCACAGTTATCGGCAATCGCCGAATATGGGCCGATGTAGCTGTCAGTCAGCTTTGTACCGGCGCCGATAATTGTCGGACCGCGCACAATCGAACGTTCAATCCGGGCGCCAGCCTCAATAATCACGGGCCCTTCGATCTGACTGTCAATAACTTCGCCGTCGTTTCTAGGGATCAGGGCGCCGAGAACCAGTCGATTCGCCTCGAGCATGTCGTCAATCCGGCCGGTGTCCTTCCACCAGCCCTCGACGATGTGCGATTCAACTCGCATGCCGTTGTCAACTAAGTGCTGAATTGCGTCAGTGATCTCCAACTCGCCGCGCGGCGAAGGATCAATTGCCTTGGCGGCAGCGAGAATCGCAGAGGTAAACATGTAGACACCGACAAGAGCGAGGTCTGTCGCTGGGTTCGATGGCTTCTCAACGAGCCTAACGACGCCGCCATCAGGGCCGAGTTCAGCAACGCCATAATTCTCTGGATCAGGAACCGGAGTGAGCAGGATCAGCGCTTCGCGTCCACCACTCCTGAAGTTAGCGACGAGGTCTTCGATCCCGCCCTGAAGGAGATTGTCGCCTAGGTACATCACAAAGCCTGAATCGCCAAGGAACTCCTCGGCAGTAAGTACGGCGTGCGCCAACCCTGCTGGCTCATCCTGGACGATGTATGTGATCGAAACGCCAAACCTGGAACCGTCACCTGCGGCTTCGCGAATCTCGTCACCGGTTTCGGGGGCGATGATGATTCCGACCTCCTTGATGCCAGCGGCGGCCATCGCCTCGATCCCATAGAACAGGACCGGCTTGTTGGCAACTGGCACAAGCTGCTTGGCACTCGTATGGGTGATCGGTCGGAGCCGTGTTCCGCGACCGCCGGAGAGGATTAAGCCTTTTAGGTTTTCCATTAGCTGGGTAGGTTAGTAGACGCCACCGAGTTTACGGTGATCCCACGTGGCTGTTTCGGATGCAACAAAACGCAGTCCGACACGCTTCTGTGCCTGGGCAGCAATCGCCGCCCGACCACTCTCATCAAGCGAGCCACCGGCGTAACGAGCCATGATCTCCATACCGAGGTCAGTTATCGCCTCAACATCGCGAATGATTTCAACGTTCGTCTTCATCATTACGCCACGCAGCTCGTGGTACTGGTCGCCAGCCTCAACTTGAAGGGTCGCGCGATCATCGCGTTCAATGTTCTTGATCTTCTGCGACTTGGCGAAGGTCCAAGCCCAGATCTGGCTATCGCGCACCACGTACCAAAGTGGCATCAGGTGTGGCCAACCGTCACGACCATTTGTTGCGCAGGTCACAACCCGCTGCTCATCAAGAAACGCGAGCACCTCTTCGGCGCTCATCGTGATCAGGTCGCGCCGGCTCAGCGGGTTGCTCCGGCCCTGCTGCCGGGTTTGGCTGGAGCCTTAGTGGTGCTTGCCTTTGGCTTACCCTTGCGTGGCTTTGCTGCGGGGCGCTTCTTTGCGCTCCGCGCGAGTTCAGTAGCGGCAGTGAGGACGGCCTTACGCGCCTCCTTTGGCTCAATTACGGCAGCGTCACCAGCCTCCTTGAGAATTTCCTTTACCAGCCAGTCTGTGCCTGCGTAGGCGACTTCAACGATTACTGAACCGTCTGAAAGCTCAGATGTGACAGTCCGCTCCTCGCGAGCCCAGCGGGCACGCTCCGGCGAGACCCAAACTAGTGCCGTGTCAGACGAGGGCACCTCGCCGGTCCGTGGCCAGCCGTCAACATCGGATGAAGGGTCAACCTCAGCGCGGCGCTCGAAGGTCTGGTCGGTGACCGTCGCGGACTTGACTCTGTCGAGACGGAAGTGACGGACGGCGTCACGGCCGAGATCCCAGACTGCCACGTACCAGCCCTCTCGACCATTCATCAGTGCGTAGGGCTCGACGGTCCGCGTGACGAGTTCGTCCTCGTTCTCCTTGTAGTACTCAAGCTCAAGTACCTTCTGCTCATTGACCGCATTTGAAATTGTCCGCGCGATTCCGCTGTCGTCGCCAGCGCCAACGCTTGCTACATGCAGGCCGTCCTCAATTGGATCGGATCCGAGCGCAGTTACAACCTTGCGTCGCGCTGAGGCAAGCGAGGCCTCGGGAATATGTTCGCCGAGCAGATCGATCGCGGCAACCAACGCTTTGGCCTCAACTGGCAGCAGTCGTGCCGGCCTGGCGAAGGAATCTCCGTAAGGCTCTGGATCAACCTCAATCTTGTCGCCATCAATCTCCGCGTAGAGAACATATGAGCCTGCCCCGAAGTTGACGATGTTGAGCACGCCAATGTCCTCGGCGAGCTCTTCGTCAGTCAGCTGAAGGCGCTCCTTTAGGTCAATTGCAGAGAGTGGCGTGTGCGTGCGTCCGGCGTCGATCAGGATCGACGCGAGTGTTACAAGCCTCGCGAAGCGTTCTGGACGAATTGCGTTTGGCTCACGTTCCTCGCTCGCTGGCGGCTCCACGACCGGCTCACGGCGCTTGCCACCGCCGCGCTTGGCTCGTGCAAGCTCCGGCTCGCCGCTATGACGCTGCTTGATCAGCGCAAGCCGTTCGGCATATTCCTTGGCAAGCGGCTTTGGCTCGAGGATCTTGGCATTCGCTCCAAGGCCGAGAACCCAGGAGACAACTGCACGCGGCTGGGCGTACTCGGTTGAGAAGATTGAGCTTCCGTCGCCTGCTGGCGTCATTTCTCCCGCATCGCCAAAGTGGCGTTCGACTTGCCAACTGATCCGGTCGCTCAGCTCGATGCGCGCAAGAGCTCGGTCGGCTCCGAATTGCCATACGGCACGACGCGCATAGGACCGTGGGTCGAAATCCTCTGGCCGCTGGAAGTCATGCTCTGCCTTAGTCGCATAGGAGACTTTGCCGTTGATCCGTGACAGGCGGAAGACGCGGAAAGCCTCACGGTCATGTGCACGGCCGACGAGGAAATACTGCCCGCCTTGGAAGAGCAGCAGGAATGGGTCAACCGTTCGTGAACCATGTTTGTCGCGTTCGATTGTGTAGTAGTCAAAGGTGACTGTCTTACGACGGAAGATCGCTGTTTCAATCTTTGCGAGTCGCTGCGAAAGGTCATGACCACCGGCTGTTGCCGTGATGCCGAGCGCCAACGAGGTTTGTCCGGGCTGACGGTCAGGCCGTGGCCGCCCCCACGAGAGCTGCTGGAGTGCGAGCCGCAGTGGTTCTGCATAAGCGAACTCACCGTCAAGCAGGACCAGCGCGGTCTGCAGAGCAGCCAGTTCGGAGTCGGTGAAAGCAACCGGTGGCAGATAGAAGTTCTCTGGGGGAAGCGAGTAGTTCTCCTGTTCAACCTGGCCGTCAGCTGGCCGCTCGATTGTCAGGTGGATGCCAAGCGCTTCAAGTTCGGAGCGGTCAGCGTAGAAGCGACGCGCGAAAGCGTCTTCATTCATCGCGCTGTAACCCTCAACATCGCGACGGATTTCCATCGCGGTCACTGGGCGCCGCTCAGCCATTAGGTAGCTGATCAGCGAAAGTTGGCGGATCAGCTTTTCGGTGTCCTTTGCCACGCCCCCGAGAATAGTCAGAGGGCGCCCAATCGTGGCTTTCCGCGACCGCCATTACCCCGCTAGTTGCGTGTTTTCTTGGCTGTTTTGGAAGGAATCGACTGAATCAGCCGGTTGGCATCAGCTTTCGCCGGAGGCTGCAAACCATGCGCCACCGCCGATTGCCATGTCGTACTGCGACCAAGCACTGCCATCTGTCAGCGATCGCTCAAGCCGATCGAAGCTGCCAAGTTGCCCACCGAGGTGGTCAATCATGTGCACGAGCGTTGCCTCGCGAGTCATCGGCACGACAGGGCTTCCATGTTCCAACTTTCCGTGATGGCTGAGGATGATGTGAAGCAGGCCACGGGCAAGATCAGGTGGAAAATCATCAATCTGTTCGATCGCGCTGCGAACCCGGTAGTAGCCAAGCGGGATCTCTCCCTGAAGGCGCCCATCGTCGGTGAAGTCAATCGCGATCGGATCATCTGTGTATGCCTCAAGCTTGCCAATGTCATGGAGCAACGCGCCGGTAAGGGCGAGGTCACGGTTGATGCCGGGGAAGTTGTTTGCAACATCACTAACCGACTGTGCGACCGTTAAGCAGTGTTCAAGCAAACCATGGCGGTATGCCTGATGGAAGCGCTTGGCAGCTGGCGCGTCGCGGTAGATCGGCCAGAGTGACGATTGTTCGCCGAGAAGGTTGTCGAGTAATTCGGAGAGCTGCGGTTGCTCGACGCTTGCGACTAGCGACCTTAGCTGCGCTTCCATCTTGGTGGCCGGAATTGATGAGGATTCGAACAGCTCGGCAGGGTCATAGTCATCAACCTGAGCTTCAGAAACAGCTTGTATTCGTATCTGTCGTCCCCAGCGCTCGTCTTCCTCAATTGTGCCTTCAACCTGAAGGGCAGCGCCAGGTGCGTAGAGACGCTCAAGCTCATCGGTTGCGTCCCAGATCATCGCGATCACACTGCCCCCGGCGTCGCCAAGTTCAGCACGGATGTATGGCTTGCCGTTCTTCGCCTCACGCGAGGCCATTGACCTAACAGCCAATACGCCGCCGAAGCGCTCTCCATCGCTCAGATCTTTGACTGACATAACAGGCGGCGACGCTAAAGAGATGATCGGACGGTCGCATTGGGCGCTGATCAGGAGCGACCTTACGGCGCACGGCCTCCGGGTCTAGGAGTATTTTTATTAGAAGAAACAATTGGCAGTCGGAGGTAGTTAATTCAATGCAGCCACTCTTCGAACACGAGACCGAATTTGCTGGCCGTCGGACACGGGTCCTGGAGCTAGAGGGCCATGGTCCGCCGATTGTGCTCGTACACGGCTGGTCTGACTCGGCCGACACCTGGCGACACACGCTTGACTCGCTTGGCCGCGCGAATCGCGCGGCAATTGCCGTTGACCTGCCGGGCTACGGCAAGGCCGAGCCACTTGAAGACGGCGAGATTCTCCCTCAGATCGACAGCTTTCTCGATGCAGTAGCAAAGTCGGTTGGCCCGGGAGCGGTCTTTGTAGGCAACTCACTTGGCGGCTGCGCGACGATGCGATTGGCTGAACGCAACTCGCGTCTCGGCGGTGTTGTCGCCGTCGCACCAGCTGGCCTCGACATGCCACGCTGGTTCTCAATCGTTCAGCGTGACCGGGGGCTCAAGCGGATTGCGTCACTGCCGATTCCGCTACCTCCGGGAACAATTAGGGCCGGCGTTGAGCGCGCTTATTCGGCGCTTGCGTTTGCCAAGCCTGGATCGGTTGACCCAGAGGTTTTCCGAGCCTTCTCGAGGCACTTCCCGGACCGCAAGTCGGTTGTAGCGCTACTTGAGAATGGACGCAGGCTGCTGCCGGAGTTGAGTGACCCGTTCCAACTCACTCGCATCAAGATTCCGTTACTGCTCGTCTGGGGAACAGCTGACCGGATGGTCTACCCGACTGGTGCTGAGCGGGTACTTGATTCGGTTCCCGGATCGCAGCTGATCCTGCTCGAAGGTTGCGGTCACAGCCCACAGATCGAAGAGCCGCGCAAATTCCCAGAGATGCTGCTCAACTTCGCTGGCGCCGGGCGCAGTCTTCAGGCGGCTTGAGCGCTATCTCTTTGCGAACCGGCCGAAGGCGCTGCTGAGCGTTGCGCTTTCCACCAACACCGAGCCAGCTGACAGCGGCAGCAGTCAACGGGTTTGATCGGCTAACAAGGGGCGGAGTCGCAGACCTTCGAGGGATGCCGCGGGCGATCATTGACGAAGGCCCCCAGCGAACCGTCTACCGCTATCACCGAGCTTCGCGGAAGGCATCGCGCGGTGCGCCGCTCCTGCTCGTTCCACCGTTGGCAGCTCCGTCGGTTTGCTTTGACCTTCGGCGTGGTTGCTCACTGGTTGAGCATGAGGTGGCACTTGGTCGCGACGTGTACCTCGTCGACTACGGAGCGATCGCCTTCGCTGATCGTGATCTAGGTCTTGAACATTGGTTTGAAAGTGTGATTCCAAATGCGATTCAGGCGGTCGCGAAGGACTCGGGCAGCGAGCAGGTCGACATCCTCGGATGGTGCCTTGGCGGGATCATGGCGATGCTGGCAGTCGCCGAGCAACCGGATCTGCCCGTCCGCGCGCTTGCGACTGTCGCAAGCCCGTTTGACTTCACGCAGGTTCCGCTGATTGCGCCATTGCGTCCGCTCGTCAACATTGCCGGTGGCGCCGGACCAGCGGTGATCTACCGGGTGCTCGGTGGAGCGCCGGCGCCGATTGTCAAACGCGCCTATCAACTCGCCGGCGCCGACAAATACATCACGAAGCCGCTCGCGATCCTCCAAAACCTTGATGACCGTGACTTCCTCGCGCAGCTTGAAGCAGTTGATCAGTTTATGGACGGAATGCTTGCCTATCCGGGCCGCACCTTCGGCCAGCTTTACCACCGCTTCTTCAGGACAAATGACCTAGCTTCCGGCTACCTCGATGTTGATGGTGGACGCATTGAGCTTTCCGATGTGCGTCAGCCAGTTCTCTCAATTGCTGGAAACGGCGATGGTATTGCTCCCATTGCAGCAGTCCACCATGTTGGTGAACTGCTGACAGGCTCCGAGTCAGTCACGCTTGAGACCGCTCCCGGCGGTCACCTTGGCGTGCTCACCGGGCGAGCGGCGCGAACCACGACTTGGGAGATCATCGACCGCTTTCTCGACCGAGCCGCCTGACCGAGCGTTTAGGCCTGCGGCAGGTTCGGTTGCGGATGCTGCCGTCTGTTCCGATGGCTTCCAGCCCGGCCCTCTAAACACGTAGCCGAGCTTTGTACGCATGTTTGGGGCTGAGCGCACATCAGCCACCATGTCCGACCATTCGTGGCTTGCAACTCGAAGTGGGTTAAAGGAGTCAACGTTCTTCGTCAGCCCGTAAACGACCTTGTCGTCTTCCTCCCGGAGCGTGCCAAAGATCCTGTCCCAGATGATCAGGATCCCGCCGTAGTTACGGTCAAGGTAGCCCGTGTTGGCTCCATGGTGAACGCGGTGATGGGATGGAGTATTGAAGAAGTACTCAATGGGCCGCGGGAGCTTGCCGATCCGTTCTGTGTGGAGTCCAAACTGGAAAAGCAGTGAGATTGCCTGCTGCAGAATGATCGCCCAAGGCGGAAAGCCGATTAGTGCTAGCGGGATCCAGAATGGCAGTGAAAACATCGGCAGCCAGTCCTGGCGAAGGGCGGTTGAGAGATTGAAGTGCTGGCTCGAATGGTGAATTACATGGTTGGCCCAGAACAGCCGTACTTCGTGTGAAGTGCGGTGCCACCAGTAGAAGAGAAAATCCTCTGAGAGGAGGAGTACAACCCATGGCCAAACATCGTCCATCGGCATCCGTAGTGGGCTGAGGCGATAGGTGGCTGCGAGGACGGCAATCAGGACTAGCTTCCAGAAGATGTTGATCAGGACATTGCCGAGCCCCATCGTCAGTGAAGTTGCCGTGTCACGGGGTTCGTAGCCGGTCTGGTCGTCGTCAGGATCAAAGTGGTGGACAAGCACCTCAATGAGTACCAGTGCAATGAAGAAGGGGATCGCTGTCTTGATCAGGTCAATCATCTGGAAACCATTGTCCCAGAGCGACGGGCAAAGATCACAAAGAATTGCTCGTACCCGACAGTCGCATCGCCGGTCGTGATCAACTGACAGCGTTCACCGAGAACTGCAAACCCTGCGGCTTCTAGTGATTCGGACCAAAGCGATGCGGTGCTGGCCGCTCCGCGCTCGAGGGAAACCAACAACCCCTCACTGCTGGTCAGTGAGGCGAGTCGCTCGGCAGCCGGCGCTGCTTGAGTAGTCCAGTCGGTGTTGATATCCGGTTGGTCAATCTCAATAGCTTCACCGAGAATCGATCGCGATGTAAATACAAGCTCGGCTGGCTCGAGGGCAACCTGTGTTGGTGCAAATAGATCGCCGATAGCAAGGGTGAGGTTTTTGATCCCCAATTCCTCTGCGAGCTGTCCTGCGCATGCGATCGCCTCAGGTGAGCGGTCTAAGCCGGTTACCCGGGCGTCAGGCCAGAGCTCGGCGATCAGGCATGTGAGCAGCCCCTGCTCACAGCCAACGTCAAGAATCGTTCCAGGCGAAATCCCCGATGCGAGACGCTTGAGCAGGTCAACCTGCTGCGCATAGAGGTCCGATGACCAAAGCAGTGAGGCGGCAAGGCTCAACTGGAGCGACGCGTTCTTGGCGGCGAAAATTGCGCTCCGCGGAGTCGCAGGGTTGGCCGCCAGTTCGGAAAACAGCTCGCCTTCCGCGCTCTCCCATTCAAAGCCGTCGGTTAGCAGCTCAATCCTCTCCAGCCAAGCGTCTTGTTGGCTGCTTCCCGCGCTCAGATTTTGAGATTCGGCCACAGCCTGATTCTCGCAGGTAGTCGGCCGAGCTCCGTCCTCAGTGGTGGGTAGCTTCGCTGGTCATGGCACTTGTGTTTCTAGTCCTGTTTGTCGCATTTCTGCTCGTCCTGCTCGGTCGACGCAAACCGGCGCTGGTTGTAGGCCTGATCGGATTGCTGTTCGCGGCGCTGATGTTCCGCTACCACCTGACCGATCAGGTCAGGCTCTCGCTTTGACGACTTGGAACACTAGGGCGGTAATGCAGCTGCTCAATGCGGTTGCGGCGATGGTGCTCTATTCGGTTGTCCTTGGCGCATTCTGGTTTCAGTTCGGAGACAGTGAGCTGCCTTGCCCACTCTGCCTGCTGATCAGGATCGGGATGCTCGCTACGGCATTTGGTCTTACGCTCAACGCCTTCTGGGAGCCACGGCCACTCCATTACGGAATCGCGCTGCTCGGCGCCGTCTTGGGAGCGGCAATCTCACTTCGCCAAGTTGCCCTGCATGTCGTTCCTGGCACAGGCTCATTCGGTGGCGCCGTGTTTGGTTTTCACCTCTACACATGGGCGTTGATCGTCTTCAGCGTGATGATTCTCGCGATCGGTGCCGTGATCTGCTTCCAGCGCCAATTTGAAGCGCAGCAGTCCCCAGCCCCGTCGCTTGTCCGCTTTGCGGGCCGCTTCGTCGTAATCCTCGGGCTGCTGCTTTGCCTCGCAAATGTGATTGCCGTAACCGCAGAGTGCGGCGTGACTGGCTGCCCTGATAATCCAACCGGCTACTTGATTTCATGACGCTGCAGCTAACAATCGCAACCGCGGCTTCACCATTCATGTGGTTGCCGTTCGTTGGCTACATCGTTGCTGTCATCGCAGCAATCTGGGCTGTACTGCGTGAATCAGCCGCCGGCGACGTCGCGGCGAAGGAAGATCACCAGAGCGACGAGTAGCGCCGGTATTGCGTAGGCGGAGCAGACCCAAGCTGCGCGAATAATTGGCTCCCAATCCGCCGGCGTGCGAAGCAGTCCCTGCCAGGCGTTGAACTGCGTGCTCAGCATGTAGGGCTTTAGACCGCCAAGGCCGGGGATGATCGTCAGCAGCTGCAGGAGCAGGGAGAACATCAGTGTTCCGACAACCGCTCCGGCACTGTTTTTGAATGCGGTTGAGAACAGCAGCGCAATGCAGGCAATCGCAAGGATTGGCATTAGGTAGACAGCAAGGCTTGCGGCAACAAGGCCGAGTCCTTCGGTCGCGGAAACAGTCGTTCCCGTCAAGGTTGGGATCGGGTTGAACCCGGAAACGATCACACCAGCGACCGTCGCGACGCTACCCGTCAGCAGGATCGCGAAGGCTCCGTACGTAAAGGCGGCGAGGGTCTTTGCGGTGAAGATCTGTGCCCTGCTTACCGAGCGAGTCAGAATCGTCTTCAGCGTGCCGTTCTGGTCCTCGGTCGCGAAAATGTCGCCGGCAACCAGCGCTGTAATCAGCGGGAACAGCCAGATTGACCCAAACAGAAGAAGAACGAGTGGAATTGCCAGCCCCGTGTCATGGATGTAGCGACCGAATGGAACATCACGGGGTCCACCCGGTTGAAGGGCTACTGCGACCGCAAAGATCAGCGGTACTACAGTCGCGGCGCCAAGGCCGAGATAGGTCCGCTTCTGTGATCGGAGCTTGCGAAGCTCCCAGCGGTAGACGGTGGCAGTCGACGGTGACTTCACGGTGAGCCTTCAATCGTGTCGATCGCCTGACTTACCCGCGCTTCGTCTGCGGCGTCCGCATCGTCCTCAGTCAGGTCGAAGAACAGCTCTTCAAGCGTCGCCTCGCGGGGTGCGAGTTCGATGATCAGCGCGCCTGCTTCTGCGAGTCGCCCGGAGAGCTTCGCGACGATTTGCTCGTCTGCGGGGTGGAAGGCAATTCGCCCATCTGGCGTGTCACGGACCTCTTCAATTCCATCCTGCTCACTTACGATTCGACGCGCAACGAGATCGTCGGTTGTTCTCAATCGGTAGGAGAGGCCAGCGGCGAGGCGCAGATCAGCAAGCTTGCCCTCGTAGACAACGCTGCCCTTGCGGATGATCGCAACCCTGTTGCAGAGCTCCTCTACCTCGGCAAGCAGGTGGCTTGAGAGCAGCACTGTCATTCCGTCATCGGCAAGGCGGCGGACAAGCCTTCGCATGTCTCGCATGCCGGCTGGATCGAGACCTGTTGCCGGCTCATCAAGCATCAGTAGCTTCGGGCGGCGCAGAAGAGAAGCGGCGATGCCGAGTCGCTGGCGCATGCCGTGCGAGTAACCACCGACGCGATCCCGACCACGATCGCTGAGTTCGACGACTTCAAGTACCTCCTCAACGAGGCTGGCGGCGTCGTTTCCGTCGAGCGCAGCCAGCAGCTGCAGGTTGGTGCGACCGTCAAGGTACGGGTAGAAGCGTGGTGCTTCTACAAAGCCAGCCACTCCCTCAAGCGCATCGATCGATTCCTGCGGATCGCGTCCAAACAGTCGCGCTGTGCCTTCCGTCGGTCGGATAAGGCCAAGCATCATCCGCATTGAGGTGGTCTTACCGGCACCATTTGGTCCCAGATAGCC
>JAPLCG010000146.1 GCA_026392385.1 Solirubrobacterales bacterium
CAGCGGCTTACCAGCGCACACGCAGTGCTCGGCGATGGAACTGTCCTTTCAGGAGGCAAAGCGGCACCTGAGGTTGCCCTAAGACTGCGCGGCGGCCAAGTCCTCAAACCGATGGCTGGCGTTTCGCCGCGACTTATTGACTTTGCCTATCAATCAATTTCGAGCAATCGTTCGCTGTTCGGGAGGCTGCTCAGTGACAAAGCACTTGCCAATGCTGGCGAGCTAATCGCAAGCCGGACTGCCACTAACCTTCGATAAGGTCGCCGCATGATTCCAGATGGTCTCCACCACATCACCTGCGTCACAGTTGACGCCCGGGCATGCGTTGACTTCTACACGCGAGTCCTCGGCCTAAAGCTGGTCAAGAAAACGATCAATCAGGATGTACCGACTGTCTGGCACCTGTTCTTTGGGGATGACAATGCCTCACCCGGCATGGACCTGACCTTCTTTGAGTTTCAGGGACTGCCACCGGTTGTTGCTGGCTCGGGCGCCGCACACACGATCCGCTGGCGCGTCGCAAACGAGGACGCGCTTGACTTTTGGGAGCGGCGCCTCGCCGAAGAGCGAGTCGGGACTCAGCGCGAGAACGGGTCACTGCACTTCTCTGACCGTGAAAGCCTCGGCCATGAACTTATTGTCGCCGGGACGGACGAACCGCCTCTGACAGCAACCTCAAACGATCTTCCAGAGGAGTTCGCCCTGCGGGGCTTCGATGGGCTTCGCATCCACTCAAACGATCCCGATCAATCAGCAGCGACAGTTCGCAACCTGCTCGGCCTCGCAGGCGATGGACCGGTGGCGGAGGGCAAAGGCCCATCGCGCAGCGCCAAGCTGCTGTTCGAGGAGGCACCACCGACAAACCACATCCAAGGTGCGGGGGCGATTCATCACATCGCCTGGGCAGCCACTGAAGGCGATGGTGACCTTGAGGCTTGGCGACTGAAAATCGCCAATGCTGGCCTGCGGCCAACGGAGATGATTGACCGGTTTTGGTTCCATTCGGTTTACTTCCGCACCCCGGACGGGCTGCTGCATGAATTCGCGACACCCGGGCCGGGCTTCACAATTGACGAGCCGCTTGAGTCACTTGGCAGCAAGATTGTCCTGCCACCCAAGTTTGAGCCACACCGAGCCCAGATTGAGGCGGCGTTGACGCCGCTCCCGCCTGACGCCTAAACATTGAGCGACCTTCGAGCGATCGCCGTTGACTGGTCGGGTGCCAAACAGGGCGACGGCAAGACCGGCATTGCGATCGCCGAGGCCGCCAACGGCAAGCTGGCCAATCTGACGACAAACATCGGCCGGACTGAAGCAGTTGACTTTCTGATCAGCGAGAAGCAGAGGGACCAGCGGCTGATTGTTGGTCTTGACTTCGCCTTTTCGCTGCCAGCTTGGTTTCTCCATCAGCGGGGCTTGAGCGACGCGACCGAACTCTGGTCACTTGCGGCCGACGAGGCTGAAACCTGGCTTCGCGACTGCTCTCCCCCGTTTTGGAGCGCGGCGACTGGCAAGAAACCATGCTTCGGACCAGACCAGCCGGAAGTCCGGGCAACAGACCTCGATGACCAGATCTCGAAGCTCGCCGGCTCTCGGCCAAAGAGTGCATTTCAAGTGAGCGGGCCAGGATCGGTTGGCGCGTCAACTCTGCGCGGACTGCCTCACCTGATTCGGCTGCGCGCAGCCGGCTTCAACATTTGGCCCTGGGATATGGCCGAGCCACCGGTCGTGATTGAAGTCTGGCCAAGGATCGCGATCGGACCAACGGTCAAAACCAGCGCCGAGGCAAGAGTTGACGCGATCCTGAACCGTGGCAACCAGTTCGACAGGCGACTTTCGCTACTTGCCGCTTCAAGC
>JAPLCG010000192.1 GCA_026392385.1 Solirubrobacterales bacterium
AGCGGATGAGGCGATTGAGCACATCCGCCGCTGGCAGCTGCTCAACTCCGAGCGGTAGGCTCTAGCAATGACCGAAGCTGATTGCCTGTTTTGTTCAATAGTCGCAGGTGAGAATCCAGCAACGGTGATCCGCGAGGACGATCGTACGCTCGCCTTCATGGACATTAATCCGGCAACGCGCGGACACTGTCTCGTTATCCCTAAGCGGCATTCTGATGATCTGACTTTGAGCGACCCGGAGGATATTGCCGCCTGTTCGATCGCAGCACAGGAACTTGCTCAGCGGGCAATCTCGAAGCTAGGCGCTGATGGTGTGGCACTCATCAGTTTCGCTAAGCCTGCTGCAGGGCAGACGGTCTTTCATACCCATCTACATGTAATTCCTCGCTACGAAGGCGACGGGCTTAAACAGCCATGGATTCCTAACAACGTTGACGCGGCTGAAATTGAATCATCCGCAAAGGAGATGTCGAATGACTGATTCACCGGTTGAGA
This sequence comes from Solirubrobacterales bacterium, assembly GCA_026392385.1. Classification (GTDB taxonomy): domain Bacteria; phylum Actinomycetota; class Thermoleophilia; order Solirubrobacterales; family Solirubrobacteraceae; genus WLNJ01. The sequence goes on from JAPLCG010000192.1 coordinate 496, forward strand.
TCGAACGCCGCGGCGATGTGGCGGTACTTACAATCGATCATCCGCCAGTCAATCTCTGGGATGACGAACTTGCTGGTGCGCTCGGTGCTGCCCTTGAAGAGCTTGAGGAGAACACTCCGAGAGCGCTATTGATCCGGTTTGAGGGCCGCGTAGTTAGTGGTGGCGTTGATGTGTCGCAGTTCCGGCGGGCGGGTAGTGCCGATGCGGCAGCAGAGCTGTTTGATTTCCTACTTAGCTTCACCGAGCGGCTTGAGGCACTTCGCTGCCCAACGGTCTTTGCCGCTCATGCTCTGACACTGACTTGGGCGTTTGAGCTCGCGCTGGCCTGCGACCTGATTGTTGCTGCTGATGACTGTTCCTTTGGGCTTGTCGAAGCGAGAATTGGACTTACACCGACTATGGGAGGCACACAGCGGCTCGCCGCTCGTGCCGGTGACGGTCGTGCGCGCGAGCTTGTGATGCTGGCTGAACTCGTACCTGCCGGCCAACTCCATTCATGGGGAGTTATTAACCGTCTAACGGAAGCCTCTGAGGTTGCTGATGTAGCGCTGGAAATTGCTGTAAGGCTCGCTGAAGGCCCAACCGCTGCTCACATGGCAACTCGGGCAATCGTTCGGGCAACCCGCGATCACGGTGTGGCGGCAGCCGATGCAATCACGGTTGGAATTGCATCGGACCTGTTTGAAACAGACGACCTGCATAGTGGTGTTGAGTCGTTCCTGACCGATGGTCCGGGGCACGCAACCTTCGCAGGCCACTAGCCGTTCGGATTAATCACTGGTGCGTGACATTCCGCGAATTGCGAATGTCGCCAGCAGCGCCAGTAGTCCGGCACCTGCAACAAATGCGGGCCAGGTGTCAGCCCAGCTGACAGAGCCGATGAATCCTTGGCGGACGCCAGTCAGCACATAGTTGACCGGGTTAACCGTTGCAATCGCCTTTAGCCACGGTTGAAGGAGTGCCATCGGCGCATAGGCCGCAGTGAAGAGAACCGCCATAAATGAGCCTATTTGCATCAGCGGCGCCGCCTGCTGGGTGCGGAAGCGGAGCGCGATAATTGCTCCCCAGCAGGCTGAGGCAGAGGCGACAATCATCACAAGCAGTGCAACTATCAGGAGGTCAAGGAAACCGGGGAACTTGACACCAAACAGCAAGCCCACGCAGATCAATGCGGTTGCTGGGATTAGCGTCCTCAGAGCGGCTGAAGCGACAATACCTGCCAGCAGGACAGGCCTCCGCACGGGAGCAAGCAGCAAACGGTCAAACCAGCCCTGCTCAATGTCGCGCGCCATATTTACACCGGTTGCTGCACCAGTGAACCCTGCCCCCTGAAGCAACCCAACTGGCAAGACAAAAGCCATGTACTTGTCAAGGCCATCGAATCCCGGCAAGGCTGTGACATTTCCAAATACGGCTGACAGTCCGAGCATGAAGATTGTTGGAGCGAGAATGCCCGGGACGGCTGCTCCCGGCACACGCAGCAACTCATTTAGGGCCCTGCGGGCGAGCGCTGGTACGACTCCACGGTCATTAGTGCGTTCGTTACTCACTTGCTCTGCAACCTTACGCGGAGGCTCCACGTTGCCAACAGGCCGAAGAACAGCGCCAGTCCGATAGCAGCAGCGAACCCCTCGAGCACATCAGAGGTGCCGCTTGCCCCAATTATCGGGGCACGTAGTCCGTTTGCGATGTATGAAAGCGGGTTCCACTTGGCGATTAGATCGGCTGGTGATGTCAAAAGGTTCGGTGGAAAGAAGGCTGAACTCAGGAATAGGACAACAAACACAAGCGGAAAGATGCTCTGAACGGTCGAAGCATTACCTGCTCTCAGAGCAAGTGTTACGCCGATCCCAGCAAATCCGATTCCTGCGATAGCCCCAATTAAGTAAACCTCGATCAGCCCGGGGATTCCGTCGGCGATACCGGATCCAAAGATTAGTGAGAGGGAAACAAACCAACTCAGCTGGACAAGGGCGATTGCCCCAGCAGCAAGCAATCTGCCCAAGACAATCGATGCGCGTGGGATCGGAGCGGCAACTAAGCGGTCAAAGAAGCCCATTTCGAGCTCAAGGGCTACTGCGATGCCAGTTGCGACTCCACCGAGCAGCAGTGATTGCGACATCGCTGCTGCCAGCTGGAACTCAAAGAACGAGGGGTACGGCGCGGTTACTCCGTACTGCTCCCAGAACCCGGGCAGGCTCGTCGCCTGAGAGAGGCCACCTGTGTTAACCGCCAGCAAGAGGCTCGGGAATATCAGCAGCGGTGCTAGGAACTGCGGCCTGCGCAGCGTGACGCGAAGTGCCCGTTGGGCAAGTGCTACCGAAGCTAATATCACTGCTCGTCTGCCGCTGTGGCAGCGCCCTCTAGCCTGCGCCCAGTCTTCTCCATGAAGACGTCGTCAAGCGAAGGACGGACCAGCTCGATCTCAGCAACACTCAGTCCGGATTCATCAAGTAACCGGACAGCATCTGCAACGCCTGTAGCGCTGTCGCTCAGCCTGATTGCCACATCATGTCCCTCGCCAGCCGGAATTGGCTCGCCAAGCGGTGCAAGCGAGCGCTCTGCGGCCTCTGCTGATGAGCCCTGATCGAGCACTACCTCGATGTGTGGTGCCCCCGATTCCGCTTTAAGGGCTTCAGGGGTACCCTCGGCGACGATCAGACCATCGGCAATGATTCCAACACGATCAGCCATCTGATCAGCCTCTTCGAGGTACTGAGTCGTGAGAAATACTGTCGTGCCTTCGCGGCGCAGACGGTCAACCTCATCCCAGATCGCAAAGCGGGAGGTAGGGTCAAGGCCTGTCGTAGGCTCGTCTAGGAATAGAACCGATGGTGAGTGAACCAGTGCCATGGCAAGGTCAAGGCGGCGCTTCATTCCACCGGAGTAGCCGCCGACCCTTCGGTCGGATGCATTGATGAGGCCAACACGCTCAAGGAGTTCAGCGCTCCGTTCACGCCCTTCTGCTTTGATCATTCCTTGCAGAGTTGCCTGAAGGATGATCAATTCGCGACCGGTCATCAGTGGATCAAGTGCGGCCTCCTGGAGGGCTACTCCGATCCGGCGACGGACTTGCGACGCATCATGAGCAACATCGAATCCAGCAACGACTGCGTTACCGCCTGTTGGCTTGAGCAGCGTGACAAGCATTCGCACGGTGGTCGTCTTGCCGGCACCGTTCGGACCGAGGAAACCGTAGATCTCTCCTTCGGCGACTTCAATGTCGATTCCGCGGACGGCCTTAATTCCACCCTTGAAGGTGCGCTCCAGTCCTGATGCTTTGATTGCGGCCATCGGCCCAGAGGATAGGCGTTTCGACGGCTACCCGCGGCTCGGGATAAGGCAACAATCCGGACAATCGGCGGATTCGGGAGCGAAATGTGCTTCCATGTGTATGCATGAGTTTCCGCCAAACGCCCCTAGCGGCCCGTTGCTCAGTTGCCAGTGCCGCAGTCTTAGCCGCGTGCTTGCTGCCAGCTACCCCGGCGTTCGCGCGTAACTTCGATCTTGGTGCCCCAAACGGGCTTCCTTCGGTTAGCTGTAATGGAACTGCCGCTAACGATCGTGCGGCGCCGAAGGGGCTTGGTCGCTGCAGCGTCCTTACGATGACCACGATCTACCAGACCCGCGATGGAAGCACTAATAACCCGACGACAATCCCTGTCGATTCCGTCGTTTACGCGGTGACACTGAGGCTGGGACGGCTCGCTGACTCAAAGCGCTGCATTAAGACGAAGGTTGTGCGGGTTCGCGAAAAGCACGGCGGCAGGTGGGTCTATGTAAATAAACGTGTTTGCGCGACCTACGACGTCTTCAATGAGAAGACGTACTTCGACACCAGCTTCGGGTTCCGAGGTTCACGAGTTCGCGTGGCAGTGCTCAGAACAATGCCAAAGCGTTGTTTGAAGTCGAAGATCGCACGTGTTCGCGTTAAGCAAGGGTCTCGTTGGGTCTATGTCAATAAGCGTGTCTGCTCTGTCTATGACAGAGCGAGCGCTTTGAAGAAGGCCGTCTCCGTAAGTCCAGTTCTCTACCTCGATCACTGGTTCGGGCGTACGGTGACAATCCCGCTTGCCTCAACTATTTCGGTCAAGAAGGGAGACATTCTCGGACTCAGCGTTGATAGCTATGCGCCGATTCTGCCTCTTGCCGCAACGAATCCTTCCGATCGCTGGCGCGCGAGCAGACCCGGCAGCTTTAAGCCTACGCTAGCTATTGATCCTGATACCAAGAAGGCTCCGGATCCATGTGTTCCTAAGTTCGGAGTGATCTTCCAGCAGACATCTCTGATGTCGCCAAACAAGATCGGCGACTTCCGCTGCAGCTATTCAGGCGTGCCCGGTGTTCAGTTCAAACTGATCACCGCGACTGGCCTCAAGTAGACGACTCTGCTGCCTTCGATGCACCGCTTAGAAGCGGTTTGCCGCTGCTGCAACGCACCGCCGTACTCTAAGACCTAGGTAATCGGTGGATTGTCTTAGTCGGACAGTCCAGAGGTAACGGCTATTGAACGCCAGCTCCGCCGTCAGCACTTGGTGCCGGAGCAGCGGTGCCATCTGAGTTGCCTGACCCGCCACTACCGGAATCAACACCAGATGAGCCAGAGTCAGGAGTTGCACCTCCTCCACTTGAATCCGAAGAGGACGAGCCGGTTGTATCCGTTGCGGAGCTAGTCGTCGTCCCTGTGGTTGTTGAAGGAACCGATATAGGATTGCCAGTGCTTCCACCTGGGACAGTCAGCTTCGGAGCTGGCAAGGTTGAGGAGGCTGAATCGCTACCACCGCAGGCAACTGCGCCGAGGGCAACAAGTACGCCGGCGCTGGTTGCGGCGATCGGCGCTAGAAGCCGTCTGTAATCACGGCTACCAGCACTCATGAACCCACCGGGCCCATCCGCCGGTCGCAGGTCGGACAGACATTTAGATCGCGCTGAGCCATCTGCCCGCAGAGGTTGCAGTGGCGAAGGTTTTCGACCGACCACGGAAGGCTAGATTTGGTCGGCTGAAGCGGCAATACAACTCCGACAGGTTCGAGTACCTCGCCGGTATCGATGTCGTGATACGTACGTTCGGCCTCGGCTGCTATCAAGACGTCGCGCCCTGTTGATGGTGATCTGAAGCGATATCGCTGGTCTGGCATAGCTTGTAGCGTACCAGCGGAACAGGCCGCTCTCGCTATACGTGTTTAGTGCGAGCGAATCTTGGTGGCTCAACTAGTGCCAGCGCGCCATCTGGGCAACCTCAGTCCGTCGGAACGGTTAGAGTCTCGGCCTATGCGTAGCAGCAAGAATCTTCGTACTCGGGGCCTTCTGGCCGGAGTCTCCGTGGCGGCAATCGCTTTGCTCGCGTCAGGCTGCGGAGCGGACATGGTTAGCCAGAGTGCCAACACAAATCTTGCTGACGGTAAGAAGCAGTATGTCGCCAAGTGCGGTGCCTGCCATGTGCTTTCGCGCGCTGGAAGCAAGGGCGTAACTGGGCCGAACCTTGATTCTGCATACCGCCAAGCGTTGGCTGATGGATTCCCGCGTTCGACCTACCAGGGGATTATTAACCACCACCGGCCGGGTAAGGACAGTGGCGCACTTGAGGCTGCGGTTCCATCACTCAACCAGACGACTGCAGTGGCAAAGGGTGGAGCTTTGACAATTGATCCGGACCCAAGCGGTCAGCTCAAGTACCTAGTTGCTGCGGCGACATCAGTATCTGGATCACTGACAATCACGTCGGTCAATAAGGCATCTATTCCGCACAACATCGCGCTCGAAGGGGCCGGAGCTAATGCAATTGGTCCGGTAGTTCAGAACGGGGGCGTCTCAAAGATCACAGTGACCGTCAAAGTCGGTAAGTACACCTTCTACTGTTCAGTCCCTGGGCACCGTCAGGCAGGCATGGAAGGAACGCTCACCGTCAAGTAATTCGGCCGGTATCGTTGATGTCGCGCCCTCTTGATGCGGAGCAAGTTCCTAAGATCGCGACTCTCGGGCTGCGTCGTTCTCAATGTCTTTTGCTGCTCCAGCGGCAGCAGCTCTTGCGAAGAAGAATCCGAGGATTGCCAGCATCATCACCACATCAGCAACCATCATCAGGCTGCCACCAAGTTGCTGATCAGCCAGCGCTGACATCCCGTGAGATGGAGCGGTTGTTGAGTAAAGCTCGCCGTAGAAGGGGCGATTCGAAACGAGAAAGACCGCACCCATCATCACGCTTGCCATTCGTGCACCAAGTAGATAGCCAACTTTCCAGAGGGGTGCCGGCATCGGTCGACGTGCAGGCTCGAGAGCAGGCCACCAGAGAATTAGGTTTGCAACGAGAAACGACTGGTGCTGCATCGCGTGGATGACAGGGCTGTTCGTTGCGGATACGAAAGCCGGAGCGAGGTGCCAGCCGTACAGAACCACGATGTAGAGAATTACGGCGACAATAGGTTTCGTAACCCATGAGCCGACGCTACGCAGTGTCCGGCTCTTAGCTACAGCTACGAGCAGGTCCTTTGGAGGCATAAATAGGCCAACCGGAGTCCTGATCCCGCTAATCAGGAATGGGGCGGCGATATCAGCAATTAAGAGGTGCTCGGCCATGTGTGCACTCAACAGCTGGTCTGAGAGTGCCGCAAACGGTCCAAGCAGGCCAGTTGCAACGAGTGATAGCCCAAACCACCAGCAGCACTGCTGAATACGAGGAACGGCGTAGCCGCGCTTACTGAGACGTCTGACAGCACGCAGGTAAAGGCCGGCACTTAGCGCCAGAAGGATTACAACTACCGGGTCGAACTGGATTGCCATTCCTAGCTGATTGTTTCGCGTCGCTGTTCGATCTGAACTCAGCCTGTAATCAGGAGAGCGCTCGCACCAGCGTGACTACTGCAATCACGATGACAGCTACTACAACGACGCCTAGAAAGAACTTGAAGGCCTCTGCCTCTGAGCGGAGGGGATTGAGCATCGCTCAGAGTACGTAGACAGTTGTCCACACGATGATCCACATAACATCAACGAAGTGCCAGTAGATTCCGGGGACTTCAATACCACGGTGTTCAGATGGCGTGAAGTGCCCTTTGAACACGCGAATCGCGGCAAATAGAAGCAGTAGCAGGCCTATGAACACGTGGGCGCCGTGCAACCCAGTCAGGCCGTAGAAGACAGACGCCTGGGCACTGTCGTAGGGAGCGAAGCCAAGGTGTACGTATTCGTTGATCTGAACCATCAGGAAGGTTGCGCCGAGCAGCAGAGTGGCAACCATTCCGAGCTTCATAGCGTTGCGGTTATTACGCTTGGCCGCTTCGAGTGCCCAGTGCATGGTCAGAGAACTAGATACGAGGACAAGCGTGTTGAACCCGGCAATTGCGAGCGGAAGCTCCTCGTTCGTTGCCGGCCATGGATTGCCATTAACTACGCGAATGAAGAAGTAGGCGGTGAAAAACGCGCCGAAGACCATGATTTCACTGATGATGAACAGCAGCATTCCGAGCATCTGGCGATCAACGGTGGAGCTGTTGTGAGCCTCTGGCGGTCCGTGGTGTTCATGAGCGGCAGGTGCCGTTGGGAGTGAAGCTGCTTCCATGATTTAGCTCCTCAATCAGGCCGGCTCGTGCGATGACGAGGCAACCGCAGCGGCTGGTTGTGGTGATGGTTTGTCAAAAATTCCGTGGACTGAACCCGGGACTCCGTACTCGTATGGGCCACCAACGACGGGGGGAATGTTGTCGAAGTTGAAGATCGGTGGTGGCGACGAGACCTGCCATTCGAGTGTCAGGGCCTTGTACGGGTTGGCCTCGGCCTTCGGACCGTTGCGCCAGCTATCAACCATGTTGTAGAGGAAGACCAAGGTTGAAATACCAAGCATGAACGATGCGATTGAGATCGCGATGTTTAGCTCCGAATACTGGGCTGCGTAGTCGGCAACGCGACGCGGCATTCCCTGGATTCCAACAACGTGCATCGGCCCAAAGGTGAGATTGAAGAAGACAAATGTTGCCCAGAAGTGGATCTTGCCGAG
>JAPLCG010000097.1 GCA_026392385.1 Solirubrobacterales bacterium
AACTTCACTTCGATTCGGCACTGATTGGGTGGCACCTCCGTCGAGACACGCCAGCAACTACAGACGAAAGAATGTTTGAGGTAGGTAAAGCGGCAAGGCAGCTCAGTCGCCTTGGCAATTCAACATCGGCGATTGCGGAACCGCCAGTAGACAATCTCAAAACGAGGGCAAAGGCCGTGATTGCTCGAATCATCAGCCCGATAGCGCCTTTGTTTCCGGAGAAGGCTGCGGATCGAGTTTGGGGCAGTCGAGCGGCTTGGGCATACGGCCGCGGCTGGCGATCGGAAAAGTCTTGAGTAGCGGAGCAACCTCAAACCGTTTCGCATCGATCAGGCCAACTAGAGGCGAGCTGCTCCTTGCAGGGGTCTTCGCTTTGCTCGGTTGTTCTGTTATCGCAGCCCTCATCTCTACCGGCCGCGTTTTGACCGGTGGCGAGAATCAGGTCGCAGCCGATCAACTCCAGTACTTATCGTGGATCGTTTCAGCCTCTGACCATGGGTTTATACGCAGCCTATGGTCGATTCCTGAGCAGTCGTCAAGCAGCTTCGTTGAGCCCGGGTTCCTTCTTTCCGGACTGGCTCATCGTGCTGGCCTATCGCCGCTTCTTTCCTATCAACTATGGAAGCCGCTTTCGATTGCCCTACTAGTAATTGGATTTGCAGCCTATGTGCGAAGGACTTTGCCGTCGGGAGGCGCAAGAACTGCAGGGTTAGCGCTTGCACTCTTCGGATTGAGCCCAGCGGGAGCGATCCTTAGTTGGGGACAGCTGAGTAGTGGATGGCGCGCCCAGATTGAGTTCGCCACCGGCGAGGTGTTTGCGGCGGGCTGGATCTGGGGCTACATGATGACGGCAATCGCGGTGGCGACATTGCCTCTCTGCCTGCTTGCCGCGGAGCGCGGACTCGGAGAACGCCGAGCTGGGTTCTGGGCCGCAGTTGCAGCAGGTCTAGCCTTGGTTTGCTCGTGGTTGCAACCTTGGCAAGGGGCTGAACTGGTTGGCGCGATCATCGTAGTCGGGATCTTCCAGCGGAGGCAGTATTCAGTCTCGCTCTTTGCGAAACGCCACCTACCCATTGTCGTAGCAGGGATAGCGCCATTGATTTATTACAGGTGGCTGGCTCACTCTGACCCCGTCTGGGAGTTAGCCGGAGCCGCAAACAACGCTCTACCTGCATGGCCATTATCAGTTTGGGTAATCGTCTTCGTCCCTTATCTAGCGGCGCTGCCAGCATGGCTAAAACGGCCTCGGGGCTGGCAGGACACAGCTCTGCGTGCGATGCCAGCCTTGATGTTGCTTGAGTACTTCGCGATCACGGTAACTGGTGCTGGAACATTTGCGTTCCATGCGTTGCAGGGCTTCGGTCTGTTCATAGCGATTCTCGTTATTCGCAGTGCCTTGCTTTGGCGCGATTCGGTTTGGTGGGGCGGTAAGACTTGGTTGGCAATTGTCCTCTGCCTAGTGTTCTGCGTGCCTGGCTCTCTCCATCGACTGAATCTGATGAGGCTTGAGATTCATCGTTCGGCCCAGCCCTATTTCCTTGAACCTGGGGAGGATGCTGCGCTCACTGAACTTGAGAGAGATCCGCTGAACGGTGGGGTGTTGGCTCCGATTAAGGCTGCGCTAACTGTTCCGTCGCGAACAGGCCGTCCCGTATGGGTCGGCCAGCTTTCATGGACTCCGGATTTTCGTAAACGAGTTGCGCGAGCTGAATTGCTCTTTAACGGCAGTCTCAACAGTCAGACAGCCCGAGATCTCGTGATTGAGAGCCGCGCTCGGTTCCTCTATTCCGATTGCGGGCACCGGACGAATCTGTCAGCTGCCTTGGGTCCAGTTATTCAATCTTCGGCTAGTTATGGCTGCGCTCGGATCTATCGAGTCCGAGGGGTCGACAGGTGACATACACACGGCGCTCCTATGCAGCTGTCGGCCTTCGTAGGCTGTTGCCCGGCCTTGGCCTGTTCGCCCTCGGGCTGCTGATAGGCAGCGTGACACTGCGGAACTGGATTCAGCTCAATGATGAAGGGCTAATGCTGCAGGCTTCGGCGCGAATCGCTGACGGCCAGGTTCCCTATAGAGATTTTTGGTGGTTTTATCCTCCTGGCCAGCCTTATCTGCTCGCGTTGGTTTGGAAGCTGGCGGGGCCGTCACTGATTCCCTGGCGCGTGCTGCGCGCAGTTGCCGATGCCAGCGTCGCCCTGCTCGCATGGAGACTCGCTAGGCGTCGAAGCGGTCCGCTTGTTGCCCTGTTCGCATGGTGTGTTTCGATCCTTGCCGTCAGTTCAGCTACCGGCCCGCATCCCTATCCGATTGCTTTAGCACTCGGACTTGGGTCGATCCTCGCGTTAGGTCGTTACCCCGCTGTTGCAGGAGGACTTTTGGGATTGGTGGCCGTATGGCGAATTGAGTTCGCGGCCTATCTTGCCCTGGCATCGGTGGTGGGACTGTTCGTCCGTGGTGGATCTAAACGATCGGTAATTCGGTTCATAGGGTGTGCGGCAGCTATCTCATTCCTCTGCTATTTGCCGGTTGTTATTGCTGCAGGCGCTGGACGTACTTGGGAACTGCTCGTGAGGTATCCAGTACTTGAGTTCTCTAAGTATCAGACGCTTCCGTTTCCGCTTGTGTGGGATGGCGGCGGACGCGCTAGGGGATCTGACCTTGTCGCGCAGTTCCTGTCATATCACCTGCCGCTCGTCCTCCTGGTGACACTCGTCGCGAGTGTCACCGTCTTTGTGGTGACGAATCGATCTGGACGTTGGATTGAGGTCACTGGATCGATTTTCGGTGTCGGGATGGCCCATTACATGGTCGTCAGGGCCGACGCATTTCATCTCGGCCCTTTGGCTGTTGTTGATGCTGTTCTAGGTGCATGGGCAATCGGAGCCGTCGTTGAGCAACGCCGCACCCGTGGCAAGCGACAGG
>JAPLCG010000185.1 GCA_026392385.1 Solirubrobacterales bacterium
ACTGAGGTGGATCCAGCCAAGTGCATAGATAAAGTTGTGCCCGTTGACTATGTCGAACGCTGACTTAATCCACTTTGCTTGGTCAGGCAGATCAACCCAGTAGTTGAATTCACCGTCAGCCGAGGAGGTTGGCACGCACCACTCGTAGATGAACAGCGGGATCATGCCCTTGCCATAAGGCCTACCGCGGTTCTCAGTAACAAGCTTCTCCAGCAACCCAACCTCTGAGAAGTCAAGCGCGTTGCACTTCGAACGCGGGTTTTGAAGGTCCGGTTCGCGTGTTGAGAAAACATTGTGGCCGTAAAGATCGAGCCGAGGTGGCATTCCGTTCGGTAGACGCATGTACTTGAGCCAGAGCGGGGTTCGTATGTCGCCAGCGGTAAATGTGCTTCCACCAATCACAAGGTTCTGATCGCTTCCCGGCAGTGATGGGGACTTCAATGCTTGATAGGCAGCATCAAGAATTCTCGCGTAGCGGCGTGGACCCTGAGCCTGACCCGGGGTGAGGGTTTTTACCTGTGATGGAGCCTTGTCGTAAGGCATGAAGTTTGTCCGGCGAGTTGGTTCACCCCAAACCATCCAAAGGTGGGCGTTAGGGAACTTCTTTGCGGCAGCGGTTGCGAAGTTTGCGTAGTCAGTTGGGTTGGTCGGAGCCCACTGTCGGGGCTTGCCGCCATTTGCCCAGGTTGGGGCCTTTGTTAGCGTCAGGCTGACTCTTAGGCCGGCTGCGCCGGCTTCGCGGACGCTGCCTGTAACTGAGCCGGGCCACTTGTAGGCAGGATCATTTGGGTCGGTTGGGTTCGCTGGCTTGGTAGCCGCCACGCGACTCCAGTCAAGTGCCATCGAGTAGATGCTGATTCCGAGTTTCTTGTAGATCGGGAAGGCCGTCTTTCCATCGACTTGACTCGGCCCCCAGATCGCTTTCTTTGGGTTGCGTGGCGCGTTTGAGGCGTTCGAAAGTTCGAGCGCAGCGAACAGGCAGAAGACGACAAGCGCAGCGAAGCCGAGCGTGAGCAGACCGCCGGATCGCTTTGAATCACTCGACTCCATGACTGCTAGCTCTTTGGCTGCATTGCTGGGTTAAGCACGAGGTCTGCGATGCCGGGATCGCCAGGGTTAAGGCTCAGCGAGCGCTGGTAATAAGCCTTGGCCGTCTTCAGATCGCCAGAGCGGGCAGCGAAATCGCCAAGCAGCGCCCAGATGACAAAGTTGCGCGGTTCCTCACTCGCGCCCTTAAGTAGGGCACGCTCTGTACCGGCGGTATTGCCGAGGCCCTCAAGGGCACCAGCCTTGATGTAGTAGGCCTGCATAAGCGTTGGGTCAAGGCGCAGCGCACGGTCAGCGTCAGCGACTGCGGAGCGCGGATCGGCCTGCAACTCCTCCTGGGCGCGGGTTACATAACGGTCGGTGAGCGTCAACTGGCTGAGCAGTGCGCCAGTTCCAAGCAGGATTACTGCGCCGATCGCTCCTGCGCCCCAGCGCGCTCGTGGACTCAACCGGCTGAAGTCAACCGAAGCTGGCAGAAGTCCACCTGCAGTTGGGCGCAGGAGCACGGCCGCCGAGCAGATCGCGACCGCGGTTACTCCCGTCAGCAGATGGACCCAGTCAACGCTGACATCAACAAGCCACGCTGTGAAAGCGCCGAGCGGTGCAACGAGCACAACTCGATCAAGAGCCGAAGAGCGCAGACGTCGACCGCGTCGTCCAGCCGCATAGAAGACTGAACCTACGAACAGCAGCAGTAAAAGTGCGCCGATCAGACCAAGTTCACTGAGCGTTTCAAACTCAAGGCTATGCGGCTGACGAACATTCTCAACTGTCTGCCTGTAGAGCGAATACTCAGCTGGGAAGGAGGCGGCGCCGGCACCAACAATCGGGTGCTGCGTCCAAGTCTTTGAAGCAACGCGCCAGTAGTCGTAGCGGTTCCCCTTGCTTGACAGCAACCGGGTATCAGCAGACTGAACGCGACTGCCCTTACCAACCTTTATGAAGGTTCGGTACTGCTTATCTACCGTCCGGCTGATTTGGCTGCTGCTAACGATTGCCGTGACGCCAATACCGATCGCCCCAATTGCCAGAAGTCCGAGCATTGCTCGGCGAGTCAGAAGCAGCCAATCAAGATGCGTTTGGCGGCACCAGTCAACAAACCAGCAGGCGAGTGTCCAGATCAGACAGGCGAGAATTGCAACGACTACGGCTCGCGTGAAGATCGTCTGAGCATCGGCTGGCAGCAAGGGGTGCGAGGCATTGCGTGCTTGGAATGCCAGCCGTGTGACGCCAGTATCAGCTACTGCGACCGCCGCGAGCAGGACGATGAACGCAAGTCGGCGCAGCCGCCCTGGAACGAGGCAGAGAACAACTGCTGCAGACGCTGCCAAGGCGAGCGTCACACCGCGCGACTCGCTCAGCAGCAGCAGTGGAACCGTTAATCCGGCGAGTAGCGCACCGAGCGCTGAAAGCCAAAGCCGGCGTCGCTGCTCGGCTAACGCGATCGCACCCCAAAGCCCCATCGCTAGATACGTGCCCAGCCCATTGATGTAGTCCATCGGCGAGTTGAGTCGTCCGCCAGCAAGCAGGGTAGAGGGGTCACTGCCAAGCAGTCGGATGTAGACGACGACAACGACAAGCAGTATTCCGAGCCCATTTGCGCTCAGCAGGATCGCGCCGATCTTTGTGTCACGGACCAGCATCGCCAGCACGGCGAGGGCCAGTGCATAAAACAGCCAACGGTCTGCATTGACGACTGCGAAGTGAGATGTAGGTGACCAACTGCTCGAGATCAGCGACCAGACTGCGAGGCCAAACAGTCCCGCAAATGCTGCCGCTGCGGGCTTTGTGATCGCAATTGGCCTACCAATAACCAAGGCCATCAGGACTACGAGTAGGACTAGGCCGCCCGGAGCCCAG
>JAPLCG010000024.1 GCA_026392385.1 Solirubrobacterales bacterium
GAGACCGGAGAGTCTGTTGCACGGATCTTGGCCTGCGCCGCTACTGACTGGGCAATCGCCGCGGCCACTGCAGCATCCTGGTCGGCCGCTGGCTGACTGCGCGTGATCGCCTCAGCCTGCCACTTGAGAATCTCAGCACCCTGTCTGGCTGCTCCAGCCAGAAGCACCGTCGCTGCAGGCTTGGGATCGGAGTCTTGCCTGGCTGCAAGCTGGATCGCGTGCAGCGCACCCTCCGAGTGACCGATGACGACAATACGCGCTGCATCTACGCGCGGGTCAGCTGCGAGCGCCGCCAGTGCCGCTGCTGCATCGGCAAGGTTGTCCGCAAAGGAGGCTTCGCGCCAGTCACCACCGTCACTGATGCCTCGCCTGTCAAAGCGCAATGAAGCGATCCCCTGGCCGGCAAGCTCATCTGCGATCGCGAGCTGGATCCCAATTGGGATGCCAGCAGCGTTACCGTCGCGATCAATCGGCCCGGAACCTGCGAGTAGGAGTGCCCCAGGGGCGGGCGAAGACTGACTCTTCGCGATCCGCAGACTGCCCGCGAGGCTGCCTACGGCTGTAACAAAGCTGAACGGCTCGTCAAGCCAGTCGGGCATCAGTTGGCCTTCAGCGCCGCAGCTACCTGCTCTGGATCCGCACAACCGACGATCAGCGAGCCCCACTCGCCACCATCAGCAAGCGTTAGCTTGACTGCTGGCTGACCCCTTCGCACGGAAACATAAACCCGCGCACCAACCCGACGCCAGATCCCAACCTTGATCTGCCCCGGGACACTTAGGCCCGGCGAACGCAACCCGTTGCGAAAGTGCTGCGTCTCGCTGAGTCCATCGCCAACGGCATCAACCGCCACGATCTGATCGGCGGGAACGCTGATGTTGCCTCGCAGAGCGAGCAGCTTTTCAGCCGCAGTCAGTTCAACAACTATGCGGTCGCCCTCGAGTATCACTTTGCTCACGCTGGAGCCTTTCGGATTGGTGGACAACCCAATGTGTGGGTAATCGGTAGCGTCAATGCTATGGCACGCATCCCATTTGCCGACCAAGCTTCGCTTTCGACTGAGACCGGAGCGATGCTCGAGGCACTACCGGACATCGGCATCTTCAAGCTGCTCGCCCAAGCAGATGCTGCCTTTCCAAAGTTCGCCGCCTTTACGGCAAGCCTCTGGAACGAAGCCGAGCTGTCACCGCGCCGCCGTGAGCTTGTGATTCTGCTCGTCGCTCGTCTGACCGATTGCGAATACGAGTGGTTCCAGCACGAAGAGGTCGCGCGAATTTGCGGGATTAGCGAGCCTGAGATTGATGCGCTCAAACAACTCGACCTTGACGGTTTTGAATCGGGTGAGCAGGCGATGCTCGAATTCGCAAGGCTGACGACCGAGCGTGGCAGTCCGTCGGACCAACAGCTATCAGCAGTGCGTGAGGCTCTCAGCGACCGCGAAATCATTGAACTGCAGTTGGTCGTCGCGATCTATGCCGGACTCGCCGCAATCATGATCGGACTCGACCTTGAGCTCGATTCAGCAAGTGGCGCCAGCCAGCTCGGCAGCGACAGCCGCGGCCCACGCCTCGGCCAGTAGCCCAAGACTAACCGCAGCCCTTCACCGGCCTCGAGCCGACGTACGAGCACCCAGACCCGTTCTCTCGCGGACGCGCAATCTGAGTGAGGGGAATCCCCCGGCTAAGTGAATGCCGGGGACCGGCGCTCTTTAGTTTCGGGCGGGGCTAGTGGTTGTATTCGAGCTATGAGCGACTCGGACAAAGTAGAAGTGGGTCACAACGTCGGGTCGGGGAGCGACGAGCAGGCTGGTGAGCGCCGTGTCGGCGTCCTTGACTTACCTACTCGAGGGTTGGTAAGCTCCCGCGCTCTCTGAATCAGTCGTCCTTGGTTCATAATCATCTCTAACTCTAAGGAGTAGAAACCCATGGAATTCTCCAACCCGCTGGGCAAGGCGCCACTTGCCCTCGTCGTCGCGTTCGTCGCGGCTGCCGCCTTCGCGCCCGCAGCCGGCGCGACCGTCACCAACACCAGCATCACCTCGAGCACGATTAAGGCCTGGGACATGGCCGACAACACTGACGATCGTAACTTGCCGATCAATGAGCGGACCGTCAGCGGCACCGTAGACGCCGCAGCTACACCCGGCGACGGGATCGTCGTCAGGTGCTACGACCCGATCACGGGATCAAGTCTTAGAGACTTCGGCTCGGCAACAGTTACTGCTGCGAAGAAGTGGAGCCTCACAGAAAGCATCTACGACATCCGTGACAGGCGCTGCCGCATCGTCGCTGTGCCGGATGGCTACAACGAAGCCATCACTGCGCCGGACCTGGCCAATAAGTACAAGGGCAGCAAGGTTGTCTCAATCGGATACTGGGAGCGCTCTTACCAGGGGCTGGGCGGTTCCGCGGGAAATGTCTTCACCTACGATTACGAGTTCGACCAGGTCAGCCAGACAATGGGCTATTGGTACAGCTACTCGATCGGCTCATGCGGCCTCTGCACTTCGAGGCTGCGCAACCCCGTTGACAGCGGCAACGGCTCCAAGCTCTGGGGCTGGAACTCAAGTAACTACGACGGTTACAGCGAATTCCCCACGGCTCCCGCGAGTGGCTCCAATGCGGATCCGCTGATGTTGGTAGACGGCAAGCTCGCAATGGACGTCTACATGGCTCAGGGGATGACCAACGCGTCTCAGAGCGCTTACCGCTACGGGCCGTCCGGCGGCATCACTGCCAGCTATTCGATCAATCAGGCCAACGGCGATGTCACCATCAACGAGAGCCAGCCGCTCTATCGTTGCCTTGATCAGGCAGACCCGATCGACTGGAAGCGCTGTGGTTCGGTCGCCCAGACGGGTGTTCGCCTGAACCGGGTAATCACTGCAACAGCTGACCACGCGATTTGGCGCTCCGCTGACACTTACGTCAGTGCGGATGGCAAAGCGCACAATGTTCGGGCCACGTATGTCAACTACGAGTACGGAAATCTCGGCTATAGGTTCGGTTCGACCGGCACTTACTTGGCTTCTACCAAGGGTGACAAGTCGGGTAATGCGCTCGGTGTTGTAGCCAAGAACGCCTATTCGGTCCTCGGGGTTAAGTTCGACCGCGACAACGCGACGATCGACTACAACAATCCGGTCGGTGACATCGTGATGTCACCGCGTCCGCAGGTCATTCGTGTCATCAATCCCAGCGACAAGTACGTCTACGCCCGTTGGTCACTTCCGATAGCCAAGAAGTCGATTGTCAAGAAGGGCAAGGTGAAGAAGGTGACGGGTGGCACGTCGGTCACCGTCAAGCAGGCCTACACGATCGCTCTGAGCGACGCTAGCCTCACGCGGCTTCGCGGACTCGCGATTGCGGGTCTCGCAAAGTAACCACTGGCATCAAGATGCCTCACCCGACCGAGGTCGAGTGAACGGGCGCCCCGCAGGCCACAGGCCTGTGGGGCGTTTTCGTTTCGGGCGAGGCTAGTGGTTGTATTCGGGCGATGAGCGACTCGGACACAGTGGAAGTGGGTGACAACGGCGGGTCGGGAACCGACGAGCAGACTGGCGAGCGACGTGTCGGCGTCCTCGAGTTGTTCTTCGACCTTGTTTTCGTCCTCGCGATAACCCAGGTCACCGCCTACCTGGCCTCACACCTGAACTGGCGAGGAGTCGCCGAGGGACTGATAATTCTCGGCCTGATGTGGTGGGCGTGGGTCGGCTATTCGTGGCTTACAAACAGCGTAGACAGCGACGACGTGCCGACGCGGCTGACGATCTTCACGGCGATGGCCGCACTCGTCGTGGTCGCCCTGGCGATGCCCGGCGCCTTCGGGGACGAGGCCCTGCTGATGGCCTGCGCCTACGGACTCGTCCGGGCGATGCAGGTCGGCCTCTACGCCTACGGCACCGACCGAGACGACCCCAACCATGGCGCGATCCTCAAACTCGCGCCGGGCTTCATGTTCAGCTCGCTGCTGTTGATTGTCGGCGCGCTGATCGGCGGCGACGCGCAGATCTGGATCTGGCTCGCCGCGCTGCTGATTGATGTCGCTACGCCATTCATGTCCGACACCTCGGACTTCCGGGTCCACGCAGGTCACTTCGCCGAGCGTCACGGGCTGATCGTGATCATCGCTCTCGGCGAGTCGATAGTTGCCCTCAGTGCGGCAGCCTCCGGACAGCCGCTCAACTTCGCGCTCGTCGCCGGGGTCACCTTTGGAGTCGCCATCGCAGCCTCGCTCTGGTGGACGTACTTCGATGTCACGGCAGTCGCAGCCGAGCAGAGACTTGCGAGTGTCGGTCCAGTCGACAGGGCGCGACTCGCAAGGGATGCCTACAGCGTCATCCACCTGCCGATGATCGCCGGCGTCGTCCTGCTCGCCTTGGGCCTCAAGAAGGCGCTGGGGCATGCCGACCACCATCTCGAGTTTATCCCAGCGCTGGCGCTTGTCGGCGGCCCAGCTCTCTACCTGCTGGGGCAGGTCGCATTCCGGTACCGGAACATCAGGACGGTCGGTTGGACCCGTCTAGTGGCCTCGCTGCTATTGCTACTGCTACTGCCCGTCGCCTTGGCAGTCCCGGCCCTAGCTGCAATTGGAATCGTCTTAGCCGTAGTCGGGTGCCTCGTCGCTTATGAGGCGATTCGCTTTGCCGAGATTCGCAAGGAGATCCGCGACCGAGCAGCCAACGGAGCATGACCTCACGCCACGCCGGTGCGGTGAGGCACTCCCGCTGAATCGAGAGCCCTCCACCGGACTCGAACCGGTGACCCCTTCCTTACCATGGAAGTGCTCTACCAACTGAGCTAGGAGGGCGCTCCGCGGAGCGTATCGGGCTGCGGGCAACGATGGCTCCGCCAAAGTTGAGGAGCTACGGCCGCAGGTAACTTCGTAATTTGCCGCCTCCGCTCCCATCCCTCAGCGCCTAGGTCGGCGAGGCGCTCAGGTCAGCGACGATGCTTATCAGCGCCAAATCTCTGAGTCAGGCGCTGAGCGGCACAACCCAGCCGGCGATCACACCGAAGTGGACCAAGGCTGCGACGACGACGAGCACATGGAATACCTCGTGGTAGCCGAAGACCGTCGGGAACGGATCGGGACGACCGGTCGCATAAATTGCCGCGCCGATTATGTAGAGCAGTCCTCCGAACGCGATACCGCCGACAGCAACGAGTCCGACAGTTCCTGCCAGCTGGCCGACAGCAATAACTCCGATCAGGCCAGCAACGACATAGATCGCTGCTGAGATTGGCTTTGGTGCCGAAATCCAAGCAAGCTTCATGATTATTCCGGCGAGGGCAACGCCCCAAACAAGGCTGAGCAACACAATGCCGAGCGTCCCCCTGACGGCGAGCAGGGCAATTGGCGTGACGGTTCCGCCGATCATCACGAAGATCATTGAGTGGTCGAGCTTTCGCATCCGGATCCTCGCCGGAACAGACCAGGTGATCCGGTGATAGAGGGCGCTTGTCCCCAAGACTCCGGCAACTGAGAGGACATAGATGAGGGCAGCGATCTTCGCCTCCAGACCGTCAGCGAAGGCCACGAGACCGATGCCTAGGGCAAGGGCAACGAAGAACCCATACTGATGGATGTAGCCGCGCAGTTTTGGCTTGACCTTCTCAACCATCTCCGTGCCGACTGCTTTGAGGTCGGCGCCGGCAGCCTTAAGGTCGGCACCGGCAGCCTTGATCTCAGCCTTGGCAGCTTGGATATCGATGCTTGGCACCTTGAAGTCGTCGGGCAGGCTCGGTCTCATCACCTACCCACCGTGACAGGTCGCGAGCCACTTCACAATGCCCCTATCGCGATCTTCACAATTCGATCGCCGGCGATCAGCTGCAGGCGGCCGATCCACTGTCGCGAACCTTGACATCGGTTGTAAGGAAATTCCACATGTAACCGCCGCTGTGCAGCTCCAGCGACAGTACGCCTGCAAGCCCCTGAACGGTCACACGGCTGCCAGGTTTTGGCGCCCCGACCGGGTAGAAGGTCTTGCCGCCGGTGCCAACTACAAACTCGCGCATCCCAGTTGAAGCGGGGTTGGCATTCGCATCAAGCGTCGCGAACCGCTCGTAATCATGATCGTGTCCGTTTAGAACGAGCTCGGCCTTTGCCTTGGCGAGCATCGCCCAGAGTGGCTGCACGACAGCGTTATCGCCGTGCGGGCCAGACGAACGGCGCGGATGGTGCCAGATAGCGATCGTGCACTTCGGTGCGGACTTAAGCTGATTTGCCAGCCAGCGTCCCTGCTCTGAGTTGGCAGTGCAACCACCGACTGCCCCGCAGTTCGAGTCAAGGCCAAGAACCAGCCATCCTCCCCGCCTTGTCGAATGCCATGTCTTTCCCGCCGTCAATACCGATGGACCCCACCAGGTCCGGTAGCCGCCAGCAGAGGCCGTGCCGTACTCATGGTTGCCAGGGATTGGGAAGGTGATGCTCTTGAAGCGCCCCCAAGTTGGCTGGTAGCCCGACTTGAACTGGGCGAGAGAGCCACTGTCGTAGACGAGGTCACCTAGCGCGAGGACAAGGTTTGGGCGCAGCCCCTCAATCTGATTCGCGGTGTCAGCGCCGCGGCAGCCCGATGATGAGACGGGCGATCCGCAGGCAACGTCACCGGCTGCAGCGACCTTCAAAGTAAGTGGGCCAAGTGAAGCGGCAGTGCGGGCCGCCGGGGCAGCCTGACCACGCACTAGCGGTGGTGCTGCTCCATAACCGCAGCCAGCAATCAGTAGGCAGGTCACCGCAAGGAGTGTGTTTCGGCCCATAACTAAGGCTACCCGCAACGAATTGAGCGGGTGACAGTTCACTGCTCGTCGGGCCAACGGCCAGTCCGACGCACAACATCACGAGCATCCTCCTCGCGAATCCGCTCGCTGTCATCGTCAAGCCTTGCGAGCCAACCGGCAGATATCACGACTGTCGAGCCGAGGGCAATCGCAACGCCAAGTCCGGTCATCACCTCACTGCTACTAATCCCGATCAGAACCAGTCCGGCAACAATCATCAGTATCGGAAGCAGCCATCGCAAGACTCGCGAAGACTTAGTGCCGTTACCACCTTGGAACATTGGTTTGAGGTCACTCACAGCAGTGACGCTCTCACAATCGCCTGCCAGCTGCCCGGCTGAGCTGCTCCCGCCTCACGGAGAGCGGAACCGGTAACCCTTCGCGAAGCTAGCCAGCGCAGCGCAACCCGCTCACCTGCCCGATCAAATGCGGTAGCCACACTGGCCCGCTGCGCACGGGCAAGATCGAGGCAGGATGCAGCCTCGTCGAGCAGTCCATCGAGGGGCGCCGTCGCAGCAACAAGATCCCAGCCGCCATGCAGATTGCTCGCGGCAACTTGACCGAGCGCCTCGGCAAGTGTCGCTCGATCAAGCAGTGCCACGAACCGCTGGCCATCATCGGGGATCAGCAACCTGCCGCCGAGCAACCCTTCGGAAAGTTCATTCGCAGCCGGCGATCGCTGATCAAGTAGCACACCGAGCCTAAGCAGCAGGAACTCCGCACCTGAACCAAACAAAGTTAGCTCAGCATCGGCCAGCTGCTCAAGGCCAGCCGACACAGCCAACTCAGGATCATTTGCCGCGTTCTCGGTCTCACCGAGATCGTCGTAGAGCAGCGATGTGGAGCAATAGACGATCCGCGCACCCGCCGAGGCGGCCAATTTGGCCAGCCGCGAAACCTCCTCGCCAACCACTGGCCCTGCCGTGAGTGGATCCTCGCCGGGTAGATAGACAATCGCGTCAAATCCAGTCCAATCGCCGTCATCAGAGCCCGGGTCAACTGCCTTGACTGTGTGGCCAGCCCGATCAAGTGCTGCTCCGAGCTCGTCACGGCCAAATCCGGCTGGACTAACGAGGATCATTTTGGCGGTAGCCATTGCCCGATCGAGACTAACCGGTCGCCAGTTCGCGTAGGCTGAAGAAGTGAGCGTGGTTCGCAGAACAGCGCTGTTTTCGATCGTCGCAGCTACGGCGCTCGTCGCGCTGAAGTTGGGGGCTGGCATAGCGGCTGGTTCGCTCGGCCTGCTTGCCGAGGCCGCGCACTCAGCTACCGACCTGGTTGCAGCGCTGCTTACCTTCCTTGCGGTTCGTGTCGGTGAGCAGCCACCCGATGAACAGCATCCGTTTGGTCACAACAAGGCTGAGCACCTAGCGGCGCTTGCAGAGGCAACCGTACTGCTGGCAGCCAGCGGCCTGATCATCTACGAGGCGATCAACCGGCTAACGAGCAGCGGTCACGCAGCACCAACCGTCGCCTGGTGGACCTTCGCGATTCTCGCAATCGTGATCATCGTTGACCTTACGAGGATGATCGCCTCGGATCGCGTTGCCCATAGCCATGGAAGCGCAGCCCTCCACGCCAATGCCCTTCACTTCGCAGGTGATCTTGGCGGATCAATTGCCGTGCTACTTGGCCTCGCACTTGTCACATTCGGCTATGGCAATGCGGATTCATGGGCAGCCCTTGTCGTAGCTGTGCTGGTTATTTTCGCGGCTGTACGGCTGATGCGCACAAATATTTCGGTCCTGATGGACAGCGCCCCAGTCGGGTCCGATCAAGCGGCTCGCGAGGCGATCGCTGCACTCGGAAATGGCATTGAACTGCGGAGACTTCGCCTTCGTGGAGCAGGTAATCGCACCTTCGCCGATGTTGTAATTGCCGTCGAGCCTGACACCGGCCTAAGCGCAGGCCATGCTGTCGCCGAATCGGTCGAAGCAGCCGTCCGTGATGCGCTTGGCGACAGCGACGTAGTCGTCCATGTTGAGCCAAACGAATCACGCGCCTCAACCCGTGCCAGAGCGAGCGCGGCGGCACTTACTGTCCCTGCTATTCGCGAGGTTCACAATGTTGAACTTGTGCGAACTGACAACAGCCTTGAGCTTTCCCTACACCTGAAGCTGCCTCGTGACCTAACGCTCGATGAGGCCCATGCGGCCGCCGACGAAGCGGAGAAGGCGATACGAACCGCAGTGCCCGAACTTGACGAGGTGCATAGCCACATTGAGCCGCTCGCAGACGAGTTCGAGGGCCAAGCAATTGCCCCCGGCGAGGCTCCGAAGGCCGAGCAGGCGGTTCGCGACGCCGCGATTGAACTAACCGGCCAACCACCCTCGTCGGTCGTGCTGCGCCGCACCGGTCGTGGACTCGTAGCGATGATTACTCTCAACCTCGATCCGTCCGCGCCACTGACGGAGGCTCATGCAGTAGCTACCGAGGTCGAAAATCGGGCGATCGAACTTGCCCCGGAACTTGACGAGGTCGTCGTCCACACCGAGCCGGTTGACGGCTCGCCCGCTTAGTCGTTCTGGTCGTCGAGCCGCTCGGAAACGAGATCCGCGAGCTGCGCCCGGGCCTCAGTTGTTCCGCCGAGCAGGTAGGCGCCGATCTGCGCCCGCTTGTAGAACCAGTGCGGGTCAGCCTCCCAGGTAAAGCCAATTCCACCGTGTGCCTGAATTGCAGAGCAGGTCGCCTCACGCGAAGCATCAATTACAACTGTGTGCGCAACTGCTGCCGCCTCTGAGAGCCGATCTGGGGCAGCGTCAGCAGCCCATGCAGCGTGGTACGTGACCGAGCGACTGCTTTCAACTGCAAGGAACATCGAAGCGCAGCGGTGAGAAACAGCCTGGTAGGCACCGATTGGCGTCCCAAACTGCTTGCGATCCTTGACGTACGCGACAGTCAATTCAGTGGCTCGGGACGCCACACCGGTCAACTCCGCGGCAAGGGCAACGCGGGCGCGATCAAGTGCTGCATCGGTATCGCCGGGCAGATCATCGCCGGGACCCTGAATCGCTAGGTAGCTGCGGGTTGGATCGATGGTGGCGGTTGGCTCGACGAGCGCATCGGCAAGGTCAATAAGGCGTGCCCCACCCTCATCGTCGAACAGCACGGCAACGCTGGCATCAACGCGACCGGCGACAATCTCCGCACGCCCGTTGCCAGCAGTACCAACCGCAGCTGTCGTCTCGCCACTTGCGAGCCCCGGCAGCCACCGATCTCGCTGCTCATCAGAGCCAGCCGATTCGATCGCAAGCGCTGCCGCAGCCGTTGAGAAGAGCGGAACGGAGGTCATCGTCCTGCCTGCCTGCTCAAGCAGGATTGCAAGCTCAACTGATCCATAGCCTTGACCGCCGTACTGCTCGGAAACAGCGATTCCCGGCCAGCCAAGTTCACATAGTTCAGTCCAAAGGGCGCGATCATCGCCGCCTTCATCTGCATGGATCCGAACCTGCTCAAGTGTTGATCTAGCCTCAAGCAAACCGCTGGCAGTGCGCTGGATCTCAATCTGGTCTTCGTCGAATCCAAACCTCACTGCGCTGCCGCCTTTAGCCGGGGCAAGCCGAGTACTCGCTCAGCAACGATGTTCTTTAGGACCTCTGTCGTTCCACCCTCAATCGTGTTACCGCGGGCGCGCATCAGCTCGTATGACCATTCCGTCCCATCGCGTAGCGCCTGCGGTCCAAGCAGGTCGGCGGCGAACTGCGTGATGTCTTGATTGAGCTCAGACCACATCAACTTCGTAAGTGCACTCTCAGGCCCGGGCTGGCCGTAGGTCTCAATCTGTGTCAATCCGCGATAGGCGGTCAGTCGCAGAACTTCAGCCTTGGCGTGCAGCCGGGCGAGCTTGTCGGCCACAAGTGGATCGTCAATCTGACCGCTCTCCCGCGCATGGCGGAAGAGGTCGTCGAGCAGCTGACGGCTCCGCACCTGGAGGAAGAACGCAAGCCCTGAGCGTTCGTTCATCAGGGTGGTCATCGCAACCTTCCAGCCGTCGCCCTCGCTGCCAACAATGTTCTCGTGCGGGATCCGGGCGTCCTCAAGGAAGAGTTCGTTGAACTCCGACCCACCGGTCATCTGCTTGAGCGGACGCACCTGCACACCGGGTTGATCCATGTCCATCAGGAAGTAGGTGAGCCCCTTGTGCTTTGGCAGATCCGGGTCGGTCCTAGCAACGAGCATGCACCACTTCGACCACTGGGCCGCACTCGTCCACACCTTCTGACCATTCACAACCCACTCGTCACCGTCGCGAACGGCGGTTGTCTTCAACGAGGCAAGGTCGCTGCCAGCCTCTGGTTCGCTAAATCCTTGGCACCAAATCTCCTCGGCGGAGAGGATCATCGGCAGGTAACGCTCCTTCTGCTCCTCGGTGCCCCAAGCCATCAGAGTTGGCCCTCCGAGCACTAACCCGAGTCCGTTGGCTGGCAGCGGCGAGTTTGCCCTGCCGAGCTCTTCGAAGAAGATTGCCGACTCCGTATAGGTCGCCCCGCGACCTCCATATTCGACTGGCCAGTGCACACCAGCCCAGCCACCATCGTTGAGTCGCCTCTGCCAATCCTGGCGCCATGCGAACTGCTTGTCCTCGCCGCCGTCGGGCTCATCACCGGGGTGATTTTCGGCCAGCCAGAGACGGAGTTCGTCGCGGAACGCGGTCTCCTCGTTTGAGAAGGTCAGATCCATGCCTGCGGAGGCTACCCCGGAAGGGCTATTAGTGCGTTCAGGTTGGCCCGGTTTGACTACTGGCGGTACTTGAATTCCAAGCAGTCCTCAATGCCTCGAGCAGCAGGTCACTTGACTGCGCACCTTGGACTGCCGAAGCGCGATCGAACACAAATGTTGGAACTGCACTAATGCCAAGCTCATTTGCTTGCTCCTGTTCATCTGCAACCTGTTGCGAAAATCCATCACCTTCAAGTAGTTCTGCGACATCACCACGGTCAAGGCCGAGTACCGCTGAGATTCGCTCAAGGACTGAGGCGTGACTGACATTTAGCCCATCTCGGAAGTACGCCTCAAAGAGCAGCTCTTCTGCTTCCCCCTGCCGGCCTGCAGCGGCGGCAAGCTGCACAAGCCGATGCGCATCAAGCGTATTTGTCGGCTGGATCGAATCAAAGTCACAGTCCAGCCCGACGGCCTCGGCGGCAGCAGCAACTCGTCCATTCATCTCACGGGCCTGCTCACGAGTCCCTCCGTACTTGGCTGCGAGCACATCGTAAATATCACCGCTGATTTCCTTAGGCATTCCCGGCCCAAGTTGGTAGCTACGCCAGATCACCTCAACATCATCTGCGTGCTCAAAGCGGGCAAGCGCCTCGTCGAAGCTGCGCTTTCCGATGTAACAGAAAGGGCATGCGATATCGGACCAAATTTCAACCCTCATCTATTCAATCGCTTTCCACTGAATCGAGTGACTCCTCACTCAACCGACCCGAAGCGGATGCCCGGCCAACAACTCCGCCACCGCGCCCTCTCAGCACAATTGCTGCCACTACGGCGAGCAGAGCGCCGACGATTGGGCCAACTAGATAGACCCAAAGGCTGGTGAAGTCGCCGGTTACGAGATCAGGCGCGAAGGAGCGCGCCGGATTCATCGAAGCGCCACTGACTGGACCAGACCAGAGTCCAGCTAATGCGATGTAGCCACCAACTGCCAGCGCACCAAGTGGACCAACGTTTTGCGCTCCTGAAGAGGTACCAAGAATCGTGCTGACAAGACCAAGCGTTAGGACCGCTTCGATCAGCATCGCCTGCCAAGCATCAAAGCCAACTCCCGGTCGCGTCGCGCCAAGGCCAGAACCATCCCCGAACACGGCGCTTAGGAACAGGCAGGCAAGGATCGCCCCAGCAAGCTGAAAGACGATGTAGCCGGGGACCCTCTGCCAGGGGAAATCACGACGCAATGCGAAGGCGAGTGAGACGCAGGGGTTTAGATGCGCGCCTGAAACAGCACCCATGAAGAGGATCACGGCCATTACCGTCAGGCCAGGTGCGACAACAGCAGCGGTTGCGGTCACTGCACCGTGTGTTTGGATCACGAGCAGCCCACCGCCAGCTCCTGCGAGTACCAGCAGGAATGTGCCGAACAGCTCGGAGAACAGCCGCCGCCACTCAAGCGCTGGCTCATCGAAGTCGCGCATCGGCGGGAACTCGAGCGCGAGCATCGCGTTACGCCGAGCCTGAGCCTTAGCGAGCTCCGCTCGCCGATCTTTGGCTACTTGCTTACGGCTCTCAGCGTTGTCGCTCATTAACTAAGCAGGAGACCAGACTTACCGGACGCGGGCGCACTTTAGATAACGCGGATCAACCAGCGGCGAGAACGGCTAGCGGACGGTGAAAACTGCACTCTTCCAGGGCGACCGATTGCCAGCGCCGTCAACCGCCGATACCTTGACGCGATAGCTGCCGCGCCCAAGTGGCCGACCCGAGATAATGACGGGTACGGGAAGCGCAGCACTGCGAGGGGTGCGAAGCGTTGTATTCACAGACTTGAAAACCCTCACAAATGTGCACCTTCTGCCCGTCCGCTGGCTGGTCAGGCAGCGAGAACCGCGCTTGTGCCCTACCTGAGGCTGCTCAAGCCGAACGGTCACAACC
>JAPLCG010000173.1 GCA_026392385.1 Solirubrobacterales bacterium
CCGATGAGAAAGTTCTCGGCAGACCGGTACGCGAAGTACTTGGCCTCAAGTTCAGTGGCGACGAAGACGTAATCGGAACCGTCATTGAGTGGGGTGTCCGCGCGCTAGGAAAGAGCGTAGAAGTTAACGCCGAGGGCGACTTACCTGCTGGAGCGACCGCCGATATTTTCCCCGCCTACGATGAGGATGGCGGCCTCTTGATGGTTCTCACCCCCGTGACCAGTTAGGCTCGCGTGCTCGCATGAGTGTAAGAAAGCGCAACGGACTGATTCTTCTGCTGGTCGCCGGGTTACTTGCCGGCTCTCTCGCTGTGGCAGCTCTTCTGCCTACGAAGCTTGGCTTGGATCTTCAGGGCGGAGTCGAACTGATCTATCAGGGGCAGCCAACGCCACAGGCAAAGGTCGATCAGGCCTCGATTAATCGAGCGATTGAAATCATGCGCGCTCGAGTCGACGCACTCGGCGTTTCAGAGCCTGAGATTCAACGCTCTGGCGCAGACCAGATCACTGTTGGGCTGCCGAGCGTTACGAATGTCGCAAGGGCGGAGCAGCAGGTTGGAACTCCGGCACAACTTGCCTTCTACGACTGGGAGGCAAATGTCGTCGCTCCTAATGGGAAGCTCGCCGGACCACAACTTGAGAATAAGGATCCCGGAGCGATCAAGGTCATGGTTGCCGCAGGTGATCCAGCGGGTGGGCAGTCGCTCTTCAAGGCTGTGACGCTCGCTTCGAATCAGCCTGTGCGAACTGGCACCAATCTCTCACGGATCGGTCCTCAGTACTGGCTATTTGATAGCACGGGCAAGCAACTGATCGCTGGC
The DNA here is from genome assembly GCA_026392385.1 of Solirubrobacterales bacterium. GTDB lineage: Bacteria > Actinomycetota > Thermoleophilia > Solirubrobacterales > Solirubrobacteraceae > WLNJ01. The sequence goes on from JAPLCG010000173.1 coordinate 821, forward strand.
CCTGACGGAAACCTCAAGGATCTCTATTCGGAACTGCCAGGAGCGCAGAAGCCTGCCGGTTCTCAGCTGATCAAGGTCCCACAGGGGACTGTCGTTCTTCGGGCTGTCTACCCAGCCGGAAAGGAGCCAAAGAAGGCCGAAGATGCGAAGTGGTACCTACTCCGCGACAACGTCGCTCTGTTCGGTAAGGACATCAAAGACCCCAAGCAGGGGACTGACCAGAACGGCGCCGGAGGCGGCCCCGATGTGGAGTTTGCGTTCACAGATCGCGGTCAAAATGCCTTCCAGAATGTGACGCGTGAAATCGCTCAGCGTGGGCAGGGTCTTGCGGTCTTCTTCCCACAGTCTCCTCCGGTGCAGCATTTTGCAGTTGCCCTCGACAAGGACCTCGTATCGGTCGCTTCGATCGATTACCGCAACCTCCCGGATGGGATTGATGGTCGCAATGGCGCAATCATCACCGGTGGATTCACAATCCAACGCGCCCAAGACCTTGCGAAGCAGCTTGAACTTGGAGCACTGCCAATTGGACTGAAGCTAATTTCGCAGTCACAGGTTTCGGCGACCCTTGGCAAGCAGGCGCTCAATCAAGGACTGCTCGCTGGGCTTGCAGGCCTGTTGATCGTGATGCTGTTCCTACTCGCGTTCTATCGCGTACTAGGGGTAATCGCCTGTGGAGCGCTGCTTGTTTATTCGATCTACCTATTCGCTCTCGTCAAGCTGATCCCGATCACACTGACGCTTCCGGGTATTGCCGGACTGATCCTGACTATCGGCGTCGCTGCCGACGCGAACATCGTGATCTTCGAGCGGGTCAAGGAAGAGGCGCGAGCCGGTCGCGCAATCCCTGCTGCGATTACGCAGGGCTACAAGCGGGGCCTCTCGGCGATTATCGACGCAAATGTGGTGACGCTTATGACTGCGTTCATCCTGTTCATGCTTGCGACCGCTGGCGTTAAAGGGTTTGCGTTCACTCTCGGTGTCGGAACGATCGTTTCGCTGCTTACTGCTGTAGTCGCCACCCAGGCGGTTTTGAGCAGCATGGCCGACTCGCGGATTATCAAGAGCCCATCCGCGCTAGGTGTCGGTAAGGGAGAACGGCGCTGGACATTCGACTTCATGGGATCCTCGCGCTGGTTCTTCTCACTTTCAGGAGTGATTCTGCTGATTGGAGCGTTATCGATCGGCGGCAAGGGGCTTAATTTCGGGATTGACTTCACGTCTGGAACTCGAATCGTCACATCTCTGCCAGCGGCTGCTACAGAGACAAACATTCGTGACTTGCTTGCCAGCCAGGGTGTGACTGATGCGAAGATTCAGAAGGTTAAGAGCAAGGAGCTTGGCAACAACGGTTTCCAAATCTCGACGGCTGAACTTGAGCCAGCAGCTGTCGGAAAGGTTAGGAAGGCGTTCGATAACCGTTTCAAGAGCACTCCCAACTGGTCAACTCAGTCGGTCGGTCCG
>JAPLCG010000039.1 GCA_026392385.1 Solirubrobacterales bacterium
GCGTCTTGAGTACAACATTTACATCTCAGGCAATGAGGATGACCTTGCCGATGACCCATCCGATCAGGGTGGCGAGGTTGCCGTAATGGTTGAGGAGACCGTCGTTATCGAGCAGACAGCAGACGAGGTCGTAATTGTCGAGGAAACAGTCGAAATCGACACCGAGGAGAGCTCACAGTGAAGGTCGCCTACTGGCCCGGCTGCGTAAGCCGCGGCTTCACCCCTGAACTGCACGGCTCGATGCAAGCAGTCGCACCTTTGCTTGACCTTGAGCTGATCGAACTTGACCGCGCCTCCTGCTGCGGAGCCGGCGTAATCGCCGAATCAAACCAAGAGCTTGCTGACACACTCAACGCTCGCACACTGGCGCTTGCTGGCCAGACCGAGGGCGAGCTGATGATGAACATCTGCTCCACCTGCCAAGGCGCGCAGAGCGAATGTCAGGAACGGCTTGACGCAAGTGGCGAGTACCGCGAGCAGATCAACTCCACCCTTGAAGCTGAAGGACTGGCCTACGAGAAGGGTCTAGTAACAAACAAGAACTTCCTCTGGCTGCTCGTTGAGGAAATCGGCCTTGACAACCTAAAGAAGAAGGTCAAGAAGCCGCTTACAGGGCTTAAGGTCGGACCCTTCTATGGCTGCTACATCGTCCGCCCAACCGACCGACTTGGCATTGATGCCGAGCATCCTCGCGACACCTACATGGAACAGGTAATTGAAGCTCTCGGTGGCGAAGTAATTGACTACGCCGGCGTCCACAAGTGCTGCGGCTTCCCGATCGTCACGATGAACAAGCAGGCATCAATGAAGATGGCCGGAACTCATCTTGCTGACGCAACTGACGCCGAGGCTGACTGCCTAGTTGTCCCTTGCCCACTCTGCCACCTGAACCTTGATCTTCAGCAGCCGGTTGCGGCTGCCGCAGTTGGCCGTGACCTCTCAATGCCGGTTCTGCACCTGCCTCAGCTTGTAGGCCTTGCATTTGGTCTTGAGCCGAAGGAACTCGGTATGCAGCGCCATGTGATCAAGCCGACCTCAGTGATCGACTGGTCAACAGCGGTTGTCGGCGCAGCCGACGGCTCCCACGCCGGCTGGTAAGTACGTCCAGCAGGGCTCAGCTGCTGCTCTAAAGACCGCGCTCAACGAGCAGCTCTGCAACCTGAACGGCGTTGGTGGCTGCACCCTTACGCAGGTTGTCGCCAACAATCCACATGTTCAGCGAGCGCTCGGCGCTCTCATCACTGCGAATCCGGCCAACCAAGACCTCGTCGCGACCACTGCCATCAATTGCCATCGGATAGACGCCCGCGGCTGGATCGTCAACCACGACGACTCCCGGAGCTTCTGAAAGCAAGGCCCGTAACTGATCTGGCGTAGCGGCTTGCGAAGTTTGGATGTTGACCGACTCAGAGTGGCCGTTCATAACCGGAACGCGCGCGCAGGTCGCCGTAACGCGCAGCCCTGGCAGGCCAAGAATCTTGCGAGTCTCAGCGATCATCTTGCGTTCCTCAGTCGTGTAATCGTCACCTTCCTTGAAGCTCTCAACCTGGGGAATCACATTGAAGGCAATTTGATGGGGGTAGACGGCGGCCGCCTCAGGACTATCACCGGCTAGCACCGCTGTAGCCTGACTCCTCAGTTCATCGAGCGCCTTCACGCCTGTGCCCGACACCGCCTGATAGGTCGAGAAGATGACGCGATCAAGGCCGAAGGCATCAAGGATTGGCTTGAGCACGACCATTGCCTGCATCGTCGAGCAGTTTGGGTTAGCAACGATGCCCGAGTGGCCAGCAATGGCGTCGCCATTAACCTCGGGGACGATCAGCGGCACATTTGGATCCATCCGCCAGTGGGATGAGTTGTCAACAACGACAGCGCCTGCGTTTACAAAGCGTGGCGCCCACTCGGCCGACACCGATGAACCAGCACTAAACAGCGCAAGGTCAAAACGGGTTAGGTCAGCGCTCGCAAGGTTCTCAACCGTTCTACCGCCGACCTCGCTTCCAGCAGATCGGGAACTGGCCAGCGGCGTGATTGAGCTGGCCGGGAACTGACGCTGCTCTAGCAGCTCAAGAATCGTCCGCCCGACAGCACCGGAGGCTCCAACGACGGCAACTGCTGGGCCGTTGCTCAACGCGCTGCCCCATGCGGCTGTTCGCTGTCGGACTGATCCTCTCCGAGCGCAAATGCGGCGTGCAGCGTCCGAACCGCATCGGCAACGCGGTCGGCTGAAACAACGCAGGAGATCTTGATTGGCGAGGTGGAAATCATCTCGATGTTGATGCCCTGCTCACCGAGCGTTCTAAAGACGGTCGCAGCTACACCCGGATTTGATCGCATTCCGGCGCCAACCACCGACACCTTGCCCATCTTCTCGTCCCAGGCAATCCGTTCGATTCCTTGGCCCTCAAGGATTCCCTCGAGCACTGAGCGAGCATCGCGGAGGTCCTCGGAGGCGACCGTAAAGCTCATGTCAGCCTTGCTGCCCTCGCTCTCCGGCTCGTTCTGAATGATCATGTCGACGTTCACGCCTGCATCGGCAAGCGCGCCGAAGACCGCTCCGGCAACGCCTGGCGAGTCTGGAACGCCAATCAGAGTTATGCGCGCCTCATCGACTGAGTGCGTTACAGCTGTAATCAGTGGGTTTTCCATGCTGTCCTCCTCCCCGACGACGATTGTGCCGTCGCCCTCGTCAAACGATGAACGGCAGTGGATCCGCACACCATGGGTGCGCGCGTACTCCACAGACCTTAGTTGCAGAACCTTCGCCCCGGATGACGCCATCTCGAGCATCTCCTCAAATGAGACGGTGCCGAGCTTGCGGGCATCGGGAACAATTCGTGGATCAGCGCTAAAAACACCGGCGACATCGGTGTAGATCTCGCAGACCTCAGCGTCTAGTGCTGCTGCAACGGCAACAGCAGTCGTATCCGATCCGCCGCGCCCGAGCGTCGTTACATCCCGCTCGATTGAAACCCCTTGGAAGCCAGCCACGAGAACTATCTGGCCCTCGTCGAGCGCTTCACGGATCCGCTCAGCCCGGACATTGACAATCCTTGCCCTCGTGTGCGAGGTATCGGTAACAATGCCCGCCTGCGAACCGGTCAACGAGATTGCCTCGTAACCAAGGTCGCGGATTGCCATTGCGCAGAGCGCACATGAGATGCGCTCACCGGTAGAAAGCAGCATGTCCATCTCTCGTGGATCCGGCGCAGACGAGATCTCCTCGGCCATTTCAAGCAGTTCATCGGTTGTGTCACCACGGGCAGAGAGGACCGCAACTACCTCATCCCCAGCCGCACGGCGATCAACGATCCGTTTTGCGGCAGCCTTGATCCGTCCCGCATCGGCAACGGAACTGCCTCCAAACTTCATCACGACTGTTGAAGTCACAGTCCGCAGGCTACCTGTCGGGCGAGTCTCCTTGACTTGTCCGGATGGAGCGTCCCGCAGATCAGCCGACTAGGCGTCGCCCAGTCATCGCTCGACCAAGCGTCAACTCGTCCGCGTACTCAAGATCTGCGCCAACCGGGAGGCCGCTTGCCGGCCTAGTTACCTGCAAATCAGGCACTCGTTCGCGGAGTCCGGCAGCGATGTGCAATGCAGTTGCTTCACCAGTAGTTGTCGGGTTCGTAGCAAGGATTACCTCGCGAACTTGACTGCCCTCAACCCGCGAATAAAGCTCGCTGATGTGAAGGTCCTGTTCATCGACGCCATCGATCGGCGAGAGCGCGCCACCAAGCACGTGGTAGCGCCCGCGAAATTCGCCAGTCCGCTCAACCGGGAAGACATCCTGTGACTGCTCAACGACACAGAGCAGACTGTCGTCGCGACGCTGGTCCTGGCAGACAGGGCAGAGCGGCCCCTCTGCAAGGTCAAAGCAGACCTCACACTCGCCGATCAGTTCACGAACCTCGGTAATTGCCAGCGCTAGAGCTGCCGCCTGCTCTGGCGGAGCCCTGAGGATGTGGAACGCAAGTCTTGATGCGGTGCGCCCGCCAACTCCGGGAAGCCTTGAAAGCTCTGCGATCAAGCGTTGAATCGGTGGCGCGTACACCGTCAGTCCGCTGTTTCGGGGGCTTCGGGCGCTTCAGCGGCCGCTGGCTGACTCGGCGCCTCGCTGACATCAATCTCACTTCCACCGAAGTCACTAACAAGCCGCGCAACCAGTTCATCCTCACCAAGCAGCTCTTCGGCAACCGATGGGAGTCCCTCGCCAAGCACAAACTCAAGCTTCGGTCGTGTTCCCGTGATCTCGACGAAACATGCTGTGATTGCCTCTCTGCAGCGCTGATCATCTGCCTTCCGTCGGTGGAAGTCGGCATCGGTCGGGAACTCAATCGTTACGACCTCAGACGTCACAGCTGATGGTCGAGCACGTTCGAGTAGTGCAGCAACCATCGGGCTGTCGGTCCGCAGCGCCGAAATGACCTCAGGCCAGAGTGCGATCGTCTCCTCAAGTGAGGGCGCTCCAACAGATTGGGGCGGGCTCACGGCTTCAACCGGCTCTGGGTCCGGCAGGGCTCTCAATGCGGCGGCAGCACCGCCCTTTTCTAGCGACTCAGCTCGAATCGGAGACGCGGGCGTACTGCTATCGAGCGGCGCCGCAGGAGCCTTCATTTCTGGCCCAGTTGACTGAGGCGAGGCAACCTGTGTTGCCTCTTGAGCCTCAGTTGGCGAAGCCGCTTCCGCGACAGGAGCGACTTCGGGGGCGGGCCGTGTTCGAGAACCTCCCCCGGCGACCCGCTCCTCAAGGCGATCAAGACGTGCTGCAAGGCTCTCGTTATCGCCACCTTCACCCTCAGCAGCCTTTACCAAAAGCAGTTCCAGCCGCACGCGAGCGTCAGCACCATCACGGATCGCTGCCTTCGCCTCAGCGATCAGGTCAAGCATGCCGATTGTTCGCCTGCGCCCGAGCGCCTTGGCTTGACCAGCTAACCGCTTGTCCTGATCAGGTGAAACGGACAGTTCGATTGGAACTTCGTCAGCCAGCTCAACAAGCAACAGCCCCCGGCTGTGTGCCTCAAGGTCATCGAGGAACAGGCGCAGGTCGCGCCCCGACTCGGAGATTCCTGCAGCTGCTCGGACGGCTCCCGCCGGATCGTTGGCGATCACAGAATCGAGCGCTTCGAAGCGAAGTTCAGCATCAACCACTCCGAGCACATCAAGCGCATCACCAAGCGAAATCGCCGCGCCCTCTCCGGCGTAGGTTGAGAGTTGCTCGAGCGTGCCGAGTGCGTCCCTGAATGAGCCTGAAGCCGAGGTCGCAATCAGCTGTACAGCTGCCGGCGGTGCGTCGATTCCTTCGGCAACCGCGACCCTTGAGACAACCTCGGCAATCTCAGCTGCTGAAGGGCGTTTGAAGTCGAACCGATGGCAACGGTCGACGACGGTTGCCAGGACTTTGTGCGCCTCAGTTGTAGCGAGCACAAAGACCGTGCTGGGCGGCGGTTCCTCAAGCGTCTTGAGGAACGCATTCCAAGCCTGTGGAGTAAGCATGTGCGCCTCGTCCAGCACATAGACCTTGGTGCGACCGGAGATAGACGCAAGTGCGACCCGCTCGCGCAGATCACGGATGTCATCAACGGAGTTGTTTGATGCGGCGTCCATTTCGACAACATCAAGTGATGTGCCGTCTGCGATCGACACACAGGAATCACATGTCCCGCATGGATCGGCGCCCTCATTTGCCTCACAGTTGAGTGCGGCAGCAAGAATCTTCGCCATGCTGGTCTTGCCGGTTCCACGCGATCCAACAAACAGGTAGGCGTGGTGGACTGACTGACGGTCAATCGCGTTGCGCAAAGTGCGGGTGATTGACTCCTGGCCTACGACATCGGAGAAGGTGCGTGGGCGGTGACGGCGGTAAAGCGACGGAGAGGACACGAACCGCTGACTCTAGCGTTATCCGCGGCGCTCGCCAGCAGCCTCTTCGACCTGCCAGAGGAGTGTCCGTTGAAGCCCGTCGAGCAACTCAATTTGTGGCTTCCAGCCAAGCACCGTGGAGGCTCGCGAAGCATCTAGGCAGGAGCGTCGAACCTCGCCATCCCGCTCTGGCGCGTGTTCGGTTGACAGTTTCCGGTCTGGATCAGCTTCGGAAATGATCGCTGCGAGCTGATTGACAGTTGTCTCAGATGATGACCCGATATTGAACGAGCCGACAACGTCGCTTGCTGCAGCCAGTCGACATGCCGCGGCGACATCCGAGACCTCAACAAAGTCACGCGTCTGTTCACCGTCGCCAAAAATCAGAGCGCGGTTGCCCTCAAGCAACTCACGGCAGAAAATTGCGACTACGCCTCCCTCACCTAGCGGATCCTGCCGTGGTCCATAGACATTCGCCAGCCGCAAAGTAATCGTGCTGAGACCATGAAGCCGCGCGTAGAGGGACCAGTGGAGTTCAGCCGCGTACTTGTTTACTCCGTAGGGACTCATCGGTCGCACTTCCGCGCCTTCGGCAGTCGGATAGCTATCTGCCTCGCCGTAAATTGCGCCCCCGGTCGAGACATATACAAGCCTTGGAACGCCGTGATTGCGGGCCGCCTCAAGCACTGAAAGCGTGCCGAACAGGTTTGTTTGCGCATCCTGCTCTGGGTTGCTAACCGACCGTCGAACATCAACCTGAGCGGCTAGGTGATGAATCGCAGTCGGCTTTAGGTCAGCAACGAGTTCGTCAACAAATCGCTGGTCGGACACATCGCCATTTACGAGCTGTGCACCGTTTGCGATTGCGATATCGAGATTCCTCTCACGGCCGGTTGAGAGGTTGTCGAGCACAACTACCTTCTGGCCTTCCGCGAGCAGTGAATCGACAAGGTTCGAGCCGATGAAGCCGGCGCCGCCGGTAACTAGAACGGTCATTGGTTAGTTAGCCCAGCGCTGCTCAACATAAGCCCAATCTACCTACATTGCTGTCCTTGCGACCGCTAACCTTGTTGACGGATGGGTGCAAACACTGAAACTCCATCAAACCGGAGCGAGACTCTCAAAGCCTCACCGCGGATGTTCAAATCCGACCTGCTCGACCGTTTCTCGAGAGTTCATCCGATTGTCCCGTTGATCATCTTCGTGCCGGTGATTTGCGGCCTTTCGATCGCCGGCGGGATCGCTGTCGGCCCGCTCAGCGCCGTCCTCTGGTTTGCCGGTGGCTGGCTGTTCTGGACGCTGACCGAATACTGGCTGCATCGCATTGTCTTCCACTTTGATGCTGACAACGAGTGGGCACACCGCTTCCACTTCATGATTCACGGCGTCCACCATGATCATCCGAATGACCCGCTGCGCCTTGTGATGCCACCCGGCGCCAGCATCCCCCTCGCGGCGGGCTTCCTGGCCCTCTTCTGGGCGATTCTGCCGGCTGGGGCGTGGATGATCTTTGGCGGTGGTTTTCTTTCCGGCTACTTGACCTACGACATGCTGCACTTCCATGTCCACCATCATCGCCCGCGAACTGCACTCGGCCGCAAACTTCGCGAGCTGCACATGCGCCATCACTTTCAGGATCACGACACCGGCTTCGGCGTAAGCGCACCGTTCTGGGACAACGTCTTTGGCACAAAGCCAAAGCCGCGCCGCTAGTCGGACAAAGCCGCGCCGCTAGTAGCCCAGGTCGGTATCGCTAAAACGGTGCCGCTAGTAAGCCAACGCCGCTACTCGAACTCAGTTACAGGCACACCCAGAGTCGAAGCTGCTGCTAGGGCATAGAAAAGCCCGCCCCCTGAGCTGCTTTGCTCAGAGGACGGGCCTCCCGTAATGCTCGAACTGATCGCCCCCCGACGATCAGTTGCTGTCGCTAGCCGAGTGAGCCGTAACCCTCTGCTGGCTTCCCGGTAGCTTCAATCTCGCGCGGCGTTGTTCCTGCGCGTGCCCTGCTCACCTGAACAATCCTGCCACCGGAGCGGTAGAAGATCTTGCTGTTGGTGGCGTTCTTGAATGTGCAGCCACGGGGAAGGTAATTCTCCGCTGGATCAACATTCAGGCCCTTTGACCAGTCGAGCGTGAAGTACTTGCTCTCGATCTGGGCATCGATTGGAATTGAGACATTGCCCTCTGGGTCAGCAACTGTGGCAACGAATGACGCGCCTGTGCCCCACTTGCATGGCGAGTCAACTGATACCGATCCGGTCAGAGAATTGCCTGACTGGGCTGGAATTGCACGCTTGCCTGAGTTGACCGGCATTCCGAGGCTTCCAACCTTTAGGTAGTCGGCATCAACGAATGCTGAAGCTGCGCCCGTTCCGGTTGCAACCTTCCTGATGTACCAGTCAGCAGCGGATACCGAGGCGTAGGTATTTGCCGCACTCCTTGTGTAGACCGTGGCCGTTCCCTGCATCTGGCAGCCGATTCCCTTGCCCGGTACTGCACCGTTGCAGCCCTGGACCTGCCCGTAGGCTGGCTCCCCTAGCGGCGTCAGAACTGCTGGCTCAGTGTCGAAGCTGTTAATCAGGCGATTAAGCGCAACGAAGCTGTAACCGTTGACAAGCGACGGGTAGCTAACGGTCAATGACTTGTTACCAGCAACCTGCGGACCGGTGTAGGCAATATGCGTACCAGGGGTCGTGCCATCGCATTCCGGGTAGGTGGCTGTGGCGTTGGAGATGCAGGAGAGGTCGGCTGAGGTGATCTCATCCCACTTTGCACTCGTGCCAGGTACATCGCTGCCTGTTACTGCAGCATTTGCCTTGAAGTACTTGACCACCGAGCTGATCGTCTTCTTGACGACATAACCGGCTGGGAACTCACCAGCAACACTTGTCGCGGCCTTTGAGTCCGCTGCCCATGTGGCGGCGGTATCTGTGCTCAGACGCGACCAGACAATGACTTGGTTTGATTCCGCGTCAAGCGCCGGCTTGCTCGGCTCATCTGCTGAGGTGACAGCTGTTGCAGCCTTGTACCAGGCCTTTTCAGGCGTGTACCAAACAAAGTCGGCCTCGTCGTACGAACCGGAAGCCCACGTGCCCTTGTTTTTATCTCCGAGCGTGTCAATCACACTTGTGGAGTTGTAGTCGTTGCAGATGATCTTGTAGCCAACTTCTCCATCCGCGGGCCTGAGGACATCGGCGGACGCCGTGCACTCAGGTGCATAGTTCTGGGCGGCTCCAGCTGCTGGAACACCAGCAACGCCGGCAACTGCCAGACCAATCAAAGCTGCTAGTGGATACTTTTTCGAAAGGCGCACGTGGGTGTCTCCTTAGTGTGTGCGAAAGGACTGATTACTCCACTAGTTTCGTTGGGCTTCCCTCGCCGCGTGTGAACTACCCGTGACCGGGTGGTAAAACCGGTCGATCTACTCAGACGGCGCTGAACCGACTCAGCTACCTGCCAAACCGCCATTTATTGCGTTTTGGTCGCTACTTTCAGGGGTGCCAGTGTCCAGCAGTCGCTCACCGCACTGCCAGCAGAAGGTGGCTCCGCGGGCATGCAGGGAACCGCAATAGCGGCAGGCGCCGGATGCCGCAGCATCCTCGAGTCGCAGTAGCCGCTCAGCCTCTGCCAATTCGGCATCAACCCTCTGCAGCTCGGCGGCCCGCTTGGTCACAACATCAAGGCGGTAGTGGTCGCGAATTGCCATCTCATAGACCATGCCACCGAGGTCGTATTGCATCTCGCCGAACTGCTGGGCGAGGTCGTCGCGCTTCTTGCGCAGTGCAGTCAGCGGTACGACCGGCGCTGCCGCTGCATCAGCAGCCTGCTGAGCGGCTTTCTGGGCTGGGAGTCTGCGTCGGATTGACTCGGGAAGATTGTCGTTGATTGCCATTTTATTAGCTCCTTGCTGTTGAAAGTTTGGTCTAGCCGTTAGCGGGCTGGGAAAACTTCGCGGCCAATCGGGGTTGCGCCATCGCTGCCGCCAAGTGGCGTTGGCTGGCCAATTCCACCGACGAGCCCAAGGCGAGTTTCGAGCGTAAGCAGCAATCCGTAGGTGTCGTAGGCGGTCGTGTTAGAACCGCCGGCCTTAGTGAACGGTGATAGCACCAGTGCTCCAACCGCTGGCTGAGTGCTTACCGCGGCCTTGTGGCCGTGGCGGGCTGCCTTCGGCGCCTTGTCCCACATCACGAACGCTGCGCCATCCTTCTTGAAGATCGTCGAGCCGGCGAGCGTGGTGCCGATCGTCTTGTCGAGGAATGCCTTGAGTGCCTCAGGTCCACCGGGGGTCTTGCCATCCGGGCAGGTAAGCGTCACATCGGTTCGGCAGCGTGATGGGATGATCAGGGTGACCGTCGGGAAGGCGCTCGGCATTGACGGATCAACCTGTGCAGCATCATCAGCTGCCGCCTTTGTCAGGTCAGCGCCAAGCATTGAAATTGGCCTTGTTGACCCCTCGCGGGCCCCCTTGATAAAGCAGAGCGACGATCCGGTTGGATCCCAGCTTCCCGCAGACGGAAGCGTCTTGGTTATGCCTTGGAACCACTGCAGCGGATTGTCCTGCGCCGGAGGCGTTCCGTCGGACCAAGCCGGTGCAGGCTTGCCAATCTCCAAGGGGCTACAGAGGTCTGAGTAAGCATTGTCGTCAGGAGTCTCAACATAGGCCCTGATCACACCGTCCTGGCTAGCTGCCGTTGTAGCAGCGAGGTTGATCAAATCGGTTGCATCGCCGGAACTCGCGGGAACCACGCAGCCATCAGCTGCTGGCGCAAGTGCGAGCGGGCCCGTGCAGCCAGCCTCCATCGCTGCGGTCGGCGTGATTCCGCTAAGCAACGCAATTCGGTTGGCGATCCCACTGGCAGACACCTGGCGGAAGCCCTTGAGCAGGAACCCCTGCTTGCGAATGCCATCAAAAGCCGTCTGGTAGTCAAGCGACGCCGACTTCGCGCGTGGGCGGGCGACGTTGGCAGTGCTCGCAGCAACAAGCGACTGACCAGCACCACCACCGGGCAGCATTACGACAACCAGATGCTTGAGCGAAGGATCAGTCGGCGGAACGACGACATCAGGTCCTGGCCCCGGGTCGGTAACGCCTGGATCGGTCGGCACTGCTGGCGCGGGTGCGGCTGGAACTGGTGCTGCTGGCAGCGCAGCCGGTGTCGTCCCCGGATCTGCGACCACAGGATCAGCGGCTGGCCCGACCGCAGGAGCACCGGCAGCCTGAACGATGATTACCTTGCGCTGGGCAGCCAACGTGTCGGCCGAGGGTGGGCCAAATGCCGAGCCGAGAATCGCGCCGAGCATCAGCAGTCCCAATCCCGCGGCTGCGACCGGCCGCGAGGCAAAGGCTGCGGCAAGCGTCATCGGCCCACCAGCGGCCGCCCCAGCTGCTCCCGCGCCCGGATCTTGGTCGCCAACGGGCGGCTCATTCGGAGCCTCAACCGGCGGCAGGCTCCCTTCATGGTCGGCTGCCAAAGACGCGGTTGCCAGCGCAGCCAGTACCGGCCCCGCCTCAACCCGCGGTGCCCTCAGCCGCGCGCCGCAGTTCAGGCAGTAGCGCTGCGTCGGCTCAAGTGGCGCAGCGCAGGCGCGGCATGACCCGGCAGGGCCTCCAGACTGAGTATTTGGGCTTTCCGTCACGCGCTCTTATCTACTGCGTATCAGCCGAACACGCCAGTTGGTGCGGTTCCGCCACCGGCAGGCTTACCATCAGGCTTGACAGTCTTACCCGAGGTAACTACCTTGTTCGGAATCTTAAGCGATGCCTTTGAGCACTCCTCGGGCGTCGAGCAGCTGTCTGACTTCGCTACCGCAGCCTTATCGGCAGCTGTCGCAACGGGAGCTGGGCCGGTTGGCTTGTCGGCAGTTGCCGCAGCCTTTGCCTTGCCCTTCGCTTTGCCGGCCGCCGCGCCGACCCCTGCGGTGTCAGCGGTCGCGCCACCGGCTGGAACCGTAATCACCTGCGGTGCGGCTGCAGCAACAGGAGCATTGCCGTTCCCAGCCGAGCGGCCAACAAGTACGCCCGTACCGAGGAACAGAACGGCGAGGCAGACAACTGCCGCCGCAAGCCCTGGGCTGATCGCAGCCTTGGCAGCAACTGGAGCTGTAGCTGCTGTCGCGGCTGCTGGCTGCGCGCCTAGCGTCTTCGCAAACGGCACGCGCGAGTCGGCGCGTCGTTCACCACAGCTGAGGCAGTAGCGCTGGTCAAGGGCAATGCTTGCCGCACATGTTCGACAGGTCGTTACTTCCGCGCTGGCAGTAACTGGCGCGTTAACTGCGGTGTGGAATTCCTGCGTGATCTGATCCATTCCAGACTCCTTACTTGACCGATGGTGGAATTGGTGGCACAAAGCTCGTCAGCTGCAACCCCTTCGGGTCTGCACCGACGTAGAAGATTGAGAAGCCAGATGGCTTGCCACCCTTTGGCAGCAGCTTTTCAAGCACTCCGCGACCAGCTGCGACAGCCTGACCACCCCGACGGCCGACCGAGTAGACGACCGGCCTAACCTGCAGGACAGTCGAGTTATTACTGACCTTGCCAGTCAACGATGTCCCACTTATCGGGTCGGCGAAAAACTCCGATTTCGTGATTGTGGCATCGGGCAGCGGTGATTTTTCGCTCTTCCCAACACCAACACGGACGGTCGCTCGTTTGGCAATCGGCTCAGGATCAAACTGATCCTCAACCCAATCAACCGTCTGACCAGCCCTTACCAGCGGAATGTGATTAAGCCAATGGTCGTTACCGGGCGTCGTATTCGTTGCCGTCTGCTTTGACCCGCTATAGAGATTGACAGCAATTGGAATGTCGGCGATCGCCGTGTTCGAGGTATTACGCACAGTCACGACAACCGCGCCTGCATTCTTGTTGTGAAGCAGCGCCGTTCCAACAACCTTGATCCGCGGATCAACTCTCTTTACAACGAGCGGCATTGCTGCAATCTTCTCCTTGGCCGCGTTAATTTTCTGAATCTTCGCCGCCTTGTCCTGCGTGCTCTCGCAGGCTGAAAGAGTCGCAGCGATCAGACCAATCGCAGCAAGTGAAAGCAGCAGCCTCATTAGCCGAATGTTCCCGCAACATAGTTCTTCGTCCGCTCAGCGAGCGGAGCATTGAAGACCTGATCAACCGGCCCGTACTCGACCAGATCACCGAGGTACATGAAGGCGACATAGTCGCTAACCCGCTGCGCCTGCTGGAGGTTGTGGGTGACGATTACGATCGCCACCTGCTCCTTCAACCTGACGATCAGATCCTCAATGATCTCGGTTGACTTTGGATCAAGCGCCGAGCAGGGCTCGTCGAGCAGCAGGACCTCTGGCTTTGCGGCCAGCGCACGGGCAATGCAGAGTCGCTGCTGCTGGCCACCGGAGAGACGCAGTGCCGGGTGGTCGAGATTGTCGCCAACCTCATCCCAGAGACCAGCGCGCTCAAGTGCATCACGGACCTGCGGCTGAAGAACCGACTTGCCCGGCTTGCGACTTGCCTGTTCGCGGATCGCGAAAGCGACATTGTCAAAGATGCTCATCGGAAACGGGTTCGGCTGCTGGAAGACCATTGAAACGCGACGCCGCAGGTCGGTAGCCTCAAGTTCGTGGGTGCTCTGACCATCGAGCAGAATCTCACCGGTGGAAACCGCGGTTGCCGTGAGTTCAGTCAGCCGGTTAAGTGAACGAAGCAGCGTCGTCTTGCCGCAACCGGATGGTCCGATCAGAGCTAGAACTTCATTCTCCCGGACCGGCAGCGTTACCTCGCGTACAGCGAGTTTCGTCCCGTAAGCAATCGAGAGATCGTTGATCCGCATCCGCTCACCCTTGGTGCCCGGTCGCTCGGCGACTGCCTCTTGGATTGCCGCGGCTGCTCCAGCAACACCATTGCTGCCCGGTCTGGCAATCGTTGCTGGCGCATCAGGATCAATCCTGCGAATCGGCGGTGGTACTGGTGCAAAACTCATACTGACTCCTTCTTTGAGCGCCGGGCGAGTTTATCAATTCCAAAGTTTAGAATCAGGATCAGGATCAGCAGTACAAATGCCGCCGCGTATGCCTTTTGAGGGGCATTTCCTTCACCGGCTGGGCTGTTGTTGTAGACGTAGGAGGTCAGCGTGCTGCCGGATCCGCGCAGTGTCTTGATCAGTGGGATATCTCCCTGCGGCTCGAGGGTCAGGGTTGCGCCGAGCAGTACGACGACGATCGCCGTATCGCCGGCGATCCTGCCCATTCCCAGCGCCGTACCGGTAAAGATTCCCGGCCGGACTGATGGAATTAGGACCCTGCGGATCGTCGCCCACTTGGTCTTGCCAAGCGCGTAGGAGGCCTCACGCACCTGAGCGGGGATCTGCATCAGTGCTTCGCGCGTAGAAGTGAAAATCAATGGCACGGCAATTAGCGACATCATCGCTCCTGCCGTCAGGAAGGATTTGCCGACGACCGCCCCGTTGTCAGCTGCGAACGAGAGCGGCTCGAATATTGAACCGCTGAACAGCAGCAGCCCGAAGATTGCGAGCACGATGCTTGGCGTGCCAGCAACAACCTCGATGGCCGATTCAACCGCGCGGGCAAGCCATGATGGCCGGCCGTACTCAACGATCCAGATTGCCGCGCCAACCGCAAACGGCAGCGCAATGACAGTGCCGATCAACGTCAGCAGGAATGTCCCGATGATTGGCGAGAGGAAGCCGCCCGAGTCGGCCTGGCTTGCACCAACCGCTGGGTTGGTAACGAGCAGGCGGAGATCCATGTACTGAATCCCGCGGAAGCACATGTAAC
>JAPLCG010000078.1 GCA_026392385.1 Solirubrobacterales bacterium
GGCGGGAGGAGCCTCGACGCCCCGGCATTTGTTTCAGCGGTTGGGACAATACCCACTTTCTCCCACAATGCAACCCCTGCATCACATTTCTTCCCACTTGACCCCTCAAATGCCTTTTTTCCGGGCAAAACAACCCACATCAGCTTGCAAGATGGGCGACCACAACGGCGGCGATCAGCAATAACACCGACGGAACAAGCCCCAAGGCGACGACCAACTGAATCATCGGAGCGGCCCGTGCTGCGCGCTCAACCTCACGTCGGCGAGCGGTTGCGCGGGCAGCGCGAGCTAGCGCCGACACCCGCTCCCGCGCATCACCACCCCGCCTGCGGGCCGCAACTAGCTCGGCTGTCAACGAGCCGACCCTAGGATCGGCAAACCCTCCTGCGACAACAGCCAACGCCTGTTCAAGCGGTTCACCATGCCGAATCCGCTCACAGGCAATCGCGAATTGCTGACTGAGTGGATCATCGCGATGGCGCGTCGCAGCCGACAGGGCATCAAGTGGGTCCAGTCCAATCGAGATACCCGACGCAATTGCTGACATCAAACCCGGGAGCGCCGCAGCTACTGCGCGTTGACGCACTAACCGAGCCCGCAGGACTAACATCTCCGGCACCAACCATCCAGCGACGGTTGCGAGCGCCAGCACTAGCGTCGGCCGTGGGATGAAGCCGTTCCGATTAGACGACTCGTATAGCGCCGCACTTGCCGCCAAGCTAATCGAGGAAACAATCTTGATAATCGCTAGCGAATCGACCGTCAAGACCTGTGCGAGGCCGGCAGCCTCCAGCCTCCGCTGAGCCCTCCGATCCCGGTCAGCACCAGCTCCAAGTCGGCTGCCGCGCCTCAAAACGGTCGCAATTAGCTTTGGCCATGGAGCTAACACCAACGCCAGCGATAGCAATACCCCAGCCGCCGCAGCCTCCACGACCGCACGCGTCATTGCGATGGCGTTGAACTAGCACTCAACCTTCGGATCAGAAGCAGCGAACCAACCTGGAGCAGCAAAGCCAAAAGCGCGATGACCGCCGCTAGCGGCTGACTAACTATGCCGACGACAGAACCAGGTACGAGCAACTCACCGGTAGCGGCAGCCAGCAACGGCAGCGCACAGACAATCGATCCAGTGAATCTCGCTTGGGCAGTCGATGCACGGACCGCGTCACGGTCGCGAGATGCCTGCTCGAATGATGTTGCCAGCGCATTTAGTGAAGCCGGCAGGTCTCCACCTGCTCGGCGATGAAGCTCCAGCACAGTTATCACCGCCGGCCACTGTCGGCTGTGAGCTGCCGAAGCCATCCTCGAAGCCGCCTCATCAAAGCGAGCGCCTAGCTGTTGGGCGCTCGACAGGATCGAAAGCTCCTTTGCCGCACCTGTGGCTGCTTCATTGCCTAAATCCGCAATCGCATGACTAATCGGCCGTCCAGCGGCAGTTGCGTCAGACAGCGTTCGCAACATGACTGGCATCGAACCATCGACAGAACGTCGAATTCGGCTGCTTCGAAGCGCCGCTGCTCTGATCACCAGCACAGGTAATGCCAACCCCACAAGCAGTGCTTCAAGAGTGCCGATGCATATCAACGTGATCAGGCACGCCGCTGCCGTGGCGACCGCCAACTCGCGTCCACCAGCACGAGCAGCGTGATAGTCGCCGTCGCGCACAGCAATTGCGAGCGGCGCTGTGAGCCTTACCGACAGCCGAGCCAGCTTGGAGTTCGCCAACGCATCCGCTGCCACCCAGAGCGCAGGCAAGGCAGTGGCACCGGAACCAAACCCAAGCAGTGTTGCGTTCATCCGAACCTTAGGCGGGCAAACCGTTCCGCCTTCGGAAGCACTCGCCAGCGAACGGCACCATCCTGCGTGCGAAATATGTCGCAGGCCCTTGGCCCAGCATCCATCTGCTCGACAACTGCAACCCGCTCGACACAGCGACTGCCGTCCGCCCTCCGAACCTGATGAACAACCATGTCGATGGCAGCACCAACCCGTTCGGCAATTGCCTCATGTGGGAGACCAAGCTCAGCCTGATGGGCAAGGCTGGCGATTCGTCGCAAGGCTCCACTTGGTGATCCAGCATGGACAGTTGACAGTGAGCCGGCATGGCCAGTTGCCATCGCATCGAGCATGTCAATCGATTCGCCGCCGCGAACCTCACCGACAACAATGCGATCAGGGCGCATCCTCAACGCATTACGAACTAGGTCGCGAATTAGCACTTCACCAGCCCCGCTCGCGCCTCGCGGCCGCGCCTCAAGCCTTACGACGTGAGGATGATCTAAGTGAAGCTCGGCAGCATCTTCAATTGTCACTACGCGTTCCGAAACCGGAATCTCGCCAGCCAGCGCCGCGAGTGTTGTGGTCTTCCCACAGCCCGTTGCCCCACTAACGACTACATTCAGACGATCAATTACAGCCGCAGCGAGCAATGCTCCGAGCCGTTCGTCAATCGTTCCGAGCCTGACGAGATCATCCAATGAATATCCGCCTGGCCGGAATCGCCTAATCGTCATAGTTGGACCGTTGACTGCCAGTGGCGGAAGGATGACATTCACTCGAGACCCATCGTCGAGGCGTGCATCGGCGATCGGCGAAAGGGTGTCAACGCGCCGCCCCGCGGACCCGAGCAGCCGGTCGATTGCGTCGCGCAGCGCCTCAACTGAGTCGAACCGGACATCGGTCCGCTCAAGCTTTCCGGCGCGTTCGACCCAGATCTCATCATGACCGTTGACCATCACCTCATCAACACGCCTATCTGCGAGTAGCCGCTCAATCGGGCCATAGCCAGCAGCATCGGCAACCAACCGCCGCACGAGTAGAGCCCTATCGCTCAAACCAAGCATTGGAAGCTCGCGCTCAACTACCCTTGAAGCAACCAACGTAAGGTCCTCACCTGGCTGCGGAGCGTCGCAGTCAAGCAATGCCGTTCTCAGCGAGGCGAGCAGCGGTTGATCCTCGGCCACCATCAATTCTCACCGA
>JAPLCG010000030.1 GCA_026392385.1 Solirubrobacterales bacterium
ACCGTGGATGATCTCGTCGCACTGAGGATCGCGCCACGTGCAAAGTTCAAGGTAATTCCACTTGGACTCGATCTCTCTGAGATGTTGAAAAGCACGACCGCAGACGGCGCTGGGTTCCGCGATGAGTTTGGAATTAAGCCAGAGGAAAAGCTGATTGTGATCCTCGGCCGTCTAGCTCCGATCAAACGGATGCAGGATGCGATTGCCGCCTTCGCGAGGCTTTCAGCTAAGCATCCGGAAGCAAGGCTCGCGGTTGTCGGCGATGGCGAGGAACGCGAAGCGCTCGAGAGGATCGCGGCGAGCTTTGACCTCGGTGACCGGATTATTTTCACCGGTTTTCGCAGCGACTTAAAGGCAGTTCATGCGGCAACTGACATCGCACTGCTCACCTCAGCAAATGAAGGAACACCGGTTTCGCTGATTGAGGCTGCGGCAGCTGCCACGCCAATCGTGGCGACACGGGCGGGCGGAGTGCCGGAGGTCGTAACTGACGAGATGGGCTTTGTTGTTGGGATTGAGGATGTCGACGCGATCGCAAATGCCTGTGAACTGCTGCTCGACGACGGCGATCTGCGCGAACGGATGGGGGCCGCTGGCCGTGAACGGGTTCGTGTACGCCACAGCGCCGAGCGCCTTTATAGCGATATCACCGAACTCTACGAACAGCTACTTAGCGAGCGAAGTAAATGACTGCCACGGCAGCTGTTAGCTCAGACCAGACCGCTGAAGAGACCTCGCGAAGTAGGCGCCACTTCGGGAACCTCCTGAGTGGCAACCTGGTCAACAAGGGGCTGCGCTTTGTTGCTGCCGCGGTACTAGCAAGAGCGCTGACTCTCGATGAGTTCGGCGTGTTCAATGTTGGAATTGCTATTTCCGGCGTGCTTGTTGTGGCCACAAGCCTCGGCCTTCCAGAGATTGGAACGCGCGAGGTAGCGGTCAGCCCCGGACAGGCCTCCGACACAGCCGGCCGCGTTGTTGGCGGACGCCTGATGGCATTCCTACCGGTCGCAATCATCACATGCGCTATCGGATCGCTGGCCTGGCCGGGACACCTAGAGATCTTTGCTGCCGCAATGCTGATGGGCCTGCCAATGGCGGCAGCTGCCGACTGGCTGGCTCGAGGCATGGAGCAGATGCGGGTTGTTGGCTACAGCGTCGCCGTCGGAGGGGCGGTAGCGGCAATCGGTTCGGCTGCTCTGTACCTCATCGGAGCATCGGCTACATCGGCGCTACTTGTCTTCGCATTCGCTGAACTTGTTGCAGCCTCTATCTGCTGGATTGCGGTTCGCAGCAGCGCGCGACCGCGGGTAAAGCTTTCCGGCCTAAGCAGCATGCTGCGCCAGTCATGGCCGATAGCGCTCTCCTCAATTGCGATCTACTCGTACCTGGCGAATATCGACACGATCATCATGGCGGGCACCCGAAGCACGGCCGAGGCAGGTCTCTACAGCGGTGCGTACCGGCTGTTTCTCGCCTTCAACATGATCCCCCTGTTCGCTGCCTACGCGGCATTTCCAATCATTTCGCGAGCCGCACATGAGGGCCGCTTGGCTGAAGCTCGCGTGACGCTAAGCGAGAACCGCAAAGACCTGCTCTGTTTCGCGCTTGTCACAATCGCCGTAATTGAACTTCTTGGTGAACAGATGCTCGGCCTCATGTTTGGTGCGCCGTTCAGAGCAGTTGCTCCAACGCTTGTTTTGCTCTCTGCAGCCGTGGGCTGGTACTCAATCGGGTATCCCGATGGCTACAGCCTCGTTGCTGAAGATCGCAGCCGCGGATTCCTAGCCGGTGCGATCACGGCAAGCGTTCTAAGCCTGGCGCTCGACCTGCTGCTGATTCCTTCAATGGGCCCGCCCGGCGCCGGCCTCGCGACGACGATTGCATTCCTTGCCGCTGCTGCGGTATGGATGCTTTGGCGTGGTCGCCCCGACCGCTCAACAGTGATCGTGATTGTGCTCGTTGCTGCAGCGTCAGCTGGCGCGCTGCTGATCGGCTTGGCTAGCTGGTCAAACATTGTGATCGGATCAGTAACGCTGGCGATCGCGCTTGCCGGCTGCGTAATGCGGATCTCTCAACACCGAGCAAGGCGGCGGACGAGATGACTGCCGAGCGCTGGGTTGCACTGCTCACAGCCCTGATTCTGCTCGCTGGCTGCTGGCGAGTTGCAGTGGCATCACTGAGGCGCGGTGACGGCCTACTGACAGCTGAAACGGTCTTCCTGGCCGTATGGGGAATGGCGCTTGGCCTGTTCGCAATTCCGTGGATCCGCTACACACCAAGTTCGCTCGAGGCGTGGGTCGCCATCTATGGCTCAATCGCAACGTTCATGCTTGGCTGCTGGGCTGCGCGACGCAGGCTGCGGTCAATGCCGGCAAGACCAGCTGGCGAATCCTTGATTGGCTTCAACCAGAGGCGACTGGCGATCACCTGGCTGGTGCTGTTCGTACTCGGCCTGACTGGCTTTGCAGCATTCGTACTTGCTGTTGATGCTTCGCTCGGCTGGGAATCACTGCTGACAAACCCGCAGGCGACCCGTTCGCTGCAGTCAGCCAGTCAGACCTTCAAGAGTGACTACGGACTTTGGAAGCTGCTGACCTATTTCAATCAGGTCGCATTCCTACTCTGGACGATTGGCTTGCGGGCCCGACTGTTTGGCGGGCGCTGGCGAATTGCTTACTTCGTTGGTGCTGTCTCACTTGTTCCATATGTGTTCACCGGCGACCGAACGCTGATCCTCACCTCGCTGATCTGGATAGCTCTCTTCCACCTCCTTTGGCGACCGCCTGCCC
>JAPLCG010000080.1 GCA_026392385.1 Solirubrobacterales bacterium
CTCGACCCCCGCATTCGCTTCAGCCTCAACCGTTCTCGCCTGCAGCTGGACCGCGTAGTCAACCGCCAAGCCAATCAATACCGGCACACCGCCGACAGCAGCAACGGTGAGCGGCAATCCGAGCAACGCCATTGCACCAAAGACGATCGCAGCGGCAGCTCCGGCTAGGGCAAGCGGCAGCAGCCGCAACCGCACCCGGAAGGCAAGCGCCAGCACTAGCCCCATCATCAGCAGAGCGACAAGCAACAACGGCAGTGCACCACCAGCAACATCATCGGCCAGCGATTCCGCGAGTACCGGCGCGCCCGTAACGAGGTAGCGGCCGCCGTACTTGAGTTTGAAAATCGAGAGCTGCGTCGCTTTGTTGACATTTGCAATCAGTTCGCGAGTGGCGGCTCCGCTCAAGCCTGGCCGTGGCCTGACCTGAATTAGTGCCGCGTTGCGCGAAGGGAATAGGTAGGAAAAGCGTGGGTTTGGCGCATCAGCGCCGCGAGCCGGATCAAGTGCGACCTGCGTTACAAAGCCGGTGTCGGCAATGCTCGGCAGCCCTTGCAGCCCGCTCTGCGCCTGAAGGCGAGCCAGCACGACCAGCTGCCGCTTCTGTTCGGCAGCTCCAGCTGCCGTTGCTGCCTGCTTGGCGGCTGCCTCACCCAGACCTTGTGCAAGAGCCTGTTTGCGAGCCGCTTCCGATGCGGCCCGGATCTTCGCCGCAACAGCCTGCAGCTCCCCACCGACAGCACCGGAGATCTGATTGGCTGCCTCATTCAGGAATGTCGCTGGCCCATACACCGCTTTGACAGAACCACTCTTGGCAATTGCGGCACACGGCCCATTCGCACCGCCGTAAGGAACAACTCCCTTTGGTGTGCGTCCGCCAAGGCAGCCTTCAAGCTGAAGTAACCGGCCAATGTCGGTTGTCAAAAGTAGTGGTCGAAGATTCTCCTCAACCATCACGATGATTGGATCACCACCAAAGTCTTTGCGGACAGCGTCGGTGGCAACGCTCGCCGACGCCGCCTTTGGAACGAGCGAATCAGCTCCCGACGCCGGTCTAAGACCGACTACGGCTGCCACGCCCAGCACAACGCTCAGCGCCGCCAGGCCTGCGATTACGGCCTTGGCGTGGCTGGCAGCAAAGCCGGCGAGTCCAGCAATCTGGCGGGATCCAAAGCCGTCGTTCGGCTGCTTGCTTTCAGCCACTAGTTACCCCTGATTGCGCAGAGCTAACGACGGGCAAGCGGGACTCATCACGGCTCAGCTTTGACGAGCGGGAAGAGCGTGCTGTAGCCGGTTGGGTTGACTCCGCCACCGACCGCATTAGGAGCCTGCTGATTACAGGCAGGTGCCTTCGGTGCAGTTCCACCGGCGTAGACAATGTTCTTGATCCAAGTTGGGATGTTCAGAGCATCGTGGTACGGCAGTGCATCCGCGGCAGTTGTCGGAACTGCCGGCGCGAATCCGCCGCTGCACTGTCGCGTCTCGTAGCCCTTCAGGTTTGTAGGCCATGTGCCTGGTGCGACGTACGGGTTGGAACGCATCGTGTCGGGACGGCTTGAGAAGGCCGCCAGCGAGCCGAGCGTAAGTGGGTTTGATCCGCGCAGGTAGTGGATGCCCTGATCGGGGTCAACGGCATTCGTTGCTGATGCGGTGTTGCCAAGGAACGCGGTGATTTCACCCTTGTACATGCCGAGCATGTTGAGGACCGGGTTGAGCTGCTGGAGGAATGGATCGAGCTGACCGAGTACTCCAGCAAGCGATGAGCGGCTCGCGTGGGCCGCATCACCATTGAGGAATTTCGTCAATGCTGGGACGGCCGCTATCGAAGCGTCATTGAGTGGATCAAG
>JAPLCG010000196.1 GCA_026392385.1 Solirubrobacterales bacterium
CAGATCACCGCCACCGACAAGCAGGCGAAGATCGGTCACGGCGGGCTCGAATGGGATGCAAAGTACGGCACGGTCGGAGCCAACGCTCTCGGCCTGCCGATCGTCATCGACGGCGTCAACGAGCGGGGGCTAGTGGTTGGAGTTCTCAACTTCCCTGCGTCCGCTCAGTACCTCGAGGTGAGTGATGCTGATCAGTCGAAGTCGATCTGTTCGGTCGAAGTCGCGGCCTACCTGTTGACCACCTGCTCGACCGTCGCCGAGGTCAAGCAGGCCCTCGCGGAAGTCCCCGTCCAGGGTGTCGCGCTCGCCGAGTACGGCGGGCAGGTGCCGGCCGTTCACTACACCGTCCATGACGCCGATGGCGGCAGCGTCGTAATCGAGTACGTAGGCGGAGAGCTGAAGATCCACGACAACCCGACGACCGTGATGACCAACGAACCGCCGTTCGACTTCCAGCTGGCCAACCTCGCCCAGTTCCAGACAATCACGAATCTCCCACCGTCACCGATCAAGGTCAACGGCGCGACTTACAGCGCCCCGAGCTCCGGTGACGGCACGCTTGGGCTGCCATCTGGGTTCATCGCCGCGAGCCGTTTCGTGAGGGCGTTCTGGTTCCGCCAGTTTGCAGTGGCGCACTCGACCCCGGAGGAAGGCGTGCAGGTCGCACGCCACATCCTCAACCAGTTCGACATCCCGCCGGGAACGGTGATGACCGAGGCCGCCGGAACCGGAGAGGGCGGGGGAGTCTCCGGAGTTGAGATCACGCAGTGGATGTCCGTGATCGATCAAGCCAACGCGCTGATGTACGCGAGCACCTACGACCACCCGAACCTGTTCAGGGTGGATGTCAAGAAGGCCTGCTTAGCAGCCGACGGCATCATGTACATCCCGATGCCTTCGATGGACGACATCCCCGAGCTGCTGCCTGCCTGACCAGCGCGCGGCGGATAGGGCATCGGTGACTGCGACCGCCCCTGAGCGGGTCGCGGCTTACGCCCGCGCTGGAGCGGACCCTTCGATTGCTATAGGTGGACGCCTTCACCAGGACGATGGCTGTCGCCGGCGCTCTCGTTCACGATTGATCGTGGCGAAGGGGTCGGGTACGCTCCATCGCCCCTTGCACGCTGATTGATCTGGAGATCAAGTGACCTCACGCCGCTCAATCCGTCGTTTTATCCCGCTTGTCGTACTTGCCTCGGTTGCGTTCTGTGCCCTGCCGTCAAGCGCGATGGCGATGATGATCTCCCTGAGTATCTACAAAGGGAGGACGATCAGTGAGGCAACATTTCAGCGCACGGTCGTTGAGTTAATAGAGTCGTCCGACAGCATCGACGACATGAAAAATTTCATCACGTTCAGGGAGGGAACCCCGCTAGAACGTCAGCACTTGGTCTTCATGGGCAAGGTCCTTCTCGATGGGCGCCAGTTATCGGATTACAACATCCAGAACGAGTCAACGATCGATGTTTATGAGCTGACAGCGCCTGCCGCACCTAGGTCGTTTGCTGGCGTGCCTTCTGGTCAGACGACCAGCCGCGCAGAAACGATTGGCTTCACCCTTGGTGAGCCGGGTGGGGTTGTTGAGTGCCAGCTCGACTCCGGTTCGTGGGGTGCGTGCACGAGCGTAAGTGGCACGACTGGGTCAATCGATCTGACAGCTCTCGACGTGGGCTCGCACACGCTGTCGGTTAGGCAAACGGACACAGCAAACAACGTTGGCGATGTTGCGACGACAGCATCATGGGAGGTCATCTCCAACGGTTTGGATTCGGGCTCTTCGCCGGTTGTTCGCGGCGCTTTGATCAAGTCAACGGAGACAGATTCGCTGCGCAGCCCAACTTTTGAATGGCAGCGCTGCTCAAGCCTTGATGATGCGTCGAGTTGCTCGGCCATCTCCGGGGCTGGTGCCGCCGGTGCCTGGTGGGGAACAAGGAACGCTGACATCGGCCAGCAGGTTCGGTTGAGGGCAACGTCGGGTGCGACTGAGTTGCTGACTGGTTTGTCTGGTGTCGTTGGGGCGTCCAATGTGACTGCGCCCGTCTTCAATCAGGGGCTTGTGGCAGGCGCGCCGAAGAAGGGAACGAGCCTCCACATCAGTTTCGGAAGGTGGAATGGTTACGTTGCCGGCTCTAGCACTGTCAGCTTCCAGTGGCAGCGCAGCGCAGCATCTGACTCGCGCGCCTTCAGGACAAACATTGGTACCAACAGCCAGTGGTACAGGCCTGTGGCCGATGACGTTGGCAATTACCTGTGGGTCACAGCGACCCTCACCACCCACGGTCAGACTGCGACTGCATCATCCGCCGTCACCAACCAAGTCGCCAACGATCTTGTTGTCCGCCGCGCTCACACAGCATTGCGCCATAAGGCGCCCCGGCGCAAGACCAAGGCTCACTAGCCCAAGCGGCACCGCGGCGAGAGCCCTCGCGGGTGAGCGAGGGGCAATCTGGCTGAAAGGAACGGTCTGGCTCGTGAAGTTCTGAAAGCGACCGAGGGCTCAGCGAAGATCGGCGCCTGTGAGCGACTTTGAACGCGGCAATTATGGTTCAACCTCGGCGGTATTAAGAACCGAGCTATTCAGCGATGCTGTCTTTGCCATCGCATTGACGCTTCTCGCGGTTGACTTGACGGTCACGGGCGACGTGCCTGGCAAGCTGGGGCAGGGGTTAGCGGACAGGTGGGCGCAGTACCTTGCGTTCCTCGGCTCGTTTCTGTTCATTGCGGTGATGTGGCTCAACCACCACGCTGCATTCCAGCGATTGAAAGCCGCACCAACCACATTCCTCTGGGCGAACTTTGGGGTTCTTCTCGGTGCCGTGCTGCTTCCTTTCCCCACGAGATTGCTTGCCGGAGCATTTGAGCACGGCAACTTGGGAGATGAGCAGGTGGCGATTGTGCTCTATGCGGGGATTGCCGCGGCAACTGGCTTGGCCTGGGCGATGCTGTGGTTTGTGATCTCACGCCATCCAGATATGTGGTCTTCACCGAATGATGGGCCTCTTTGGAGCGAAGCCTTGCGCCGGTCAGTTCAGGGTGCTCTCGCATATGTGGTCGCGGGGCTTATTGGTCTCGTAACAGCGCCCGAGGTGGCGCTCGCCGCGTTTGCCGTGTTGCCGCTGTGGCGACGAAAGACTGGGCGATTGCTGGCCAGCAGCTGAGCGCTGTTCACGCAGTGTGGGGCAGGGAAAGTGGGGAAGGCGCTGGGCTGATTCCCTGTTCGAGCGCGCACCCCTGGCCGGTGGAGTGACGCTACCTGCTGGTAGCCGTTCTAAAGGAACTAGGAAACGTTCTAGAAGTGTGTTAGATTCCGATCCCGCTGCGGGGCTTGGAGCGGTGAGCATGCCTCCGAATCAACACATAAGGGGAGTTAACCGATGAGTAGTCAGGCCGCAGGACTTATGGCGCACCCAGCCGACCGGCGCTCTCGCAGCAAGCGGTTGAGGGCGATTCTCGCTCTCGGACTGGTGCTGATTGCAGCCCTAGCACTGCCATCAGCTTCATTTGCTGCCACGGATGGCGACTTCACCTACGAAAGCGATGGCACATCGGTCACCATCACCGCCCGCAGCGCTGCCTCCTTCTCATCGTACCTGACGATTCCCGACTCGATCGGGGGCGAGCCGGTCACGGCGATTCGTAACAACGCGTTTGCGTTCGACTCTAATCTTCATTCAATATCGATTCCGGCTTCGGTAACACGTATTGAAAGTTCGGCGTTTTACGGCTCAGGCTTGATGAGCGTTACGTTTGCTCCAGGCTCGCAACTCGAGTCGATTGGTTACGCAGCATTCACGTCCACCCCTGGTCTTACTTCGATTACGATTCCTGCTTCAGTAACGAGTATTGATCAGAGCGCGTTTTACTCTTCGGGCCTGACGAGCGTCACCTTTCTCGGAGATGTTCCTTCGCTAGGAGCAAACGCATTCGCAGGCGTTCCAAACGGAGCAAAAGCCTATGTGTCCCCCAATTACACGGGCTACGGGGCGGTCGGTGATGATTTCAATGGCCTGACGGTCGCAAGCCTGCTGACGTCCACCTCTTCAGGAGGAGAAGTCACAATCACTGGCTGTGCTCTGGATCCATGTCCGCTGACGGCGATTACGATCCCCGCCTCGATCGGGGGCGAGCCTGTTACGGCGATTGGTGACCACGCGTTTGAGGACACGCATGCTCTTACGTCAATAACGATTCCAGCTTCGGTGACGAGTTTGGGCTCTTGGGCGTTCTACGGCTCAGGATTGACGAGCGTTACTTTTGAAGCTGGCTCGCAACTCGCGACGATTGCCGACCATGCGTTTACGTACACCTCTAGCCTGAGTTCGATAACAATCCCGGCTTCGGTGACGAGTGTGGGCGCTCTGGCGTTCTACGCCTCAGGCTTGACGAGCGGCGTCGTCTTCCTCGGAGATGTTCCTTCGGTAGGAGCAAACGCCTTCTTCACCGGTGCGAGCGGTATAAGCGCCTATGTGTCCCCCAATTACACGGGCTACGGGGCGGTCGGTGATGATTTCAACGGCCTGACGGTCGCAAGCCTTCTGACGTACACCTCTTCCGGAGGAGAGGCGACAATCACCGGCTGTGCTTTTGATCCATGTCCGCTGACGGCGATTACGATTCCGGATGTGATCGGAGGCGACCCTGTTACGGCGATTGGTGACAACGCGTTTCAGGACAATCCTGCTCAGGATACGTCTGCCCTTACGTCGATAACGATTCCGTCTTCGGTTACGAGTATTGGCGAGAGAGCGTTCGACGGCTCAGGCTTGGCGAGTGTTACTTTTGCGGCTGGTTCTCAACTCGCGACGATTGGTGCCTACGCGTTTCAGGGCACTTCTGGTCTTGCATCGGTAACGATTCCAGCTTCGGTGACGAGTATCGGCGTGTGCGCGTTCACGTACTCAGGCTTGACGACTGTTTCGTTTGGGCCTGGTTCTCAGCTCGCGACGATTGGTGCCGGTGCGTTTCAATTCATCTCTGGTCTTACGTCGATAACGATTCCGGATTCGGTGACCAGCATCGGTGATTATGCCTTCTCCGGCGCGAGTAGCCTTGAAAGGGTTATCTTCAAGGGCAATGCTCCGACTCTTGCGGGGGCTGGTGTATTTGATGGGGTCGCAGCCGGAGCGAAGGCTGTTTTGGTTGGTGGTGTAACTGGTTATGGTGCTGACGCGACTTGGAATGGTCTCGTGGTTCAGCGTGCTTTCCAGGTCGATACTGGTAGTTCGCCTGTTAATCGCGGCGCCGTCATCAAGGCGACGGATCTAGATTTGTTGAATCGTCCAGTGTTTGCGTGGCAGCGCTGCTCAACGCTTGATGATGCTTCGAGTTGTTCGGCGATCTTAGGTTCTTTGGGTGCTAACGGTGCTTGGTGGGGTACAAGGAATGCTGACATTGGCCAGCAGGTCAGGTTGAAGGCGATCTCTGATGGCAGTGATTGGTTGACGGGATTGTCGGGTGTTGTCGGTCCGGCAAATACGACGTACCCCAGCCTTAACCAAGGCCTTGTCGGTGGTGCGCCGAAGCAGGGCACTGCGCTCCACACCTCGTTCGGTACGTGGGATGGCTACATCGCTGGCACGAGCACCGTGGCATTCCAGTGGCAGCGCTGCTCGACCTCAGCCGTTAACTCGTGCACGACGAACATTGGCACCAACAGCCAGTGGTACAGGCCTGTTGCCGCTGACGTTGGCAAGTACCTGCGGGTTACGGCAACGCTCACGACCAACGGTCAGACGGCAGGAGCGGGAACACTTGTGTCAGGCCAGGTTGCCAGCAACCTTGCTGGCCGTCGCGCTCACACGGCCGTGCGCCACAAGCCGAGCCGCCACAAGCACAAGACCCACAAGCGCTCTCAGCACAAGCGCCGCTAGACGAGCAACGCCTGCACTTGCGCCGGCCAGAGAGATGGGCAGGGGGTTAGGTTGGTGAGCGGATCAGATCGCCCAGATCGCCAGGGCTGGTAGGCCAACGCTCAGCGAGGTGAACGAGATGATCGTGATCACCCTGTAGATCGGGTTCTTGGAGACGTGCTGACCCCAGGCGAGCGGGGCGAACAGCAACGGGTTCGCAATAGTTCCGAAGGCGATCAGTGCGCGGATCCAATCAGGCATTCCCGGAGCGACGCTCTGCACGGCGATCAGGATCAGCCCCATCATGATCCAGTCAATGTGTAGTTGCAGGAAGCGGCGAGGTGCTGGCACGCCATGGGCGCGGAACCAATCGCCCTTCTGCGTGGCCGCAAGCACGAGCCAGCCGGATGCGCCGCCGAGCGCAAGCGAGATCAAGCCAAGAGAGGTGAGCAGTGGCACGCCGTGAATCTACCCGGCGGGCCACTGGTTGGTAGCGATCCGGGCTTGGAGCATCCCTGATCGCAACCTAATCCAGTGTTGGTTTTAGGGCCTCTCGATGTAGCTGCCAGCCGCCGCGCCGGTCGTTGGCGGCCCGCCCTTTGACAAGCTAGGATCACTTCGAACTAGCCCGCGGCTCGGTTTCTCCACTCAGGCAAGCACGGGCTGCCAAGGGCAGCAATCACAGCATTCGAAACGGCTTGCATCAGAAGAAGAACAGGGGCAATTGAGCAGAATGAGGGTTGGCGGGCAGTGACAATCACTCAGAAGGGAGAGGCGAGCAGCCATAATCCTCGGCGTTGGCTTTCGCTTGTAGGGATGTGCTCGCTGCTTATGTTGTGGGCAATTCTGCTTGATGGTTTCGTGATTGCCATACCGACAATCAGCCGCGATCTGGGCGGAACCTCAAACCAGCTGGCATGGGCAGTAACTGGCTACTCACTCGTAGCTTGCCTAGCCGCAGTATTCGGTCGGCTTGGGGACATGCATGGCAATCGCAAAGTCCTGACTTTCGGTGCGTTGACTGTTGTTGTTGGTTCAGTTGTCGGGACCCTGTCGCAAACAGTCGACCAACTGATCGTGGCAAGGGTGCTTCAAGGCCTTGGCGGAATCGCAATTTGGACAAGCTCGGCCTCGATGGTCACACTCCAGTTTCCACCGAGTGAGCGGCCGCGGGCGCTCAACATCAAATCAACATTGAATTGGGCAGCTGGTGGCTTTGCCGTACTCGTGCTCGCCCTGCTGCTTGAGGGACTCGGCTGGAGATCGCTGTTTTGGGTACCGATCCCGGTGTTGCTGCTGGCACTCGCGATCGTCTTGGTAACAACCCCGGAGGTTGACCAGCGCAAACCCGGACAGAAAATTGATGTTGCCGGCGCAATCACGCTGACGGCCGCCTGTTTTGCGCTCAGCTACGCACTGATTGAAAGCCACGTAATCCAACCTGCTGTCCTAGTTGGCCTGCTTGCACTGGTAGTGATTCTGCTGGTTAGCTTCGCGATGATTGAACGCAGGGCGCCTGACCCGCTTATTCCTAATTTGGTCTGGGGGCGACCGGCTTTCAGCGGTTCGATCGCGACCGCTTTCATCTATGGCGCCGTCCTGGCAGGAATGTTGTACCTGCTGGCTCTGCACCTGCAGACGGCAAGAGGCTTGAGCTCAATTGATGCTGCCAGCGTGCTGTTAGGCGCAACGGTTTCGCTTGTTCTGGTCAACCCAATCGGTTCCCGAATGGTCAGCAAGGGAAACTTCCTGAAACCGGTCGCTCTTGGAATGCTGCTGATGGCGGCTGGTTGCGTCGGCGTATTGATTGGGATGGAGTTCAATTCTGACCCAGTTGTCCTCGTCGGGCTTGTAATTCTTGGCGCCGCGGTTGGCATTCAAATCGCTTCAATTTCGTTGCTGCAGATGAGCACCTCCGGCGCCACAAAAGGGACGGCTAGCGGTATCGCCGCCATGACTCTTGGAGTTGGCAGTGGAGTCGGGGTCGCCCTCGCCGTCGCAGTCATGCAAAACATTGCAATTCGCGAAATGGAGGGCGCAACCGGCGCCCACCACATTGAGGGAATCAACCATCACAAACTGCTCGATGTTCTGGCCGGCTCACTGCCGCTAGACAGCGTTTCAGCCGCAGGACAAAAGATTGTCCTCAGCGCACTTGATGAGGGCCTGATCGCCAGCAGCGCAGTCTTCGCCGTACTCGCACTTTTCGGCGCTTGCCTCGCGATCCTGACGCTTAGAAACGTTGCGCTCGACGAGGAGCCGACCGCAGACGCAACCAACTCCCCCGAGCTTGCGAGCTAACACGCTCAACGTTGAGTTTCTAAATGAAAGACGTTTGGCTGGACGGCCTGCTGCTTGAAGGAATTCTTTTAGAAATGCCAAATAGGGCGAGATGATCAAGAAACTGAAGTACTTAATGCCCGTATTGGCAGTTGTTGTTGTCGCCTCCGGATGCGGTTCGAAGACAACCACTGACACGGTCACTTCGACATCAACAGATACCGTCTCCACCGAGTCGGTTTCGACTGTGACGCAAAGCCAAGCAGCAAGCGGACCGGCTTGCACCAACGCGGCAGTGCTACCAGTTGCGCAAGCCTGGGCGAAGACTCAGAACTCAACTGTTGGACAGATCACAACGCTTCAGTGTTCAGGCGATTGGGGTGCAGCAGTCATCACGCTTGGATCGGCGAGCGAGCAGACCGACGTGAACATCGTCCTGAAGTCGAATGGGTCTGACTGGACAGTGCAAAACCGCCAGCAGGTGTGTGCCAAGCCATCACCAGTTCCAGCCTCACTGCAGGCAATTGCCTGCAACAGCAACTAGTTCTTCGTTCAACCCCAAACGCTGCGGCCCCTCACGGGGCCGCAGTTCGTTTTGGAGTTCTTGTGCCGACCAAATAACCTTCGCCAACCACCACTTGACCAAGGAGCCCTGGTGCCGCGCAGTTGTTCAATTCGACGACTTACCGTTCTGCTTGTCGTGCTGTGCGCGGCGGTGCTAGCGCCGGCTGCACAGGCTGCTAGCTCGCCCTTCCCATCTGCCTTGATGAGCGGGGCGCCGATTGGAACGATCGCTCTGACCGGAAGTCCCAATTTGGCCAGAGGCTATGGAGCAACGGTAACCGTGCTCGGCAATGGCAAGGTTCTCGTCGCAGGCGGCCAAGGGTCGGACTTCCTTGCGACGGCCAGCGCTGAGATTTACGATCCGTCAACCGGCAAGTTCACACCGACCGGGGGCATGAACGAGGCACGGTACTCAGCGACCGGCACATTGCTTCGCAGCGGCAAGGTGCTGATCGCTGGTGGAGTAAACGGTGCCGGTCATCTCAATAGCGCGGAGTTGTATGACCCATCCGCTGGAACGTTCACAGCTACCGCCAGCATGCACGATGCACGCAGAGGAGCCACCGCTACGTTGCTCAGCAGCGGTAATCGAGTGCTGATTGCTGGTGGGTTCTCCGAGGCCGGCACCTATCTTGCGAGCGCCGAAGTTTTTCGTGAATCATCGGGCTGTTGCTCGCCTGCCGCGTTTGACAGGGTCGGGGATCTTGCAAGAGCGCGCACTGGACATACCGCGACCTTGCTCCCAAACGCCAACGTCTTGATCACGGGCGGGTATGGCCCCCTGACCAACCTCGACAGCGCCGAGATCTACAACCCGAACACGCAGAGCTTTACTTCCACCGGAAGCATGCTCAACGGGCGAAGCGACGCTACGGCCACATTGCTTGGCACTGGCAAAGTGCTGGTCGCCGGCGGCTGCCAATCAGGGCCTTGCGACGTCTTCCTCGCAAAAGCTGAGTTGTACGACCCTGCTAGCGGCAAGTTCAAGGCGACCGGGGCAATGACGGACAAGCGGATGTCTGCGGCAGCAACATTGCTCGCTAACGGCCAGGTGCTCGTTTCAGGGGGCGGTAACTCGGAAGGCGTGTTGAATAGATATGACGTTTATGACCCCGTGAGTGGCAGCTTCAAACGCGGCGGACAACTCGGGAGCTCCCGCGATGGCCATCAATCGGTGCGGCTCCCGAGTGGCAAGGTGTTGCTCGTTGGAGGATACGGCCAAGGTGGCATCAAGAACGCCAGCGTCGAGATCTACACTCCTCAAGCGGGTGCGCCTCTTGACCAGTTCACGCCATTTGGTGCGTTGCGCCAGCCAGGCGGGAGCGCGGCTGCGGCGCTGCTGAAAAATGGCAAGGTGTTGATAGTTGGTGGCTCGCACGATACTCCGAGGGGATCGGAGGCAATCTCGACCGCGCGGCTCTATGACCCGGTAACAGGAACACACGCTCTAGGCGATATGCATGAAGCGCGAGGCGCTCCGACTGCGACGCGTCTACTGGACGGCAGAGTTCTGATAACCGGCGGTGAGAGGTTCGGCGACGCGTATGAACAACTCGCGACCGCTGAGATCTTTGATCCAAGTACTGGCCGCTTCACAGTGACCGGCAAGCTGCACTCCGGGCGCTCGCGTCATACCGCAACACTGCTCCGTAGCGGCAAGGTGCTGATCGCAGGTGGTGCCGCCAAGGGCGAAATATATGACCCTGCCAAAGGCACCTTTGCTGAGACGGGGAGTATGGGCGAGGGGCGCGATGGTGCGACCGCAACGCTCCTGCCGAGCGGCAAAGTGCTGCTCGCCGGTGGATTCGGGGGGATTGGGCCAGTCAAGGCTGTTGAAATCTTCAATCCAGCTACCGGACGCTTTACAAAGACTGCTGACATGAGCGTCGGTCGGGTGTTACATACGGCGACGCTGCTGCCTAGCGGCAAGGTATTAATCGCTGGTGGCGATGATGAGATCCTAGCTACCGACGACTCAGGCGCTGAGCTATACGATCCCTCAACAGGCAAGTTTTCCGTAACGGGAAGTCTGGTCACTGGTCGTTCTAACGCGGCTGCAACACTGTTAAGAAGTGGCAAGGTTTTGGTCAGCGGCGGCGAAGCAGGATCCCAAGGCAACTTCGCCAGTGCCGAGCTCTATGACCCAGCCACCGGCAAGTTCACCAGCACCGGCGCACTTGGCGCGCCACGGGGTGGTGCAACAGCAACGCTGCTTGGTAGCGGCAAAGTGTTAGTCGCAGGTGGGAACACGAGCTGGGCCAGCGATGAGCTCTACAACCCAATGCCAGCAAGGCCGGCCAAGCCCGTTGTCAGGTGGGCCAGGAACAAGCGCCTTGTTACGGCGACCGTTAACCGTGTGAGTGGCGTTTCGTACAAGCTGACAGCAAAGCTTGGGCGGAAGGCGAAGACCGGGCGCTGCCGCGCGGCAGCTCGCTCGAAGGTTGTTTGCACGCTCGCCCCTGGCGCTGGCAGGTGGGTTTTCTCACTCACACCGCACAACGCTGGCGGCAACGGCCGCGTGAACGCCAAGGCGATCAAACTCTAAGACGGATCGGCCCAAAGTCGCTTGTCGTAGCGCAGGTGACTTTGTCGCAGCTAAAACGTGTCAGGCGCGCTGATTGGACTGGCGCTCACCGATATTAGGATTTTTTAGCACTTTAACCCCGGTTGCGTATACTCGCCAAAGCATGCTCGCATGGCATTGACGGGTGTACCGTCAGCTACTTACTCTGAAAGAGAAGTGATCGATGATCTGCTTGACCCCGGGCGAGATGCATCGCAGTGGAGCTGCTCTGGCGCTTGTTACGCCGTCGGCAGTGCTCAAGTCTGCGCGCTCTTGGGCCCTGCTCGGAGCCGTGCTGGTCGCTGCGTCGATCTTCGCTGCCCCCGCGCTGGCCACCAACAGGATCAACGTGGCGCCGGGACCAAACGGCCTGGTCAGCGTAATCAGTGGGCCCGACACGAACGGCACCCGCTACCTAGGGGGAGCCTTCACTGCGTTTGATGCTTGGGACACTGGCAGCGGCGCCCTCGTAAGTGCATCGACCGCGTCCGTGAATTCATCCTTCTCACGAGTGACCGGCGGCAGTATCTTCGCTAGCGCCGCTGATGGTGCCGGCGGCTTCTACATTGGCGGCGACTTCACGGCTGTGGACGGTGTGGAGCGCAATCGCGCTGCCCACATCAAGGCAGACGGATCACTCGACCCGACTTGGAATCCAAATCTCAATGCCGACGTGGCCGCGCTAGCGGTTTCGGGTTCAACCGTCTATCTCGGCGGCTACTTCACCTACGCTGGTGACACCAGACGCAACCGTGCGGCAGCAGTTGGAACCGACGGAACGCTCAACCCAACATGGGACCCAAACCTCAACGACGGTGTGGCCGCGCTAGCGGTTTCGGGCTCAACCGTTTACCTCGGCGGCTGGTTCACCAGTTCTGGTGGCACCACACGTAATTATGCGGCCCCAATGATGGCGTGAACGCGCTTGCGATTTCGGGCTCGACCGTCTACCTCGGTGGTCGGTTCACCAGTGCTGGTGGCACCACACGTAATCGTGCGGCAGCAGTTGGAACCAATGGAACGCTCAACCCAACATGGAACCCAAACCTCAACCAATCCGTGAACGCGCTTGCGGTTTCAGGTTCAACCGTCTACCTCGGCGGCAGCTTCAACGCCGCTGGCAGCAGCACACGCAACTATGCGGCAGCAGTTGGAACTAACGGAACGCTCAACCCAACTTGGAACCCAAACCCCAATGATGGCGTGAACGCGCTTGCGATTTCGGGCTCGACCGTCTACCTCGGCGGAGACTTCAACGCCGCTGGCGGCACCGCACGCAACTATGCCGCAGCAGTTGGAACCAATGGAAAGCTCACAAATTGGAATCCAAACCTTAATAGTCCCGCGCACGCAATTGCGGTCTCGGGCTCGACCGTCTACCTTGGCGGCCCGTTCACGACCGTGGGAGCCACCACGCGCAACTATGCGGCAGCAGTTGGAACTAACGGAACACTCACAACTTGGAATCCAAATCTCAATGGTGACGTGAGAGCGCTTGCGGTTTCGGGCTCTAGCGTCTACCTCGCCGGCAGCTTCACGACCGTGGGAGCTACCACACGCAACCGTGCGGCAGCCGTTGGAACAGATGGCACACTC
>JAPLCG010000121.1 GCA_026392385.1 Solirubrobacterales bacterium
AGCCGCCCGGCAAGTCGCGCCGGCCATCATCTTCATCGACGAAATCGACACCATCGGCCGCGCGCGCGGAGGAGCGCGCTCGATCGGTGGGCACGACGAGCGCGAGCAGACGCTCAACCAGCTGCTCGTTGAGATGGACGGCTTTGAGTCGAAGGACAACATCATTCTGATTGCAGCTACCAACCGGCCTGACATTCTCGATCCGGCACTGCTTAGGCCAGGTCGCTTCGATCGCCAGATCGCAGTTGACCGACCTGACCGCAAGGGCCGGGCGAAGATCCTTGAGGTTCACACGCGCGGCAAGCCACTCGCTGGTGGAATTGATGTCGACACGCTCGCTGGTCAGACGCCAGGGTTCACCGGTGCTGACCTAGCCAACCTTGTCAACGAGGCGGCGCTGCTCGCCGCCCGCACAGGCAAGCGCGAGATCACCCAGGATGAGCTGGAGGAGGGGATCATGCGCGTGATCGCCGGCCCTGAGAAGAAGACCCGTGTTATGGGTGACAAGGAGCGTCTGATCACCGCCTATCACGAGATGGGACACGCAATTGTTGGCCACCAGCTCGAATTCGCAGATCCTGTGCACAAGATTTCGATCATCAGCCGTGGCCAAGCGCTTGGCTACACGATCTCGTTGCCCACAGAGGACAAGTTCCTGACGACGAGGGCTGAGTTGCTTGATCAGATGGCGATGACACTTGGCGGTCGCGCAGCCGAGGAGATCGTCTTCGATGAGATCACGACCGGCGCCTCAAATGATCTTGAGAAGGTGACCAGCACTGCCAAGCAGATGATCATGCGCTTCGGCATGAGCGAAAAGCTTGGTCCGCGCGTCTTCGGACACGACCAGACACAGCCGTTCCTTGGCCGCGAGTTCTCTGCTCAGGCCGATTACTCGGATGAAATTGCTCGCGAGATTGACGACGAGATCCGTCGGATTGTTGAGGGCGCCCATCAGCGAGCCCGCGACATTCTTAGTGAGCGTAAGGCTGATCTTGAGCGAATCTCAAAGATTCTCGTTGAGCGTGAGACGATTGAGAGCGGACAGTTTGCCGCGCTGATGGCGGGACGCAGCGAGGCCGAGGTCTTCCCTGACGAGCCAACCCCGGTCGCACCGATCCTGCCTCCCGCTGAGCCACCTGCAGCACCTGCTGCCGAGCGCTCAACTGGACCGTCTGGCATTCCACGCCCTGGCTTTGCCGGTGGCACTGAGATGCGCGGGCCGGATGGCCCTAACACCTCGGCCTGAACGGTAAAGCGATGCAGCCCTGGTCGGTAATGGGGATTGTCAATGTGACGCCCGACTCGTTCTCTGATGGTGGACAGTGGCTGGATGCCGATGCGGCGATCGCACATGGCCTGCAGCTCGAATCAGAGGGCGCAGCGATCGTCGATGTCGGCGGTGAGTCAACACGGCCAGGTGCAGAGCCGGTTGGCGCCGAGCAGGAGATTCAAAGGGTTCAACCTGTGGTTGAGGGTTTGAGCGCGGCACTCTCTGGCGCGAGGATCTCGATTGACACTGCCAAGGCGCAGGTGGCTGCAGTTGCGCTAGCGGCGGGCGCCACGATCGTCAACGATGTAACTGCTTTGCGCGGCGACCCTGAGATGGCCGATGTCGTCGCCTCAGCGGAATGCGATCTCTGTCTGATGCACATGCAGGGCGAGCCGCGCACGATGCAGGAGTCGCCAACCTACGTCGATGTCGTCGACGAAGTTCGAGCATTCCTCGAGGAGCGGCTCACGGCAGCTGTCGACGCTGGCATCGCTGAGAATCGCATCTGGCTCGATCCAGGTATCGGCTTCGGCAAGAGCATCCAGCACAACCTTGAGTTGCTTCGCAGGCTTGATGAGATCGCGACGATCGGGCGACCGCTGCTGGTCGGCACCTCTCGGAAGCGATTCATTGGTGCGATCGCCGGCGGTGAGGCGAACCAGCGGTTGCCGGGCAGTCTCGCGAGCATCGTGATTGCCCTTCAGCGTGGCGCGAACATCTTCAGAGTCCACGATGTTGCCGAATCGGTTGCTGCTCTCAGCGTTGCTGCTGCTAGCTTGCTCGGCTCTAGCTGGGAACCTGACAAAGGAGCATGATGAGCGACGACTTGGACGATGATCGGGACGAAGCTCCTGAGCCGGAAGTTGTAATTGAGATATCTGGGCTCTCTCTATACACCCACCATGGTGTTACGGCAGCCGAACAGGAGATTGGCCAGCGGCTGCTGATTGACCTGCGGCTTGAGGCTGGAACCTGCGACGCAACGCTCACCGACCGCGTAGAAGACACCGTCGACTATGGCGAGGTCTGCCAGTTTGTGGCACTCGCAGCCCAGGCAAAGTCTTACCGGACGCTCGAGGCGCTGATCACGACGCTCTCAAATCAGCTGATTGACAAGTTTGATCTAGAGCGGGTCTGGATCAAGGCAACTAAACCCGAGCCGCCAATCCCACTTGCGGTTGATGAGGTTTCGGTTGAGCTTTGGCGGGAAGCCGGTTGAGCAGCGCAACGACACGGATTGCCTACCTCGGACTCGGCTCGAATATGGGCGACCGTCGCGGCAACATGGAGGAAGGCATCCGTCTGCTGAATGAGCGGGGGGTTCCGGTTGTTAAGTCCTCGTCAGTTTGGGAGACCGAGCCGGTCGGTGAGATTCTCGACCAGCCCGACTTTCTCAATGCCTGCGTGGCTGTTGAGACTGACCTTGAGCCGCATGATCTGCTCGACATCGTCAAGCAGATTGAGCTTGACCTAGGACGCGACCCAAATGGACCTCGCCACGGCCCTCGGCCGCTTGACATTGACCTGCTGCTGCTTGGAGACCTTGTTTTCGCTTCGGAGCGACTTGACATCCCGCACCGGGAAGTCCTCAGCCGCAGGTTTGTAATGGCCCCGCTGCTTGAGGTTGCTCCTAGCCTAGTAACGCCAACTGGCGAGGATGTTCAAGCAGCTTTCGCGATACCGCGCGAGAACCAAGAGGTTCGCGTTGCCGGGCCTCCACTGACCTAGCGTCCGAGGATCGCACTTACCGCAACCCTCAAGTTCAGCTTGAGGGTTTGCTGCACCGCCGGCTGCTGTGCCTGCCGGGGCGGTCCCTTAGACAAGCAGCGCGCGTTCGTCTGCGGGAAGGATTCCCCCAGGAACATTGCCAATCGACCCAGGGAAGATCTTCGCCGCAGCGGCAACTGCCGGACGACCTTCAAGCAGATGGCTGAAGTCGCCGATCGCATTGAGAAGGCGGTAGGAGGAGAGGATTTGCAGGTCGGCAGCATTCGGCTGGTCGCCACCAATTACTCCAGACCCAATCAGCGCATCAGCATGGTCGAGCAGGCTGCCAAGCGATGAGAGGTCCTCGCGGACAACCTCGTCGGTAATGCCGTGGATCTTCAGCTCCATCGCCGTCATTGGCTTGGCGCTCAGCATCGCAACAGACAGCGGAATCGGCAGCGAATCCGGATCGGCGATTGCCGTCAGGACCGTCTTCGGCTGATTGCGAGCAACCGCCCAAAGCAGCCGCCTGACTGCCGCTTGGAATACATCGTCGCCCCAAGCCTCAGCCTCTTCGACCTTTGCGCGTGCAGCCGGATCGGCAGGGTAGAGGGCCGGTTCAGCGACCATCTCATCGAGCCGCTTCATGATTCGGCGAGAGCCGACAACCCGTTCACCCTCAAAGACAACTCCGGGCACCGTTGGCTGACCAAAAACAACTTTCTGGACGGGTTTGTGCATTACGGGAAGCAGGTTGACCGTCTTTACATCGAAGCCTTTCAGGTCGAGAGCCTTCTCAACCGCTTCGCATGGGTGGGAGCCGGGAATCTGCCAGAGCGTCGCTTTTGTCATTCCGCCACCATAATGGAACGATGCTGCTAGCTGTAGATGTAGGAAACACACAAACCCACTTCGGGGCCTTCCGTGGCTCGGAACTAGTTGAGCACTGGCGTTTTGCGACTGTGCGCGAGTCAACCGGCGATGAACTCGGAGCCGCGCTGCAGAGCCTGCTCGAACTGCGTGGGCTTGGTTTTGGGGATTTGACAGCCGCGATTGTCTCGTCGACCGTCCCGGCGCTCGGTGAGGAGTGGCGCCGTGCTGGCGAGCTCTACCTCGGCCATGAGCCACTCGTGGTTGGCCCGGGCATGAAGACAGGCATGGCACTCCGCTATGACAACCCGCGCGAGATTGGCGCCGACCGACTGGTGAATGCGGTTGCTGCCTATGAGCGGTTCGGCGGAGCCTGCGTAGTCGTTGATTTTGGTACCGCGATTACCTTTGACCCAGTCTCCGAGCAGGGTGAATACCTCGGTGGGCTAATTGCTCCCGGCGTTGAAATATCACTTGAGGCGTTGACTGAGCGGGCCGCAAAGCTTCCGAAGGTTGATCTCGCTGAGCCACGCGAACTGATCGGTAAGAGCACGGTCGAAGCACTGCGCTCCGGAGTGATCTTCGGATTCGCAGGCCTCGTTGACGGGATTCTCTCCCGGCTCCGCGTTGAGCTTGGCGATGACCTTCAGGTGATCGCGACCGGCGGCCAAGCGCATGTGATCGTCCCATCATGCAATGAGGTTGAAGAGATCGATGATCTTTTGACGCTGACTGGCCTGCGCTTAATCGACGAGCGTAATCGTTCTGATGCCGATGATTGACCTCGACGAACCCCGTGATCAGGCGGCGCTGACTGCGCGGCTAAACGAGCCATTCGAAATTGGTGGCGTCGCGATCCCCAACCGTGTTTCGCTCGCTCCGCTTGCAGGCATTGGCAACTGGTTCTTCCGCCTTCAGGCGAGAAGGTTCGGAGCCGGACTGCTGGTGTCGGAGATGGTTTCCAGCCACGCAGTTCGTTACGGGAACGAGCGCACATGTACTGAACTGCTGCGAATTCACCCTGACGAACACCCGGTCGCGATTCAGCTGTTCGGTGAGGATCCGGTCTCGATGGAGGCAGCCGCTGCCGTAGTTGCGGAGACCGGCGCCGACATGATTGACCTAAACATGGGTTGCCCGGTGCCAAAGGTCTGTAAGACCGGCGCTGGGGCGGCGCTGCTCAGAGACCACGACCGTGCGGTTGATGTAGCCAAGGCGGCAGTTCGCGGGTCAGGATTGCCGGTAACCGTCAAGATTCGTCCCGGGCAGAAGCCTGGTGAGACTGATGGTGTGACGCTTGCGAAGCGGTTAGAGCAGGATGCCGGAGTCGCTGGGATCGGATTTCACCCTCGTCACGCTTCGCAGCAGCACAAGGGCAGGCCTGATTATGACCTGGCTCGCGAACTCGTTGAAGCTCTCGAGATTCCAGTGACTATCTCTGGTGGCATGCGCGGTGCCGACACGATCCGCTCCGTATTTGATTACACCGGCGCTGAAGCAGTGATGCTCGCGCGCGGCGTGATGGGCAACCCTTGGCTTTTCAGTCAAGTGAGAGGACTCAGGGATCAACCGCCGAGCGACGAAGAAATAATTGCTGAGCTCGAATGGACAATTGATCGCGCCATTGAACACATCGGTGAACAGCGGGCAAGTCGCTACCTACGTAAGTTCTACCCGTGGTACATCGAGCAGCTTGGACTTGGCCATCAGGCTCAAGATGCCTTCCAGCGGGCCGAGAGCATTGATGCTGTGCGTGAGATGCTCTCGGAACTTGCTGTTAGCGCGTTCGCCTGAGCGGGTGCGACCGCTGCTATGCTGCCGCATCCTCGGCGGCCCACACTCACGGGAAGTTTAAGCAATGGCAAGAGACATAATCCTCACAGAAGAAGGGCTCGCAAAGCTTAAGGCGGAGCTTGAGTTTCTGACCAATGATCGGCGTCGCGAAGTCGCTGAGCGAATCAAGACTGCGCGCGAATTTGGCGACATCTCTGAAAACTCAGAGTACGACGATGCAAAGAATGAACAGGCGATGGTCGAGTCGCGAATCATGCAGGTTGAAGAGCGGCTGAGACTTGCGACAGTTGTTGAAACCTCGGGCATCGGCACTGATGTTGTGAGCATTGGATCGACTGTCAATGTCAAGGATCAGAAGTCCGGTAAGAGTGTGGTCTACGTGATCGTTGGATCGGCTGAAACCGACCTCGCTAGTGGCAAGGTC
Source organism: Solirubrobacterales bacterium (assembly GCA_026392385.1). Lineage (GTDB taxonomy): Bacteria > Actinomycetota > Thermoleophilia > Solirubrobacterales > Solirubrobacteraceae > WLNJ01. The sequence goes on from JAPLCG010000121.1 coordinate 6,069, forward strand.
TCGAATGAGTCTCCTGTCGGTCAGGCGCTACTCGGTGGCAAGCGGAATGAGATTGTCAGCGTGCCGCTGCCGAATGGTCGCAAGCGCCAGCTGAAGATCACGAAGATCGGCTGACGCCGTGGGCGATGGCCCGCTGGAGCCACAGGAGGAATCCGGCGAAAGCCGTGAGGAGGAGCTGATCGAAGCTCGTCGCGAGAAGATTGCATCGCTGCGCGCCTCCGGGGTTGAACCGTTTCCTCATAGCTTCGAATCGGCAGAGTCGATTGCCAGCGTGCTTGAGCAGCACGACCAGCTTGAGGATGGCCAGGAGAGTGGTGTTAGCCATCGCATCGCCGGTCGCATCTCGGCACGGCGCGGGCAGGGCGGAGCCGCCTTTATCGATGTCGTCGATAGGAGTGGGAAGATCCAACTGCTCGCTCAGGAGAACAAGATGGGAGAGGAGGCCTTTGCGGCGCTTCTCGCCACCGACCTTGGCGACATTATTGGTGTTGAGGGTGAAGCGATCCGCACGCGCCGCGGCGAGCAGTCACTAAAGGTTGATCAGGTGACGCTGCTAGCCAAGTCATTACGACCGCCGCCAGACAAACACCATGGCCTGCGTGACATTGAGACGCGCTACCGCCGTCGCGAGCTGGACCTGATCGCCTCCGAGGAGGCTCGCGAACTGTTCATTACCCGAGCTCGCGTTATCACTGCAATTCGTGGCTACCTCGACGCACAGGGATTTATTGAGGTTGAGACGCCGGTCCTGCAGCCGCTCTACGGCGGCGCCGCAGCACGCCCGTTTGTTACCCACCACAACGCTCTCGATCGCAGCCTTTTCCTGCGGATAGCGACTGAGCTCTACCTCAAACGGCTGATTGTTGGCGGGCTAGAGCGTGTCTATGAGATTGGCAAGGACTTCCGCAATGAGGGGCTGTCGCCGAAGCACAATCCTGAGTTCACGATGATTGAGTGGTACGAGGCTTACTCCGACTACATGACGATCGCTGAGCGACTCGAAGACCTTGTTCGAACGGTTGCCGCGACTATCGAATACGAGGGAGAGATTGATTTCGTCTCACCTTGGCGGCGCGAGACTCTGCGTGAGTCGATCTCATCGCGCTGCGGCGTTGACATTCTCGAAAACCGCGATCGCGATTCGCTAGCTGCCGCGATGAAGGCGAAGGGGCATGATGTTCCCGAGACCGATACATGGGCGCAGCTAGTTGATGAACTGCTCACCAAGCATGTAGAGCCTGAACTGGTCCAGCCGACAATTCTCTTTGACTACCCGGTTGAGCTATCGCCATTCGCGAAGGCACACCGCACCGAGCCAGGGCTCGTCGAACGCTTC
>JAPLCG010000053.1 GCA_026392385.1 Solirubrobacterales bacterium
GCGAAGCAGTCGCGAAGGCCCGACAGATGAGTCCATAGCAACTAGGAGCACCGCTATCGCCATTCCGACCGCGAACTGGTCAAGCGCCGCAGGAAGAACCGTCATCGGCACCAGCAGGCCGCTGAGATCACCAGCAAACTGATGAACCACGAGTAGCTTCCAAGCGAGCGAACAGGCCGCTAGAAGAGCAACTGAACTAAGCAACGCCCTCAATCTGGCGGTCTGACCACCAGCCCTGCGGGCCAACCTGCTAACGAGCAGCGCAAAAAATGGGAGCGCAAGGTAGTAAGTCATTTCAACACAGAGGGTCCATGCTTGGCCGATACCGCCAGTGAAGGTACTCAGTCGATAGATCTGCAGGAACCCAAAGTAGGTCACGATTCCCGTTGGCGTGAAGACGGAGGCGCCTCGCACAAGCAGTATTGCGATCAAAGGCAACGCCAGCCAGTAGGCAGGAATTATTCGAAACAGCCTGTGCCGGAAATATTCGCTGAGGCTCGGCAATTCCTCAGCCGACAGCATCGCCTTCGCAAATGGGCGGAAAAGCAGCAAACCACTGATCGCATAGAAGAGCGGTACCCCAACATTCAGGTACCAGCCGTAGTCGGCTCTAGAAAGGTTGCCTGTCACATAGAGCGCGTGATAGGCAAAGATCAATAAAGCCGCAACAGCTCGTAGCCCGTCGATCAGCGGCAGGCGCGCGGTCCTTCCAATGCCCATCATTTCGGAGGAGGCCCATTCAGTGGCGGAAGCGCTGGCTGCGTGCCCCCGAGCGGTGGAGCGCCCTCAATCCGTAGCACCGTCACGCAGCCGCGCTTCCAAACAACCGTCGTGAACTGGCTCACGTCCACGAAAAACTTGGGCTTAGCGCGGCAGGTGTCAAGCAGATAGCCAGCACCCGGACGGACGAGTAGCTGCCGAGCACTGCGGGCGCCAAGCTGGCCGGCAAATAGCTCAGCGAGCAAATCGCGACGCAGGTCAAAGTTCGGGGTCCACGATCCAGCGCCGAGGAAGGTTTGGCGACCGGTGTAAGCAGGAATGACCGTCGCTAAATAGTTCTCCGTCACTACTCCTCCACTGCCTGAACTGGTGTCTAGAAATTCGAGCGCAGCATGTTCGTCATCGGTCAGGAAGAAAGGCTGTACGCCAAAGTTGACAGCGTTCCTGATCTGGTCAACCCGATAGATCGTTCCGGGGACGATCAGAAGAAGCGCGGCGACAATCGCCCATACGACTGGAAGCTTTCGACCGCCTAGCCAAGACCGCCAGCTGATTACAGCCAAAACCGCAAGCGGATACTGGACTCCCTGCAAGGCATGGAATGGGAATGTCCCAATCGGGGCAAAGTAAATGACGAGACCGACCAGCGGCCAGACTCGAAGAGCAACGCTCCCAAAGTCACCCCAGTTACCGCGTCGATACGCAAAAGCGGCTGGAGCCGCAAGCGGCAGAATCGTGACGATTAGAATCCAGAGCGGCCAGCGATCAATCTGATTAGCAGTACCGGCCAATTCCCAAGCTGGATCCAACCGCGACAGCAGTAGGTAATAGACGAGCGGAAGAAGCCCAGCTAGAACAATCGGAGCGAGTTCACCGACAGCGGCCGCAGCAGTGCGGTCCTTAGATCGTAAGCGCTGTAGTTCAGCGAGGACAACGACGCAGATCAATGTTGCCCCCTGCCAAGGCTGCAGCCAACCTGCAAAAAGCGCGCAGGTCGCAGCTATGACCAGCGATCGCCTGTTCTTCCCGCAGCGCCCCCGTTCATAAGCGACTAACCCAACAGGTACAAGCCCGACCGCGATAGCGGTGAACACATAGCCCCAAAGGTAGGAACCGGTCCACAGCTCCCCACCAGCAAAATCGAGGCTGATCTTTGCATTCGAACTGTGGTCCAGTGTCCAACCGCCAATCGCTGCAGTTGGGGCACAAAAGAAAAGAGCTACTGCGAGCGCCAACCTGCGGTCGCTCCGTCTACCTAAGTGGCGATGAACAAGGAGCCCAACTCCAACGAAAAGTGACGCAACAGCAACTGGCTTAAACAGTGCATATGAAGCGACGAGGCCCAGCCCTAAACGGTGAGCGATCCCGGCAGCGAGATTGCCCGGATGA
>JAPLCG010000057.1 GCA_026392385.1 Solirubrobacterales bacterium
ATTGGCCGCAAGAAACGCAATGCGGAAACCAATCAGAAAGACGGTTCCGAGCAGTAACAGTCGTCCAGAAAGCAGTGAGGTGTCGGGCTTCCGCACGGGCGAACCCCGAAAACCTCGCCAAAGCATCCGGCCAAGCAGCCAAAGCATTGGCGGATAGAGGAGCGGTGTTGATAGTTCAATTTCACCACGATTAAAGAACGCGATTGAGACCGACAAACCGGCGACTGCGGCAAGATCAATGTGGCGAAGGCGTGGTCTGCCGCGTGGCAGAAACGGCAGTAGGAAAAGGCCAACAAGTGGGAGCCAGACCCAGAGAGCCGTCGCGTCGTGACCGAATGCTCCGGGGCGACCACGGGCCATACCCCACGCGGCTCTATAGCCTGTGTACTGCTCAAGCACATCGCCCCTGTCGGCGGCAACGAATACCTAGGCAAGTAGCGAGCTCTGCTTCGACCAAACCTGGACTCGCCACCGATCTGTTTGTAACTCAATATCGGTGTGACTGCCTGGGTGCTGGCGCATTTCGTCAATTACGTCGGGCAGCCTGTAAGCCGTCTGCTTTGCCTGCTGGCCGGTCACCTTTGCCTGACCCGCAGCGTTGACCGGAGAAGCAGCAATCAGGACCATTCCAACAACTCCAAGCAATGCGGCGGCGCGTCTCACCTAGCCACCAACCCCAAAGTGGTCTCTGACGATTCCCGCGATATTGCCAATCGTCCACTCGCTACGCGAATCACGCGAGTAGGGTCCGGTTCCGGACCAAAGCAGGACTCCGTGCGAATCACTTCTGTGGAGTGACCCATGACTGCCACCGCCGAGGTGATCAGCACCACCCCAATCGGCGAACTCGGCACCTGGTCCGGCAGAGAGAATCACGTCTCCCGCAGTTGGGCAGTTGAGCGCCGACCAGATGCGAGCAAGCGCGTTCGGGTAGTCCGGGCTGGCGATGCGCCCGTCAGCGATCGTCATCCCTAACACTGAGCGATCGCCGTCAACCGCACAATTGAGTCCCTGCGAATCGACCAGGTCTCCTCCGGGAGCGAACCGAAGCTCCGCGCCCTGACGCAGTACCCGAGCTTCGCCATCGCCAAGCAACACGGCTAGATCGACGCCGCGCAGCCGCAAGGCATCACCTGCGGCCCGCTCGGCTGCGGCATGACGATCTTCGGCGCCAAGTATGTAGAGCATCGCCGAGCGCTGGGCGAGACCAATCGCGATCTCCTCAACCTGTTCACCTGAATTACGTGGCGTCCTCACCCACCAGTCGCCGAAAGCATCAAGCAGATCAACGCGTTCACGGACGAGCGTATGGCCGTGGTCAGCCGCAACAATCACGCCATAACGGTCAAGCAGAGCATCAACGCCACCTGCCGCATCCGCCATTCTCGCCAACTGGCGGTCAGCAACCGCAACTGACTCCACCTGAGCATCCGGGCCATGACGATGTGACCAAGTGTCGTTGTCTGGCAGCGACAGCAGCAGGAAATCAAACAGGTCTTCGGCCACCATGTACGAGCCGACGCAGCCCGAATGCCGATCCCTGACTCCTGGCATTCCGAGCTGCGAGCGACAGCCGGTCTTCCGTGAAGCGAACAGATCCGCATAGAAAAGCTCGCGCGGTCCCATTACTGGGTCCCTAAACAGTGTTGAAGTTGCGAACCTTGCCAGCCTTGACTCGCTTGCGGGCTCGTGGCGATGCCGTCCGCGGTAGATCAGGTAGGTGGTTCCCGCCGTACGAAAACCGGCGTCGTCGAGTGACTCGAAAATCGTTGGAACATTCGGGGCTAGGTGGTCTCGGTTCATTGAGTAGACGGTGTCATTAAGCGTGCGCCCAATGCCCTGCTTGCGACCCGCAGCAAAGCTCGACCCGTATTCCACATAACGCCGTTCCGTGCGGTGGTACCAGTTCATCGACGGGATCCGGTGCTGATCCGGACCGACTCCGGTAGCGATCGTCGCCGCGCAAACTGGGGTTACGGACGGGAAGGCTGCGACACAGTCATCGACATAGACGCCTTCCTGCATTAGCCGCGCAAGAGTCGGCGCGCCACCCTGGGCGACAGCCTGTTCGAGGGCGGCTGGTCGCAGGCCATCAATGACGGCAAGAATCAATCCGCGCTCGCTCACAGTTCACACCACATCCCGTCGGATGCGTTTCGAGCTATTAGCGCAGCGCTTGCCATTGGTGGGCCACGCTAGCGAGAGTGGCAGCCGCCGAGCGAAGTGGTACGCGGCACTGTTTGCGGAACGCACATCATCAATGACCTCATCGGCGATGCGCGATCTGATGGCCATAACTGAGCGCCCCGAAGTTATCTCGCTCGCGGGCGGACTGCCAGACACTTCAACGTTCCCGACAGCGTCCTTCGCGGCGCTCATGCATGAACTGGCAAACACGCATCTCGCCAAGGCTCTCCAGTACGGGCCAACCGAGGGGCTTGCGATCGCCCGTGCAGCTGCCAGCAAGGTAATGGCTGACGAGAATGCGATCGTTGATCCCGACGATGTCCTGATTACGACCGGCGGGCAGCAGGGACTTGACCTGATCTGCAAGGCGCTTATCGATCCGGGCGACGTAATCATCGCCGAAGGGCCAACCTACCCGGGCGCAATTTCAGCCTTCACGAGCTATGAGGCACGCGTTGAGCATGTCCCCGTTGACGAAGATGGACTTGACCCTGTACTGCTGCGAGAGCGTCTCGCCGAGCTAGCGAAATCAGGCGCACGGCCGAAATTCATCTACCTGATCCCGAACTTTCAAAACCCGGCTGGCGTGACACTGTCGCTTGAGCGACGCCACGAGATTCTCGCGATTGCGCGCGAAAATGAACTGCTGATCGTTGAGGACAACCCCTATGGGCTGCTCCGCTACGAGGGTGAGGCGCTACCAACAATGCTCGAGCTTGACGGCGGGGATTCCGTTGCCTACATCGGAACATTCTCAAAGATCCTTTCGCCAGGAATCAGGGTCGGATGGGTGACGGCCCCACGCCCAGTCCTTGAGAAACTCAACCTCGGCAAACAGGCCGCCGACCTCTGCGCCTCTTCGCTCACACAGCACTTCGTCGCTGAGTACATCTCAGGTGCGGAGTGGCCCACCTATGTCGCTGAGCTCAGCGAGATCTACAGACGGCGGCGCGATGTGATGCTTGAGTCCCTAGCGCTTGAGCTTCCAAGATCGGCAGGCTGGAACGCTCCGGAAGGCGGTCTATTCCTCTGGGTGACTCTGCCGGATTACATTGACACGACCGACCTGCTCGCCCGTGCTCTGCGCGAGAATGTCGCCTTCGTCCCTGGTCGTGCAGCTTGGGTTGATGGCAGCGGCAGCTCGTCGATGCGGCTCAACTTCTCCGGCGCAGACGAGGCGGGGATCCGCGAAGGCATCCGCAGAATCGGCATCGTCGTCAATGAACAGGTTGAGTTGTTCGAAACGCTTACCGGCAAGCGATCGCCAGCGATTGGCAAGCGCCCGGCAACCCCCGACGACAAACAAGGCGTTACAGACGATGCTGGCGGCGAAGTCGTTGAGTTTCGAAAGCCACGGAGCGCCGGAGCATGAAGGTCGCCGTAATTGAGGGAGGCCGCTCGCTGGAGCGCGGCGTTTCACTGCGGACCTCCGGGCGAGTCCAGGATGGTCTTGAGCGGCTCGGTCACGAGGTTACGGCGATCGAGGCAGACGGCGGAATGATTGAGTCGCTCCGCGCCCTCAAGCCGGCGGTCGCGATGATTGCCGTTCACGGCGCAACTGGCGAAGACGGCACGATTCAACAGCTGCTTGAGCTTTTGGGAATCCCTTACACCGGTTCCTCGCCTGCCGCATCTGCACTCGCTTCCGACAAGGCGTTTGCAAAGATCGTTCTACGCGCCGCGGGTCTCCCAACCCCTGAATCCGCTCTGATTGACGGTACATCGCTTCGCGAGCTCGGAATTGGTTCCCTGCTGCCTGAGATAGGCGAGCGACTCGCTTGGCCGCTGATCGTCAAGCCAGTTGCTCAGGGCTCCGCACTTGGCGTAAGCCTTGCTCGCAGTGAATCGGAGGTGCCAGCAGCCCTACTCTCTGCACTCTCGTATGACAGTCGCGCTTTGCTTGAGTCACAGGTAGTCGGACGCGAACTTGCGATTGCTGTTCTTGAGCAGGACGGCGGACCAACGGTACTGCCCGTCGTCGAGGCAGTTCCAGTAGGTGATGTCTATGACTTTGAGGCTCGTTATGAGGCCGGGGCAACCCGCCTAGTGTGTCCCGCTGACCTCGATAGCGAGACGACAGCAAAGGTGATGGCTCTCGCCGCTGAGGCATTCGAAGCACTCGGCTGCAGCGGCTGCGCTCGCGTCGACGTGATCCTCACTAGTGAAGGCGAAGCATCGATCCTTGAGGTAGACACGGTTCCCGGTCTGACGCAGACGAGCCTCGTTCCCCAGGCCGCTGAGGCTGCTGGAATCGGATTTGAAGCGCTGCTTGAACAGTTACTCAGACTGGCACTGACACGCGACTGAGCTGATTCATTCGCAGCCCGATGGTGCTGCGGACCCGCGGTTATTCCTCGCCGCCAGCGAAATCCTCTGGCGTTACCTCTTCGAGGAATTCCTTGAACTTCTCTACAACTTCGTCGGTGTCCTCGACCTCATGTTCGAATTCAATTGCCGATTCGTCAATCACATCTTCAGCGGCGAAAATTGGTGCGCCTGATCGCACTGCGAGTGCGAGCGCGTCGCTCGGCCGCGAGTCAATCTCTACCTCGCGTCCGTCGGTTGAAATCGTGATTGATGCGTAGAAAGTGTTATCCCTCAGCTCGGTTATCGCGACGCGTGTGCAGGAGGCGTCGAGCTCGCCTAGCGTCTCTGCGAGCAGGTCATGGGTCATCGGCCTAGGCGT
>JAPLCG010000075.1 GCA_026392385.1 Solirubrobacterales bacterium
AAAGACTGCGATTGCACTTGACGCGATTATCAACAACAAGGGGACGGGCCTGATTTCCGTCTATGTCGCAATTGGTCAGCGACTCGCAACCGTCGTTCAGCTCGCAGAGACATTGGCTGAGAATGGTGCGCTTGAGAACACGATCATCGTTGCTGCACCGGCCGATGAGGCAGCGCCGATCAAGTTCATGGCGCCTTATGCCGGATGCGCAATGGCTGAATACTTCCTCTATGCAGGCAAGCACGCACTCTGCATCTACGACGACCTGACGAAGCACGCTTACGCGTATCGCCAGATGTCACTGCTGCTGCGTCGTCCGCCAGGCCGCGAGGCGTACCCGGGCGATGTCTTCTACCTGCACTCAAGGTTGCTGGAGCGCGCAGTCAAGCTCAATGATGAACTTGGTGGTGGCTCACTCACCGCACTTCCGATCATTGAGACGCAGGCTGGCGATGTTTCTGCCTACATCCCAACGAACGTGATTTCGATTACTGATGGGCAGATCTTCCTTGAGCCGAAGCTGTTCAACTCCGGCGTTCGCCCGGCTATTAACGTTGGAATCTCGGTTTCGCGAGTCGGCGGTAACGCTCAGATCGGGCCGATGAAGAAGGTTGCCGGCAAGATCAAGATCGAGCTCTCCCAGTACCGCGAACTCGAAGCGTTTGCTCAGTTCGGTTCGGACCTTGATGCCGACACTCAGAAGACACTTGCCCGAGGCGAGCGTCTGGTGCTGACACTCAACCAGAACGAGCGCTCACCGCTGCCAGTTGAGGACCAGGTTGTCCAGGTCTTCGCAGCAACTGCTGGCTACCTCGACCGCATTGTCCCGTCGAAGGTTGAGGAGTTCCTGCTCGGACTTACGCAGCGCGTCGGCGCGGAACACAAGGATGTGCTCGCAAAGATCGCCGGTGGAGACTGGTCGGACGAGACGCAGGCTGAGCTCGACAAGGCTGTAGCTGGCTATGCCGATGATTTCGGCTACGACCTTGACGAAGAGGGTCAGCCGATCGAAGCTGGGGACTCCGACAGGATCACCGCTGCCGGAGCGGAGACGGCGACCGTCTAACGACGGCGTCGAGGAGATCTGAGCAAGCCAAATGGCTTCACAGCGCGATGTAAAACAGCGGATCGAATCGGTCCGCAACATCCAGAAGATCACCTCTGCCATGGAGATGGTCGCTGCGGCACGGCTGCGTCGCGCTGAGCAGCGCATCGCAGTGCTGCGACCCTACGCGGGGGCAATCCGGCGGATGACCCGTCAGGCGGCAGCTGAGGCCGGCAACGTGCCAAGCCTGCCGATCCTCAACGAGCACGATGAGGTCAAGACCGTTGGAATTCTTTTGATTACGGCCGATCGCGGTCTTGCGGGTGCCTTTAACTCGCAGATCATTCGCGCCGGTGTGCGTGCGGCTGAGGAACAGCAGGCGCTTGGCCGCAATGTCCGTTGGTATGCCGTCGGACGCCGCGGAAACTCGTCGTTGATCTTCCGAGGCAACGAGATCAGTGGTGGATTCACCGGCTTCACCGACCGCCCCGTCTACGGGAATGCGCGCGAGATTGCTGAAACCTTGATGTCTGACTACGTCGACGGGCTCGTTGACGAGGTTGAAATCTTCTACAACGGCTATGTCTCAGCCCTTACCCAGGTGGTTCGAGCCGAGACGATGTTGCCGCTCCAGCATGCGAGCGTCCTCGAGGATGATGCTGAGGATGGCAGTGAGGACGATGTCTCACGGGCACTAGTTGAGTATGAGCCGGATCCAGAGATGATTCTCAAAAGACTGATTCCGGATTATGTAGAGATCAGCATCTTCAGAGCCCTGCTTGAAAGCACGGCATCCGAGCATGGAGCACGCATGACGGCAATGCGCAACGCCTCAGAGAATGCCTCCGAGGTGATCGAGGACTTGACCCTTGAGATGAACCGCGCACGCCAGGCAGAGATCACCCAGGAAATTATGGAAGTCGTGGCTGGCGCTGAGGCGCTCGTCTAGAACGCCAACCACCAAACCGCAGACTAAAAAGAGGAGCACAAACAGCAAATGTCCACAACCGAACAGCGCAATGTCGGCCGCATCGAAGAGATTCAGGGCGTCGTAATCGAGGCCGTCTTCCCCGACAAGCTGCCAGCGATCAACTCGGCAATCGAGATCGAGCGCGAGGGTGACGAGACGCTTGTCTGCGAAGTGCAGCAGCACCTCGGCGACGATCGCGTTCGCGCAGTTGCAATGGACACAACCGATGGGCTTGCCCGTGGTGTCGAAGTCCTTGACACTGGTGGCCCAATCACGGTGCCTGTTGGCAACGCAACTCTTGGTCGTATTTTCAATCTGCTTGGTGACACGATTGATCTCGGCGAGCCTGTCGTAACTGAAGAGCGCTGGCTAATTCACCGTCCGGCACCGGATGTTGAGAACTTGACTCCAACGACCGAGATGTTCGAGACAGGAATTAAGGTCATCGACCTGCTTGCTCCTTATGCCAAGGGCGGCAAGATCGGACTGTTCGGCGGCGCCGGAGTCGGCAAGACCGTTCTGATTCAGGAACTGATTCACAACCTCGCTAAGGAACACGGTGGCCTTTCAGCATTCTGTGGTGTTGGCGAGCGCTCCCGCGAGGGCAACGACCTCTGGCTTGAAATGAAGGAGTCCGGGGTTATCGACAAGACCGTCCTCGTCTTCGGCCAGATGAATGAGCCTCCGGGAGCTCGTATGCGCATCGCGCTGTCCGGTCTGACGATGGCTGAGTACTTCCGTGACCGTGAGGGTCAGGATGTGTTGCTGTTCATCGACAATATCTTCCGCTTCGTTCAGGCTGGTTCCGAGGTCTCCGCTCTGCTCGGACGGATGCCTTCGCAGGTTGGTTACCAGCCCACCCTTGAAACGGAAATGGGTCAGTTGCAGGAGCGGATTACCTCAACCCGCCAGGGTTCAGTCACC
>JAPLCG010000015.1 GCA_026392385.1 Solirubrobacterales bacterium
CAGCTGACCAAGCGAATGGGCAGCCCGGATCGGTGATACTGAGGATGTCGAGACTCACTACTGAAGACCCTAGTGGGTCAGGACTGTTGAGACGACTCAACGTCGAGGTCTTCGAGGACCACGGCATCAACCGCCTCAGGTTCCTGGCTGCCGCTCGTAAGGTGTTTGCTCTCGCGCGACTGCACTTCAAGCGGGGAAAGGTCTGGCAGCTCACCCATACCTGGGTCGAGCGATGCGAGAGTCTTCGCGCCCGGAACGAGACGACTGTCAACTGAACTGACCAGCTTGTTGTAGCTGCCAACAGCTGTACCTAGCTGCTTGCCAACCAACTGAATGTCACCGACGACCTTGCCGATTCGCTCGTAGAGAACTTTTCCTGCGCTGGCGATCGCCTGCGCGTTCTCAGCTACTGCTTCGTTGCGCCATCCGTAGTGCACTGCCTTCAGCATTGTCAGCAGCGTTGCCGGCGTTGCGATGATCACCTTGCCTTCGGCTCCAAACTCGGTGAGCGTCGGGTCGATCTCCAGCGCTGCCTGCAGGAAGTGCTCTCCGGGCAGGAACATCAGGACCAGATCAGGAGCATCGTCGAACTGCTCCCAGTAGGCCTTCGAGGAAAGGTCTTTGATGTGTTTCTTGAGTGCGGCAGCATGCTGGCTCCGCAGGGCATCACGCTGGTCGGGATCGTCAGTCTCGTATGCATCAAGCAAGTGCCTGAGTGGAGCCTTTGAATCAATCACGCATGACCTTCCGCCAGCTATGCGCACGATCATGTCTGGCCGCCGCCTGCCCTCTTCAGTGTCGACGGTTGTCTGCTCCGTGAAGTCCTCGCAGTACTCGGTCATGCCAGCAAGCTCAACGACCCTGCGCAGCTGCAGTTCACCCCAGCGGCCTCTGCCCTCCGGCCGCCGCAGGGCGCTCGCAAGTGCGCGCGTTTCGCGGCCAACCTCAGCGTTGACCTTCGCAATGTTCTCAAGCTGAGTTGTGATCTTGCCGGAGTCGCGCGTTCGCTCCTGTTCGAGCTTTTCAATCCGCTCGCCAACCTTGGTCAGACTTTCGGCGACCGGTTTGACGAGCTGTTCAACCGCTTGGCGCTCCTTTGTTAGCTCGGTCTTTGTTAGCTCGCGCTCGTGGCTTAGCTCACGTTTCGCCTCACTTATGACCGCCGCCCGGGACTGGTTAGCGAGTTCCTCTGAGAGCCGGCGCAGCCGCTCTTCGTCAGCGGTTGCCTCGACTGCATGGCGATTGTCGGCGGCGCGACGCGCGATCATTGCCCCTGCGATTGCTCCACAGGCAAGGCCAGCGATAAGTGCGAGTAGCGTCGTCATAAGTTGTCGACGCTAGCGGGGAATCCGGCCGGACAGCCAGATTGGTTTTGATGCCAGCTACTGCCTTGTCGGAGACATATGTCACTTTCAGCCGAAAGTGTTACTACAATTGATGGAGATAGTTCTTCGGAGCTACTTCTCCCTCACCCCCCCAATATTCGAATTAGAAGGTTTGTATGCCTAAAGATCATGTTGATTCGGTCGTAAAAGATATTGAGACGCGGCTAGACGAGATTCAGCCGGTTGTTGAAGAGTACGAGCGCCTGATGGGCGCACTGCGTCTGCTGCGCGGGGATGGGGCATTGCGCGGTCCAAGTGGCGCACGCAGGCCGACCGGGCGCAAGCCGGGGCGTCCGCCCGGTAGTGGATTCCGAGGCAGCGAGGCGCTTAAGGCCCTGCGGCAGCAGCCAGGAATGACGGTCGCTGAGATCGCCGCTGAGATCGGCACGCATCGCAACTACCTGTTCCGAGTGCTTCCAGCGCTCGCCGATCAAGGACTGCTTATCAAGCGCGGCCCGCGCTGGTATCCGGTCGGCAGCGAACCGAATTCAAAGCCCTCCACGACGAACAATCCCGGCAAGAAGGCAGCTGGCAAAGCCAAGCCAAAGCACCCTTTAGGGCCATGCAGCCCGTGTTATCGCCAATGCTGTTGATCTGTGAAATCTCATCGGCAGTGAGAATCGAGCCAGCGTTTTCAGGGAGCGCGGCAAGATCAGCCCGCTGCTCCTCAATCGGGCGGGTCCCCGGGGTTCCCTCTTCAAGCAGCGTTGGGACAACGCAGGAAACCGCTGGGTGAGAGAGGTTCCACGCGCAGGCAAGTTGCAGGGTTGAAAGTCCGTGGCGCTCTGCGATCGGGCGCATACGCTCGATCTTCTCAAGGCCGGTTTCAACCCAGCCATCTGGACGGAAGGTCCGATGGTCACGCTCCAGGAACTGGTGTCCGAGTTTGATGTCGCCGTGGAACAGTCCGCCATAGTCGGCAACGCGCGCAATCACCTGCACATCGTGTTTCTCACATGCTGGTAGGGCAAGGTGGGCTGGCCACTGTTCAAGTGGATTAATGATCAGCATCGCCCAGTCGATCATCTCACCGAACATTTCGAGGCAGGCGATTAGGTCAAGAGTGAAGCCGTTTGCCGGGCCCGGAGCGACTCCGATTGAACTTGCCAGACCCTCGCTACGGAGATCGTCCATTGCCTGCCAAACAACCTCAGAGCTGTAACCGATCCGGTCAGGGTTATGGAGCAGCAGTGCATCGAAGTGGCTTGTGCCACAGCGCTCAAGGCTTGCTTCGGTGGCCGCTCGCAGATAGTCGGAGTACTGCTCCGGGCCGCGGAGCGCTGGGTTTGTAAAACGCGGGAAGCCTTTGGCGCCCTGTCGCTCGCCCTTTTCGAAGTCATGTCCGATCGCTCCGACCAGCTGGAACGAGTCGCGAGGCAGTCCCTTGGTCGCCTCGCCAACTGCAATGTCGGCTCCGCCGGTCCCATAAACATCAGCGGTGATCACGGTTGAGATTGTTTCGTCGGGGCGGAGCAGCGCCGTGAATCGTTCATCTTCAAGCGGCGCGCCAAAGTGCATGAATCGCCCGCCACTCCAAGCGCCAATCGCCGCCTGGGAGAGTTCTACTTTGGTCGCTTCATTTTGCGCGTTATCAGTTGACACTTGGATCCTCTGGCATTCGTGAGAGCAATTCGTAACTTCCGCCAAGACTCTTCAATACATCAGACCAAAGATCCTCGGTTTCGAGCGAAAAGACTAGGTCAGCTTCGGCAGGCGCAATGATCCAGTCTTCGCGCTCAACCTCGGCATCGAGCTGGCCGGAGCTCCAGCCAGCATGGCCTGCATAGGCGCGCAGGCGGTGAGTCCGCTCAGCAACCATCTGCGGCTCGCTGTCTGCGGGGAGTACGCCAACGGTTCCGAAGGCAATGATTGCTGCGTCATCAGCGCTCTCGAACTCGGCAACGACGACGACGGCTTCGGGCATTACCGGTCCACCAAAGTGAAGCTCGCTGTCGCCACCGATCATCTCAGCGACCGGTGGTGCGGCCTCGGCAACCTGGGAGCCGGAAGGGCGATTGATTACGACGCCGAGCGCACCATCTCGGTCGTGGTGGCCGATCAGGACGACTGCCCGGTGAAAGTTAGGGTCATCAATCGCAGGACTCGCGACGATCAGTTGCCCGCGCAGCGAGGTTACATCCTGCATCGCGGCAGCTTGCCGGGCTAGTGCCCGTCTCCGTCTGATGGGCGAATGACGATCAACGGACGCTTCGTGGTGTGAAGGACCTTTTCAGTTGTTGATCCCAGCAGGACTGAGGCGATTGCCGAATGGCGACGCGAGCCGATCACGATTGCGCGCGCATCCCGCTCATCGGCCAATTCGAGAATTGTTGATGCGACTGAGCGCTCGTCGCGAGCGACGTGTGCTTCCGCATCGAGGCCATGTTGACGGGCAAGTTCAGCGCCTTGCCGGGCAATCTTCTCCGCGTGATCCTCCTCTGAGCGGTCAAGTTCGCGGACCTGCTCAATGTCTGGCGGTGGAACCGGCGCGCCAAGGCCGCCTGGAATCGGAGCGATTGCGGCATTCATCAGGCCGGACTCCCAGACAGTCAAAATTACCGCCTTGGTTCCCGAGCCGACAATGCCGCTCGCCTGCTCAATTGCTTGGTTAGCTTCGACCGATCCGTCGTAGGCAATGATGATTGGGCCGTCTGGGTTTGGCATGTGCGACAGCCTAGCGCGCTAACCACCCTTTGACAGGTCAAGAACGCCAAATCCGTAGCTGCGATCCCTACCCTTCGAGCCAAGATCGCTTACTGAACGGTCAAGTAGCCGTCTTACGACTGCGGCGGTCGCTCTCGGGGCGGTGGCCCAGAGAAGTGCCGCTGCTCCGGCAACATGCGGGGCCGCCATCGATGTACCGCTCATTCGTAGGTAGCCGCCGCCCGCCTTAAGCGAGAGGATGTCAACACCGGGAGCGGCGATCTCAACATCGCCGTTTGTGTCCGAGAATCTTGCACGGTGGCGATCGCGGTCAATTGCTGCCACCGATACAACCTCGCTGTATCCCGCTGGGTAGCTGATCTGGCTTGGGCCGTCGTTGCCTGCTGAGGCCACGATCAGTGAACCAGCCGTTCCGCCACCAGCCCAGGCAGCGCGGATTGCCGCGTGGACTGGGCGCGAATCCGGACCTCCGAGCGACATCGAGATTACCTTTGCGCCCTTGCGCGCCGCCCACGTCACGCAGGCCGCAACATCGTTGGCGGTTCCGCTGTTGTGCGACCCAAGCGCCCGGCAGATGATTAGCGGCGAGGTGGCTGCGACGCCTGAGATACCGATCCCGTTGCCGGTTGCAGCCGCAGCTATCCCCGCGACATGCGTCCCGTGGCCGTCTTCGTCTCTGCAGTCGCCTTCTGTCACACGACCGGAGCGAGAGGATCCGCAGGCACGGATTCGGCCGCGAAGCTCTTGGTGAGACGCATCAACACCACTGTCAATTAGGGCGATTGGCGGGCCCGACAGGGCGGATAGATTTGAAAGTCCGGCGCGCAGCCAGCCGCTTTCCACCGAGATTGCGTCAAGTGCCCACTGTGATGCTCGACTTGGGTCACGACCGGCTTCGCGTGCAAGTCCAAAAGGTTGGCTTCGGTAATTCGCTTTGCCGGGATCAGCGTGGCTGGTGTTTGAAAGGAAAGAGAGGAATCCAAACGGAGCAAAGGCGGCCAAGAGCAGAGTTCGGCGATTGAGCATTTTCGTAGGTCCTCATAGTCGAATTGACTGACCATTTGAGGATCCACGCCAATCGCAGGATCAGCGGCTGTTACGCGATTTTCGTGAGAGTTACTTGACTGAACTGACGCGCTTCGAACCAGCGCGGGAAGCAACATCTGCGAGTGCAGCAAGCAGCGCCTCTTGGAACTCGCCTGGGTGTGAGGCAACTGCCATGTGGTCTGCGTGAACCTCAAACACCGAAGCGTCAAGGCCCTTCGCCAAGTCATTCTGGAACTCGGGTGGAACTGAGTTGTCAGCCGAAGTGATCACCGATGCCGCCGGGTGCGAAATACTCCGCAGCCATGAGCGGGCGTCGTGGCGACCTAGTTCGCGGCCAGCTTCGGCAAGGTCACGAGCGCTGCCTCGCGAAAGCTCAGCGGCAATCCAGCCTGAGCGGGCATCCTGAGGGAATCCCATCTGCTTGAGTGCGCGCTCCCAAGCGCCAGCGCCGCCGAGACCGAGCGCGACGCGCAACGCGGGCATCGCGCGCCACGTGCGCTTCATAAGAGGGCTTGAGAAGTGTGCAGATGTAGCGCACATCACGATTCCATCAATCGAAGCACGGTGTTCAAGGGCCAGAAGTTGGGTTATGGCGCCGCCCATTGAATACCCGACCGCGATAGCGCCGGTCGCATCCATTTCGCGAAGGACGGCGGCACAGTCGGCTGCGCAGGCAGCAAGCCTGAATGGCTGACGGCTGCGCAGACCGCGTCCATGGCCACGGTGGTCCATTGCAATAACTCTGTATCCGGCGTCAACCAGTGGGGCGTATGCGAGGCCCCAATTGAGGTCGGCGTTGAACATCCAGCCGTGTAGGAGCAGTACGGCAGGCCCGTCGCCGCCAGAGTCACGGACAAAGAACTCGCCGCGGTTCGGAATCGCGACGATTCGTCCAGGCGGAATACCCAAGTCGCCGTACGGCCATGCCTCGGCTCCGCCCATCTTTGGTTGCCCTAGTTCGTTACTCGGATGGCGCCGCGCATATACGGATGGACCCTGCAGAAGTAGCTGTAGGTTCCAGTCGGCAGATTCTTCGGGGTGCTCCAAGTCTTGCGGTTGGCCGTCGGCGTAGCAAAGCCAGGACCGTAGCCAAGTTGCCCTGAATCGAACTGAACCGCACCATTGGCGAGCGGATAGGCGATTCCTGTGTCCTTGTTACATGGGTTCTTGCAGGCAGTGATCGTGTGGAAGACGTAATCGGTGTTCGGGTTACCTGTTGAGTCATCGTTGCGGAATGTGATCGAGCTGCCGCGCCTGACCGTTGGTGGCCTGCCTTGAAGTCCGCCAAGGGAGAGGTCGCCCTGTGTGTAGACGTAGTTCTTGATCGGCAGTGTCTTTGACGAGAATGAAGCGCCGGAAATCAACCGAGTTGCGTCGTTCAATGTCACAGTCTTGCCACCATGGTTGTCATTCTCGTTGAGGTGCCCGTGAGTAACCTCGCCAGTGATCGGCGGCTGCGTGACAAATGGATCGTCACCTCCAGCGTCGCTTCCGTAGTAGACGGCGACCGGCATGATTCCCATTGATTCGTACCAGGAAGCGTTTTTTGTGTCGTAGGTCGCGTTGACAGCGAGTTTGTCGCCCGGCTTGACCTTAACCCGCCAGGATGGCTTTGTCGCAGTCATTGCGACATCCCACGAGACTGCACCAGCTGGCTCAAAGTACTGGGCGATCGACTCGAACAGCTTGCGATCGGATCGGCCGGCTCGCTTGATTCGAAGCTCAGTCTTTAAGCCGCCTGGGTGCTCGTGGCCGGCCGTGCCGATCAGAGTCATGTCGCGCGTCGCAGTGAACTCGTGGCGACTGCCGATATTGCGTCGCTCAGCGCCTCTCGCCTGATCTGGGAATGTGTACTTTCCACCGCTGCCAGAGCCACGAAGGACATCGAAGACCGGATAGGCCTTCAGTCCCGCTACATCAAGCCAGAGAGTCTGGGCGCGCTTGATCGAGGCTGCATCAGGTGATGTGAGCGGCACGAAGTCGACTCGCCATGTCAGGTAGACATGTGCAGGGGCCGGGTAGAGGTTGTGAATCATGTGATTAACAATGACTGTGTCAGTCGGGCGCGAACGCCAGCCAAATCCCCGTGGCAGCTGGAATATTGTCTTCTCTTCACCGGCAGCCCACTGCGGATTCGTAAAGTTGTTGTTCACTGCCCAAACGCCGTGGTGGAGGTGGAGAACATCAACGCCTGGAACCTCGTTGGTGTCGGTGTAGACGAGGTCAGGGTCGAAGCGGGTGATGTAGCCGTCTTCGTTGGGTACGAGTTTTGAGACTGGGAACTCAATCGTGTTCTGTCCAGGCTTGATCGTTATTGGGCCAAAGCAGAAAAGCTGGGACTTCATGCCCGAGTAATTGACATGAGCTACTTCACCGCGCTTAGCGGGGGGATTGCAGGCAGCAGCTGATGCTGCGGCAGGGGCCGCAATAAAGGCTGCTGTGACTGCTGCTGTAAGAACTGCTGCACGCGGCATTGACATGAGCTTCAAGATCCCTCCTCCAAGGTTAACTTCTAAAGCGTAGCGGAGTCGAAGGTACTGAAGTGCCAGTCGGGACTGTATTCGCGCCGAGTCTAGATTTGCCCGGCGGCGGCCGCCCGCTCAGCCTCGTCAAGGCGGGTTTCAACTAGCAGCAAGCCCTTCTCCCAGAAGCCAGGATCATCAAGGTCAAGGCCGGCGATCGCTGCAAGATCACGCGGGGCCATCGATCCTCCCGCTGAGAGCATCGCGATGTACTTCGGGACAAAGGCATCGCCCTCGGCCCGCCATTGGGCGAACACCGAAAGCGCGAGCAGCTGTCCGTAGGCGTATGCGTAGACGTAGCCGGGAGTGCCGATGAAGTGGGGGATGTAAGACCACCATGAGCGGTAGCCATCGGTTACTTCAACGGAATCGCCGAACATCTCCTCTTGGCTCTCGGCCCATAGTTCGCCGAACCGTTCAACCGAGATCTCGCCAGCCTCACGTCGTTCGGTGTGGACGAGCGATTCAAAGCGGTTCATTGCCGTCTGGCGGAAGACAGTCGCAATCGAACCTTCAAGTGATTCGGCGAGCAGCGACAGGCGCGCAGCCGGGTCAGTCTCAGCCTCAAGCAGCCGTGCAAAGACCAGCTCCTCACCAAATACCGAGGCGGTCTCGGCGACGGTCAGAGGCGTACTCATCTCCAAGATCCCGCGTTCGGCGGCAAGCGCACCGTGTACGCCATGGCCGAGCTCGTGGGCAAGCGTCAGGACATCGCGGCGCCGTGACGTCCAGTTGAGCATTACGAACGGTCCGTGATCGGGGGTCACCGAAGCGCAGAAGGCACCGCCACGCTTGCCTGGCCGCACGGGGGCATCAATCCGATTCTCGTCAATGAACGCTTTCGCTAGCGAGCCCAACTGTGGCGAGAACTCGGCGTAGGCGCCAAAGACCGTTTCGCAAGCCTCCTGCCAGCCAATCTCCGGATCCTCTCCGCCAAGGGCTGCAGCCCGGTCAAAGTCTGCGAGCCGTTCGATGCCGAGTAGCCCTGCTTTGAGGCGATACCAGCGCTGCGGTATGTCATAACGGCCCCGTACAGCTGAGACGAGTGCCTCAACCGATTGGTCTGATGCCTCGTTTGACATGTTGCGCGAGCTGACCCAAGTTGGGAAGGACCGCAGCCGGTCGTCGGTTGCCTTATCGGCGAGCAGCGTGTTGAAAAGGTAGGCGCGGGTTCGTAGCCCTGGCTCGAGAGCGTTAGTGACTGCTTCGGCGACCGCCTGTCGCTCGGCGCGGTCCGGCGAGGCAAGCCTTGAGAGCGCGGCATCTAGTGGTTGGCGCTCACCCTCGGGCGTGTCAACTTCAATTGCGCTGACAAGTTCGCTGAACAGCCGTGACCAGGCCGACTTGCCGGTCACCGACTTCTCACTGAGGATCTTCTCCTCTGGTTCGCTGAGCAGGTGTGGGCGTTGGATTCGAAGGTTATGGAGGTGATGGCGAGCCTTCTCGAGTCCCTCTGACGCGATCAACTCGTCAGCTCGTTCGTCAGATAGCGCTGTCCACTCAAGTTCGAGGAACAGCAGCTCAGTTTCAATTACGGTCGCCCGCTCTTGGACTAGCGCCATTAGCGCACCACGCTCAGGGTCACTCGTGTCTGTTGAGAAGCGAAGTGCCGCATAGGCGCCAGCACGGTTCGTCAGTTCGCTGATCGTGACAAGCTCGCTGACGACCGCCGCAAACTCGTCGCCGCCAATTGTCGCGATCTGACCGCGGGCTCGTGTCGCCAGCGCCGAGGAGCGCTCGGTTGCCTCATCAAGTAACCGTTCAACGCCAGCCGCACCATCACCGTCAACAAGTGCGTCTAGGTCCCAGCCGATCTGGTCTGCGCTCTGGTCGCTCATTTCAGCGCGCCGCCAAGTCCGCCGAGAAAGCCACTGATCTGATCGCCAAGTAGTGAGCTGACTGACCCGGGATCGGCACCGTACTTAGCCTTGTACTGTTCGGCGGCAGCGGGGCTGCCGAGTGCGATGACGAGTGCCTCGCGTGAGGAACCGTTTGTGCAGGCCTTTTTGTCAAGAGAGTTGAGGATATTCGCTTGGGCGAGACCTGTCAGGCCGCTAGCTGCCGGAAGTTGACGCGGTTTGCATGGGTCGCCAATCTTTACCGCCGCTGGCGCAAGCACAAGGAAGATTCCTACATAGATCAGCAGCGTCACTAAGCCAGCTGCTGCTGCCGGCAGTCGGTATCTGGCAAACATGCCGAGCTCCGCGCCACCGCAGAGCAGTAGCGCTGCGATAATTGCCATCAGGCCAGCAACAATGTAGGCCGGTCGGAAGGCTCGGTTTGCTGCGGCTACAACCGTTTCATCAGTGCGCTTCGCAAAGGCATCGAAGGCGACACGGTCATTGCCGCTGAACGAAGTCGCCTTTGCGTCAAGCGCGGTTCGAATCGCTTCACGCGGAGCTGTTGACGCTGAAGGCTTGGCGAGCGCCGGCGCAATGCCCAGCTTCGAAAGTGGTGGAATGTTCGAATCAAGCAGCGCGGCAACGCCCTGTTCTTGGCCGGCTGTTGTTGCCGCAGTCAGCTGGTTATTTACGATTGGCGCAAGAATCAGTAGCGCTACAAAAATGCCGATGTGCCGCGCTGTCAGCAGCCGTGCGGCATCTGCCGTTGTTTTCTCGAGTAGCAGGCCGCCGTTTAGCGCTGGCAGCGCAAGCCCCATCCCGATGCCAGCCAGCGCCTGAGCAGGGACGGTCCAAAGCACTCCGGCGCCTGGCACGAAAATCAGGCAAAGCGTGCCAACTCCGACCATCCCACAACCGAGCGCGGCACTTGGTGCTGTTGGGATTTTTGTGTAGCGCGATGTTGCGATTGCCGAAACTGGCAGGACAGAGACGGCCAGTGCTGCCACGATCGGTTCAACGCTCCAGCCAGCAACGAGTTGCAGAACAAGTGTGAAAAGCACCGCTGCAAGCGCGCCAGCGAGCAGGCCAAGACTGATCAACGGGCGCCACTTAAATGGGCTTGCGTGGTGAGTTGGCTGCGGGATCCTTATCTGTGTGCAGGCGATCGCACCGGCAATGCCAATCGGCACCTGCACCCAAAAGATCGCGCGCCAGTCAAGCGCCTGGGTGAGGATTCCGCCAACCGCTGGTCCGGCTGCTGTGCCAAAGACCGCGGCAGCGATCCAAAGGTGACGCTCCTCCTTGCCTTCTGCATCGCCCGGATCCAGCAAGTCAAAGGCGGCAAGTACACCGGCGGCTCCACCGAGCGCCTGCAAGCCGCGGAAGACGAGCAGCGTGGTCAGCGAATCAGACACCGCACAGCCAACCGATGCAATCGCGAGGATTGCAAAACCTAGTGCGCCGGTTTGTGCGGCGCCAAAGTGCCTCGAAAGCAGGGCGCTTGGGTAGAGCGCAAGTCCGAGCACGAGCACATAGACGCCGATTACAGCCGCGAGGCCATTGATGCTCGAGCCAAGATCAACTCTGATCGGCGGCAAGGCAAGTGCAACGACCGAGGAGTCGGCGAGCGCAAGCCCGGCAACTACTGCAACGAGGATGGCGGGCAGGCGGAGTTTCATCGTCGCCGCAGTCTGACGGATGCCGCGCCCAATTAGCGGCAGGTCAGTCGGAGTCTTGGCTTACAGCGCCGTCGCTGTCAGCGGCGTCAGGCTGTGGCTTGAAGTCAAGTGAGAGCGAGTTGATGCAGAATCGCGCTCCAGTTGTGTCGCGCGGACCATCGTCAAAAACATGGCCTAAGTGGCCGTCGCACTTCGCGCAGCGGACCTCGGTTCGAGTCATCCCGAGGCTGTTGTCGGTAACGGCGGTTACAGACTGTTCAGCTACCGGTCGGTCAAATGATGGCCAGCCAGAACCGGAATCGAACTTGTTGTCAGAGGCAAACAGCGGCTCGCCGCAGCCCGCACAGATGAACATTCCCGAATCCTTCGTTTCGTTGTGCTCACCGCTCCATGGGCGCTCCGTACCCGCCTTGCGGAGGATTTCGTAGCGCTCCTTGCCGAGCCGCTCAAGCCACTGCTCTTCAGTTGTGGGCATATCGTCGCTGATTGGACAAGCCTAGCGGCGTCCGGCTGGAGTTTCTAGAGCCCCGCCGGATGCCTGACTACATAACCACTGCCTGAGCGCATTTCGCGGCTCCAGCGCGTGCCACTCTGCGATGCACCGGAAGTGTCAAAGCGTCGGTTGCCGATCCGCATGAAGGCGTGACCGCCATTCGCGTAGATCGTTACCCAACGGCCCGGTCCGGGGCGACCCCACGACATCAATCCAGAGGAGTCAAGTGGTGAGGAGAGCAGCCCGCCGCCATGCAGCACATAGCTGACCGATCCAGAGCAGTCGTAGCCGCTCGCATTGAACGAACCGTGACCACCACCGTAGACATAGGGCTTGTGGGCAATTCGGTTTCCGGCGGCGATCATCGCGCGAATAATTGCTGGTGCATTACCGAGCTGCGGTGCAGGTGAGGACGGCTTGCCTGGCTTGCGGCGCAGGGCTGGTTTGCGGAAGCCACTGAAGCCCATTGCACTCCATGTCCCCGCGCCAACGATGCCATCAGCGGTAAGGCCACGGCTGCGTTGGAAGCGCTTGACGGCAGCTGCAGTACCCGGGCCGAATACGCCGTCGGCACCAATGTGAAGGCGACGCTGGATTGCCTTGACGCGCGACCCTGAGTAGGCCGATGCGGCTGTTCTCGTTCGGCTGCGCGTGTGAGCACGCTTGCGATTCGAGCGGCGCAGCGCCCAGACGGTGTCGTTGCCAGCGAGGCCATCTACAGGCAGGCCATGCGTACGCTGGTATCCGCGGACGGCGCGGACAGTGCCCTCGCCGAAGATCCCATCGGCGTGAATGTGAAGCAGGCGCTGAAGTGTCTTGACACGGGGACCATGGTCGCCGCGGCGCATTGCGCGAGCGGAGGCGTCCTGGGGAGCCGCGCAAAGGACGCAGATGACTGCGAGCAGCACTGCTGCGGCCAGCCGGCGGTATCCCGTTTTACGCGGGTTAAGCGTTGTCAGGTTTGACTGATGGGCGTGCATGGGCATCATTGCCGGGCACCTCCTGTTTTTTCACTCTGGTTTTGCCTACGAGGTGAGCTGACGGGCTCGCGCTTCTCAGCGCTACTCCCGGAAGACCGGGTGATTCGCCCCACGCGATGCATCACTGCATCGCAATTGGTTCCCCCGCTCGTCGTGCTCTGAAGCACGGCGACTCGGCTGGTTACGAAAAAGGAACGGTAGCAGCATCTCGTATGTTTGTCCTGCAAGACGCAGGAAATGGCCCAATCCCTGAGATCAAAGGCGTTCGGCGCCGATTAGCTCTACCGACCTGGCGCTAACCGTTGTTGGGAGTTGCTCCCGGGCGTGGCAGAGCCTCGATACGAAGGTCATCGCCAACCGCAAGCGTCGTCCGCCCGTGAAGAAGGTCAAGCAGTTCGGCACCGACAACATCGCGACGCCAGCCGCGCAGCGTTTTTACGTCAGGTTCCGGGTCGCCGCGCCTGACTGAACTAACGATCGCCTGCAGGTCTGAGCGAGTTGCGACCAGCTCTGGGGCAAGTTCGGCAGTCCTCGTGCGCGTCCTCACAAGGGCATCGGCGAGCGAAGTCAGCGGCTGCTCGCGCGGATCACCGCCGCCACGACCTCCCTCAGAAGGAATCGGTTCTCCAGCTTCACCAAGTTTGACCGCTGCGAGGATCTCTTCGCCACGGCGGCGGATGATCCCCTCGTGAAGTCCACGGATATCGCGCAGGTCTCCCAACGAGTGCGGCTGGCGGCGGGCAATTTCGATCATTGCCGGGTCCTGCACTATTGAGCCGACCGGCTTGTCATCGCTGATCGCGGTCTCTTCGCGCCAGGCGGCTAACTCGCGAGCAACTGCGCGCTGGGTTGCGGAGAGACTGTTTGTTTTGCCAAGCCGTCGCCAGACTTCGCGTGGATCGCGGACATCGGTTGCGGCCGCGATTGGCAGACATTCCTCAAGTGCCCAATCGAGCCTGCCACGCTCTTTGAGTCTTTCGGCTAGGGCGTCACGCAGGTCGAGTAGGTGGTCAACATCACCGCGTGCGTAGCTCAACTGTTCGTCTGACAGAGGCCGCTGATCCCAGCGCGTATAGCTGGCGCTCTTGCTGACTTTCAGGCCAAGCACGGCCTCAAGCAGATTTCCATAGCCGGCCTGTGCGCCGTGGCCGGCAAATGCTGCCGCTACCTGAGTGTCAAAGAAGTTTGTGATTTCGCAGCCCCAGCATCGGCGCAGCAGCGCCGTGTCCTGGCGGCCGGCATGCATCACGACCTCAATTGCTGGGTCGGTCATCAGGTCGGCAAGGGGCTGGCAGTCTGGCGCGGGTTCGCTGAGCGGGTCGGCCAGCGCAATAAGCGGTGCTCCGCCATCGGCAGAGTCAGTCGCGACTTGCACTAAGCAGAGCAGTGATCGGTAGCGACCTTCGCCCATGAACTCGGTGTCAATCGCGATCCGTCCTGCCGCTCTTGCCTGTTCAGCGAACGCGACGATCTCTGCATGATCAGCGGTCGCGGCATCGTGGGCCTCGGTGCTGCGGGTCGCACCAGCGCTGTCTTGCCTTCTAGCCACGCGCGCATCGTAGCCACCTTCGTTATCCCGACCGCAGTGGTAGGATTTAGATTGATGGCAATTTTCTCTTCACGATCTGAGTATGGAGTGCGCCTGATGGTCGAACTCGGCCGTCAGGAAGCTGAGCGTCCCGTGTCACTAAAGGCGATCTCCGAAGCTGAGAATCTTCCGCTTGCCTACCTCGAACAGGTCGTTGCGCTGCTGCGCAAAGCCGATCTCGTCAAGAGCGCCCGAGGCGCGCACGGTGGCTACTGGCTTGCCCGACCGGCCG
Source organism: Solirubrobacterales bacterium (assembly GCA_026392385.1). Taxonomy (GTDB): domain Bacteria; phylum Actinomycetota; class Thermoleophilia; order Solirubrobacterales; family Solirubrobacteraceae; genus WLNJ01. Next base: position 14,432 of record JAPLCG010000015.1, read on the forward strand.
ATCAGATCACGATGGATGAAGTTGTTGCTGCGCTAGATGGGGCTGTAGCACCAATGGAATGCTTTGCGCCAACTGGCGGCGATGATCGAATCCTCTGCAGCCACAAGGCGGACGATGGGACTGGCTGTTCGACGAAGATGCTCTGGACGCGAGTCCAGGGCGGCGTGATCAGCTCCTTGAAGCGAACAACACTTGCTGAGCTAGTTGAGTTCTCGCGCCGTAACACGCGTGAGCCATCAACTGTCGCTGCCTAAGCGCGCGACGATAATTTGAAACCACCACGAGCAGGAAGAGAACAAACGAATGGCTGACCTTGAAATCCGCAACCTTCACGCAAAGGTCGCGGGCAGCGATACAGAAATACTTCGAGGGCTTGACCTTGATGTAAGCGCCGGTGAAGTCCACGCGCTGATGGGGCCGAACGGCTCAGGCAAGTCAACGCTTGCGAATGTTGTGATGGGCAACCCTGTCTATGAGGTAACCGACGGAACGATCACATTCATGGGCGAGGACATCACCGATGCTTCGCCGGATGAGCGAGCTCGCGCCGGCGTGTTCATGGCCTTCCAGTACCCGGTTTCCGTGCCAGGCGTAACCGTCACCAAGTTCCTGCGAACAGTTATGAATGCGCATCGCGAATCACGCGGCGAGGAAGCGATCAGTCTCAAGGACTTCCGCCAGACGGTTGAAGCTGCAATGGCACTCACAAAGGTCCCCAAGGAGTTCAGCTCCCGGTACCTCAATGAGGGGTTCTCTGGCGGCGAAAAGAAGCGGATGGAAATTCTCCAGATGGCACTCCAGGAGCCGCGGATCGCCGTACTTGATGAGACCGACTCAGGGCTTGACATTGACGCGCTGCAAACCGTCGCCGAAGGTGTCAATGCGGTTGCTGGTGAGAAGGGTGACCAGATGGGCATCCTGATCATCACCCACTATCAGCGGATCCTTAGCCTCGTTAAGCCAACCCATGTGCATGTGCTTTACAAGGGAAGGATCGTCAAGGAGGGTGGCGCCGAGCTGGTCACAATGCTTGAGGAGAAGGGCTACGGCTGGATCGAAGAGGAGGCCGGGGCGACCGCCTAAGGCGCCCTGCCGTCAATGACATCCGGATCCTCGGCGATCAACCAACAGGCGATTGCTGCTGAGTTCCCATTCCTTTCTGAGCGGGAGGGCAAGCCGCTCGCGTACCTAGATTCGGCAGCGACGGCGCAGAAGCCAACTGTTGTGGTCGATGCACTTAGCGATCACCTGTTGCTCCACAACGCCAATGTTCACCGCGGCGTCTACCCGCTGGCCGCCGAGTCCGACGCGCTCTTTGAGGGCGCTCGTGAGCGGATAGCAGCCCGCTTCGGGCGGTTGCCACAGGAAACAGTCTTCACGAAGAATGCGACCGAGGCAATCAACCTAGTTGCCAAGTCATGGGGGCCAGCCAATGTTGAGGCTGGTGATCTGATCGTTACGACGGTGATGGAACACCATGCAAACATCGTGCCTTGGCAGATGTTGCGTGATTCAAGCGGCTGTGAACTCGGCTGGGTTGAGGTTGACAGTGATGGTCAGCTCGACATGGCATCGCTCGATGCGTTGCTAGAGCGCAAACCGAAGTTGGTTGCTGTCACCCATGTATCGAATGTGCTCGGCACGATCAATCCGATCGTTGAGATCGCTGAGCGGGTCCATGCTGCTGGAGCCTTGCTGCTTGTTGACGGATGCCAGGCCGTCGCGCAGCTCGACGTGCGCGAGGCGGTCGCGGTCGCCGACTTCTATGTGTTCACAGGCCACAAGGTCTATGGCCCGACAGGGATCGGCGTACTGCTGGCACGACGCGAACTGCTGGCTGCGATGCCCCCATTTCTTGGCGGCGGCGACATGATCCTGACGGTTAATCGCGAGCGTGCGGTCTGGAATGAACTGCCCTATAAGTTCGAGGCCGGAACGCCGCCTTTCGCTGAAGCGACGGCACTGGCGGCGGCATTCGACTGGGTTGACTCAGTTGGCCTTGACGCAATCCGTGAGCATGAGCATGCGCTTGTTTCCGAGACGCTGGCTGCCTTTGAGCAACTTCCTTGGATTAAGGTTTTTGGCCCTCAGGATGCAGATTCACGCGGGGCGCTCGTGACATTTGAGGTTGACGGCGTTCACCCGCACGATGTCGCGGAGATTCTCGGCCGCGAAGGAGTTTGTGTGCGCGCAGGCCACCACTGTGCAGGGCCACTGATGGAGAGCCTCGGTATTGGGGCATCAACACGGGCATCGTTTGCGGTTCACAACAGTTCAGAGGATGTCGAGCGACTTGTCGCCGCATTGCACGAAGTTCAACGAATTTTTGCGGATTAGGATCTAGCTGTGGACGATCTCTATCGCGAGCAGATTCTCGAGCACTACAAGCGACCACATAACTGGGGCGAGCTAGAGGATTTCGACGTTGAGTTTGAGGATTTCAACCCAAGCTGCGGTGATCAACTCAAAGTTCAGTTGAAGATTGATGATGGCGTTGTAACGGCTGTTGGCTTCTCCGGCCATGGCTGTGCGATCTCGCAGGCTTCGGCTTCGCTGATCAGCGACGAGGTTCTTGGCATGAAGACTGATGATCTGGTCAGCCTTGACCGTCAGGCGATCCTCGATCTACTCGGAATTGACATCAGTGCAACACGGATCAAGTGCGCGTTGCTGTCGCTCAAGGTGCTTAAGAGTGCAGCGCTCGGCAGTGCCACCGACTGGGAGCCACAGACGCCCGATGCATCGCCGCCAGCTGGCGGCACAGACTCAATCTGACTGCCTTAATTTCCGAATTGGAAGTAGGCAGTTGGCGTATGCTCGTCGAGTGAAGCACGACCGCTTTGGATGGTGGGTTGAAGAGGCTGGATCGCCAGACTTACTTGGGTCGCTCGACGGCAATCTCAGCTGCGATGTGGCAATTGTTGGCGGCGGATACCTCGGTTTGTGGACTGCTTGGCAGATCAAGCAGTTAGAACCAAACGCCACAGTTGTCGTGCTAGAAGCAGAGCGTTGCGGGTTCGGTCCCTCCGGCCGCAACGGTGGTTTTGTCAACTGTTACTGGGCCAAAGTTCCTTGGCTTGCGGCCGAGTTCGGGAGTCAGGCTGCGCTGGCGCTTGGCCGCGCAGCAGCCGATTCGGTAGCTGCGATCGGCAGCTGGTGCGACGACAACTCCGTTGATGCCTGGTATCGCGCCGCGCCGCACGTAGAGATCGCTACCTCGGCAGCCCAGGCAGGCGACTGGGCGGAGGCAACGGCGGGCTGCGCTGATCTCGGTTTGGCTGACCAGTACTACGAGCTCTCGCGGGAGCAGCTTGCCGAGGTCGTTAAGAGCCCAGTCTTCGGTGCTGGCGCAGCGATGATTCCAGCCGCGACCGTGCAGCCGGCACGACTCTGTTTCGGGCTGCGTGAGGCAGTACTTGGCAGTGGCGTGCGCATCTTTGAGCAGAGTCGGGTCAATGATTTTGCTGAGGGTGAAGGAGCGGTTGTACTCCGAACGGCCGGTGGTTCGGTCCGAGCCCGCAACGCCGTCTACGCAATCAACTCGGCGATGGCCGGGTTCCGCAAAACACGAAACAGCGTGAGCATCGGCTCAAGTCACATCGTCCTGACCGAGCCGGTTCCGGACATACTCGAAGCAATTGGATGGACCGGTCATCAAGGACTTTCAGACTGCCGAACGATGCTGCACTACTTCCGCACGACTGAGGATCACCGGATTGCCTTTGGCTGGGGTGGTGGGCGAATGGGTACATCGCTCTGGGATCGCTCCGTCACCGAGGTTGACCGGCAGGCGGTCAGGTTGGCTGCGGAAGCGCTGCGCCGTTTCTTCCCGGCGTTAGAGGGAAGGGAGATCACTCACGCATGGGGTGGTCCGATTGATGTGTCGAGTACTCGACTTCCGCAGTTCAGACAGATTGGTCAGATCAGCACCGGATTCGGCTTCACTGGAAACGGCGTTGGACCGAGCTATCTCGGGGGTCAAATCCTCGCGCGTATGGCCCTTGACCGTCGCGACGAATTCACCAACTTGCTACTCGTTGAGCAGCGTGCCAAACACTTCCCCCCTGAGCCGCTTCAGTTCGTCGGTGGGTCAGCGATCCGCGCCGCAATGGTTAGGAGCGACAGGGCAAATGACGTTGGTGAGACTCCAGGCTGGCTGACCTCAGCTGTTGCGAGCATTCCGAATCGTTTGGGAATGCACCTGCCACGCTAGGTCGGGCGCCACAGCAATTTTGCGCTGCCCGTTGTGCGATCGTCATGGAATGGGCGCGCGGCTTGACCTACTTATTTCCCGGTACAGGCGTCTGACAGCAGGCGGCTGGCCGAGCTCCTTTCCCGTTGCGCAGTTCCCAAACCCACCACTACTCGTTACGATTGTCGGGTGGTTGACCGCGGCGCTTGCATCGGGCGATGTTCATCGCTTTGGTCGCGCACTGTTTCTGCTCGGCCTAGCTGTCTGGGCATGGGAGGAGCTAGCCGCCGGTGTCAACTGGTTCCGTCGTCTGATCGGCGCAGGCGTATTCATCTGGTTGATTGCACAAGTTGCCGCGGCGCTGGCTTAGGCGCTTGATGGCGCAGGCCAATAGCCTTGCCTGATGGCGCTTCTTGAAGTATTTGCGGTTGCGATGGTCACCGCCCTAGCAACAGGGTTAGGAGCCTTGCCGGTCGGCTGGTTTGGAGCAGATCGCGTTAGCCGCTTCCAGCCGTTGCTGCTTGGTGTCACCGCGGGCGTGATGATCGCCGCCTCAATTGGACTGCTGATTGAGCCGATTGCTAGCGCCAAGTATCTGCCCGTCGGGGTCGGACTGCTAATTGGAGTCATCTTCCTGATTGGCACCCAACGGGCACTGATTCGTCACGAAACCACTAGTGAGCGCGAGAACCCACTCGGCAAGCACGCACGCCGTTCGTTGCTCGTATTTGCCGTGCTTTTCGTACACAGCCTTCCCGAGGGCTTCGCGATTGGTTCGGCGTGGGCCTCGGAGGCAGCGAACCTTGGTCTATTCGTGTTCATTGCGATTTCCGTCCAAAACATTCCGGAAGGGACGGCAACAGCTATTCCGATGGTCCAAGCTGGTTACTCAAGGGCACGCCAGTTCCGCGCTGCAGTTGGGACCAGCCTGCCGCAGCCGATTGGCGCAGTGATCGCCTTTCTGCTCGTTGAACAGGTGCGTGCACTGCTGCCTTGGTCGCTTGGCTTTGCGGCTGGAGCGATGCTTGCGCTGGTCGTCGTGGACCTTCTGCCAGAGTCGTTCTCGGAGCCCGGTCGTCGCGGCCAGGCGGTCGTTGGGGTCGGTGGAGCTATTGCGCTAATGGCCCTGACTGGATTACTGCTCGCAGAACTCAGCTGAGGCGACTGCGGCCGCGCCCGCACTGTCGCTACACTCAGCCTCTAACTCCTACCACTGCGCTAGGAGATGGAAACCTTCCAATGACAGAAACAATCACCGTGTGCCCGACCGTTGAACTTCCACCCGGAGGGCGAAAGACCGTTGCCTGGGAGGACATGGAGATTCTCGTCGTCAACATTGACGGCGAACTGTTCGCGATCGAAGACCGCTGCTCACATGACGATGGTGATCTCGCCGAGGGCGAGATTGATCCTGAGCGCTGCGCAATTGAATGCCCTCGCCACGGCGCGCTATTTGACCTGCGATCCGGAAAACCACTTACCTTGCCCGCCTATAAGCCCGTTGAAACCTTCCCCGTACGGGTTGATGGAGACGCAATCACCATGGAGGTCGATTGAATTGACACAGCCACCTGACACAGCAACAGCAGCCGCCGTTGACGAGAACGAAGGCCTGCGCGAAATCAACTCTGACTACGACGAGAAGTTTGGCTTCCACGACCCGGAGAACTATCTCTTCAAGGCGCCAAAGGGGTTGACCCGCAAGCTCGTCGAGCAGATTTCCGAGTTTAAGAGCGAGCCACAGTGGATGCGTGACTTCCGACTGAAGAGCTTGGACCACTTCCTCGAGCGGCCGATGCCCACATGGGGATCACCGAAGCTTGCCGAAGTTGACTTCGACAACATCCACTACTTCGTCCGTGCCTCAGAGCGCGCGGAACGCTCATGGGACGATGTTCCCGAAGATGTCAAGAACACATTTGATCGCCTCGGTATCCCTGAGGCGGAGCGCAAGTTCCTCGCCGGAGTTGGCGCCCAGTATGAATCCGAGGTTGTCTACCACCAGATCAATGAAGAGCTCGAAAAGCAGGGCGTGATCTTCCTTGACATGGACTCGGCTCTCCGTGACCACGAGGAATTGATCCGCGAGTACTTCGCGACGATCATTCCATCGAACGACAACAAGTTGGCTGCCTTGAACAGCGCTGTTTGGTCAGGCGGCTCATTTGTATATGTGCCGCCTGGGGTTCATGTTGAAATGCCACTTCAGGCCTACTTCCGGATCAACACCGAGAACATGGGTCAGTTCGAGCGGACGCTGATCATCGCCGATGAAGGCTCCTATGTTCACTATGTCGAGGGCTGCACTGCGCCGACCTACTCATCTGACTCACTGCACTCAGCTGTCGTCGAACTGATCGCAAAGCCTGGTGCCCGGATTCGTTACACGACCGTCCAAAACTGGTCGCAGAATGTCTTCAATCTCGTTACTAAGCGGGCTGTCGCCGAGACCGACGCAACAGTCGAGTGGGTTGATTGCAACCTCGGCTCGAAGCTGACGATGAAGTATCCGGCTGTCTATCTAATGGGCGAGCGCGCTCACGGTGAAATCCTCTCAATTGCCTTCGCCGGCAAGGGTCAGCATCAGGATGCGGGCGGCAAGATCGTCCACGCTGCGCCGAATACGACCTCAAACATCTTTGCCAAGTCGATCAGCAAGGATGGCGGCCGCTCTAGCTATCGCGGGCTGCTCGAGGTCGCTGATGGAGCACATGGATCCAAGTCAAAGGTCGTCTGCGACGCTCTACTTCTCGATGAGCACAGCCGCTCCGATACCTACCCAACGATCCGAATTGCAGAGGACGATGTGACCGTTGGTCATGAGGCGACCGTCTCCAAGGTTGGCGATGAGCAGCTCTTCTATCTGATGAGCCGTGGCATCCCCGAGGAGGAGGCCGGCAAGCTGATCGTCAATGGCTTCATCGAGCCGATCGTCAAGGAGCTGCCGATGGAGTACGCGGTTGAGATGAATCGTCTGATCGAACTCCAGATGGAAGGCTCGATCGGCTGACGCCGGTCGAGACAGGAGAACAGAATGACAACCGTTGAAATCCCGCAGTTCAAGGGCCGTGCCGGATGGGAGTTCACCGACATTTCGTCGCTCGATCCATCCGCCTACCCCGACACCGGCGAGGGGAACGCTGCCGCCGTCGAGACCGAGCGAATCGTTCCACCCTTCAGTGACGCATGGCAGTTGATCCAGGTAGACGCGACGACAATCGAAGTTCCCAGTGATCTGCCCGATGGCGTAACGGTCACATCCTTAGAGCAAGCGATTGCCGACAACTTGATCCCCGAGGGGCGCCTTGGTGGACTGGTTGACACGGCCGCTGACTTCTTTACCGCCCGCAATCAGAACGACGGTCGTGGTGGCCTGTTCGTGCATGTTGCTGCAGGCGTAGTCGTCGATCGGCCAATTCAAGCGACGGTTATCCAGGCGACCGGCCATACGACGCTCAACCAGCGGACATTGATTGTTGCCGAGGCTAATTCGCAGGTTGAAGTTTGGGATCAAGTACTTTCCGCTGACCCTGAGCTCGATGCGATGATGACCACAGTTGTGGAGCTACATGTCGGCGATGGAGCCAACCTTCGCTACGTAGGAGTCCAGGGACTCTCTGAGAAATCAACTGTCTTTGGAACTCAGCAGGCAGAGGTCGGCCGCGATGGATCACTTGACTGGGTAGCGCTCGGATTTGGTGCCGCAAAGGGCCGTGTACGCATGGCCTCAAGGCTCGCCGGACCCGGCGCTTCAGGCAAGGTGACGGGCGCTTACGCGAGCCGCGGCCGTCAACACCTCGATTACGACACATTCCAGGAGCATTCAGCTGAGAACACGACCAGTGATCTTGCCTTCCGTGGCGTGCTCGCGAACCGTTCAGTTTCAGTCTGGAAGGGCATGATCCGCGTTGACGAAGGCGCACAGCAGACCGATGCCTTCCAGGAGAGCCGCAACCTGCTGCTGAGTCGCAAGGCTCACGCTGATGCGATCCCAGGCCTTGAGATTGAGGCGGATGATGTTCGTTGCACCCACGCAGCGGCGATCGCCCAACTCGATGAGGAACAGATCTTCTACCTGCGTTCGCGCGGGCTGCCGCTCGAGCAGGCGCGGCGCCTCGTGATTGGCGGCTTCCTTGCCGAGCTTGTTGAACGTTTCGGCAGCGGACGCTCGCGCGATGCTCTGGCCCTCGCACTCGAGCAGCGGCTAGATCTGATCTTCGAGGCTTGAGGCAGGTGCGCGCCCTTCATGCGTGCGGGTCAATCACTAGCTTCATGCCCGGAGAGTCAATTTGGCGCTGCCAAGCATCGCCAACCTCGCCGAGAGGAAATCGCTCGTGTGGAACTTCAAGCTGGCCGTTTAAGGTCCACCCAAATAGTGTTTCAAGCGCGTTGCGTTTGACGGCTGGATCAACCGCGAAGTTCGTATGACCGAGGATCTTTAGGCACTTTCCGCGGACAGCCGCCGAATCGAAGGTCGCCTCCTTACCGGCAGATTGCCCCAGCTGCACGAGCCTTCCTCCGAACGCCATCGCGTCAACAGCTGCTGCCGCCGGCATACCCCAGAGCGGATCGACAACTACATCAGGACCCTCGCCATCGAATGCGGCGCTGATAGCGGCGGCGACCGCCTCACGATCGCCTTGAAGTTCAACTGTTGCATCAACGCCGAGCGCTCTGGCGCGCTCCAGCGAGTGAGGGCGCCGAGCAGCGCCTACAACTCGGCTAGCGCCAAGCAGCTGTGCAGCAACGATCCCAACCTGGCCGACTGCGCCGCCAGCGCCGAGAATCAGCACGCGCTCTCCGGCGGTGAGCTTGGCGCGAGCCGTTAGGGCGAGGTAGGCGGCGAGGCCAGCAATACCGCAGGCGAGTGCTGGTGCCGGTTCGAGGCCGGCTGGTAGCCGGACAGGAAGGTCATTCGCAACCAAAGTCTGTTCGGCGATTGAACCAAACGGGGCAATGCTCAAATCGAAATAAGCCAGCGAACCGTCATCAAGCCTCGCAATACCCTCGCGGCCGGCAACGCAAGGCAGTTCTGGCCTAGCGGCGTAGAAGCTGCCTGAGTAGATCGCGATATCGACTGGATTCAAAGCCGCAAGCTCTACATCGACTGCGATCTGGCCTTCGTCGGAAACTGGATCGGCGAACTCGCCCGCTGCCGGTGGTGAGGCAAAGTCGGTGACAATCGCGGCTCGCACTCGCACAAGCCTAGCTGCCGTGAGACGATCCGCAGTATGGCTGGCGAAACATTTGATGTTGCAGTAATCGGACTTGGATCAGCTGGATTGACAGCTGCCAAGGCCGCGGCTCAGATAGGCCTGAAAACTGTCGCCATTGAGCGCGCACGGCTTGGTGGCGACTGCCTCTGGGGTGGTTGCGTACCGACCAACACATTGCTCGCGTCAGCCAAGGTCGCCGCAACGGTCCGCGATGCCGCTCGGTTTGGCGTCGAAACCGGTGAGGTTCGCGTTGACGGCAAGGCTGTTTGGCAGCGAATTCGTGCGGTGCAGGAGCAGATCGCTGAGGCTGACGACAACGCTGAGATCTACGAGCAGCTGGGTATTGACCTGCGGATCGGCCCAGCTCGGATGACCGGCAGTCACACGATCGACGTTGGCGGCGAGACGATCCGAGCTCGCAAGATCATCATCGCGACCGGCAGCAGCCCACGCTTGCCGGAAATCACTGGGCTGGAGGCTGCTGACCCGTTGACGAGCGAGTCGATCTGGAATCTTGAATCTCCTCCTGCCGAGATTGTCATCCTCGGAGCCGGTTCGGCCGGTGTTGAGTTCGCTCAAGCCCTTGCGCGGATTGGCTCGCGAGTCAAGCTCGTACATCGCGGTGAACGGATCTTGCCGAAGGAGGAGCCCTCGCTCGCAGCCTTGCTGAGCGAGCGCCTCGCGGGCGATGGGGTTGAGTTGATCGCAAATGCAACGATCAATGAGGTGTCAGTTGTTGAAGCTGGAACAACAATGCTTAGCGGCAGCGTCGGTGACCGTGATCTGTTGCTCGAAACTCCTCAGCTGCTCGTCTGCTGCGGGCGCAAGCCAAATGTTGAAACGGTTGGACTACGCGCTGTGGGAATCGACATTGGCGAGGAGGGTGTCCTGACCGATGATCGTTCGAGGACAACTATTCGGACCGTCTATGCGGTTGGCGATGTGGCAGGCCGTAGTCACACCCATTCAGCTGGTTTCGATGCTGCTCAAGCAGTTCGCGACATTGCACTGCCCGGCGCAGGCAGGCGCTCGCCTGGCGTTCCCTACGCGATCTTTACCGACCCTGAGCTTGGCCATGCCGGACTGACTTTCGATGAGGCGCGCACCACCTTCCCCGGCAAGCGTGTCGAAAGGATCGAACGCGACCTTGGCGACTCCGACCGGGCGAGAATCGATGGTGACCCACCAGGCCAGATCGTCGCGGTCACGGTCGCCGGCAGATTGGCTGGCGTCCACATGCTTGCGCCAGGCGCAAGCGAATCACTCGGTGGAATTCAGAGTTCGGTATCGCGCAGGCAGAGGTTTACAGGCCTCGCCGAGCAGGTTGAGGTCTATCCGACGCGCACGATTGAGCTTCAACGGCTTGCCGGGGAGCGGGCGCTCGAGTTCGCGGTCCGGATTAGAAATCAGATTCCCAACTTTCTGCGTCGCTGAGCGCTGCTCTAGAGTCACTTACTCAATGCGGCTTGCGACATTCTTAGCTCCAGACTCAGACCGATCAATCGGTGGGGAAGTGCAGGACGGCTGTGTCGTTGCTTTCGGTGACGGTTCCAGCGTGCTTGACCGAATTGCCGGCGGTGACCTCTCGCCAGCAACCGGTGACCGCTACGGGCTATCCGAAGTTGAGTTGCTCGCTCCGATCACACGGCCACCAAATATTTATGGCGTTGGCCTCAACTACCGCAGCCATGCCGCAGAAATTGGTGCTGAGCCGCCGGAGTTCCCAGTGATCTTCCCGAAGGGAGCATCATCTTCGACGGGACCGAGCGGGCCTGTCTTCTGCCCAAGTGTCGTTAAGCGTCTTGACTATGAGGGCGAGCTGGCAGTAATCATCGGACGCGACTCGAGCATCTTTGGCTTCGCTGTCGCTGATGACATCTCAGCGCGCGACCTTCAGGCCCGCGAGCCCCACTGGGTGCGTGCCAAGGGTGCAGATAGCTTCTGCCCGTGGGGTCCGTGGATTACAACCGCGGACGAGATTGCCGATCCGACAGCGTTGGTTGTGAAGGCATGGGTTAACGGTGACCTTCGCCAAGAAGCGCCGGTTAGTGATCTCGTCCACCCAATTGCCGACATCATCAGCTTCATCGAGGAGGCAATTAGCCTCGTTCCAGGCGACATGATCCTGACCGGAACACCAGCTGGCGTTGGCATGGGAATGGATCCAAAGAGATTCCTTGAAGATGGCGATGTGGTTCGGATCGAGATCGAGCCACTTGGCTCGATCGAGCATCCAATCAGCGCACGCTGAAAGCCTTGGCTGTGGCCCTAGTGGCTGGTCAGAACGCGGTCAATCAGGCCGTACTCAACTGCTTCGGCTGAGCTAAAGAAGCGATCGCGCTCCATGTCCTTATGGACCTGCTCGATGCTCTGACCGGTGTGCTCGGCGTAGAGCCGGTCAATCCGTTCACGCGTATCAAGGATCTCTCGCGCGTGAATTTCAATGTCAGTTGACTGCCCTTCGAAACCAGCTGAAGGCTGGTGGATCAAGATCCGCGAATTGGGGAGAGCCATTCGCTTGCCCTTCGCGCCGCCGGTCAGCAGCAGAGAACCCATTGACATGGCGATTCCGGCGCAGATTGTCGAGACGTCTGGCTTGATGAATTGCATCGTGTCGTAGATCGCAAGTCCCGCATAGATCGAACCGCCCGGCGAATTGATGTAGATCGAGATGTCCTTGTCTGGGTCTTCAGCCTCAAGATGGAGGAGCTGGGCGACGACAAGATTTGCGATTTGGTCGTCAACCTGCTGGCCGAGGAAGATGATCCTCTGCGAGAGCATGCGTGAGTAAATGTCGAATTCGCGCTCTCCGCGTGACGTGCGTTCGGTGACCATCGGTACGAGTGGCATACGTGTTTTTGTCCTATTCGCTGTGGTCGATTGTTGGTGAAGGTTGTGCAGCGACTGTGACTCTCGCAGATACGACGGTAGCGTTCCGAATTGATGGAACAGCTAAACCTGCCAAACGCGCTGACCGTCCTGCGCATTTTGCTCGTACCGGTGTTGGTTGTCGCGCTGCTCCAAGGCACGAAACATGGCGACCTGTTGGCCGCTGGTGTCTTCAGTCTGGCTTCGTTTACCGACTTGCTTGATGGCAGGATCGCCCGTTCGCGGGGATCGATTACGACCTTCGGCCAACTTATGGACCCAGTCGCTGACAAGCTGCTCGTACTTGCGGCGCTGATCTCTTTGGTGTCGCTTGGCCGCGTTGCCGCTTGGGTGGCGATGGTAATTATCGCCCGCGAATTTGCGGTGACGGCGCTGCGAGCCGGCGCCGGTGCGCAGGGCGTCGTCGTGCCAGCTCAGCAGTGGGGTAAATGGAAAACCGCACTGCAGGTAGCGATGGTCGTCGCTCTGATTCTTGTTGGAAGCGGCGAACTTTGGGTAGACCTGCTCGTCTACCTGACGGTTGCGGTAACTCTGATCAGCGGCGTTGATGTCTTCTTCGGGGTGCGCAGGACGGTTGAGGAAGCGCGCCGCAAGCGCGAGGAGCGGATCGCAGCTAAGGCAGGCGATGAGCCTGCGCCGAAGGCCTAACTTTCGAGCTGCCAGGCCTCGCGGCTAAGCGAGGTCGCGGCCGGGGTGCCGTCAGCGAGTTCGGCCCGCATCTGACCGAGCAGTCCGTGCCGTTCGGCGACGACATTGTGCTGGTGAATCGTTTCAAGGTTCTCTTGGCGGGCGCTGATCCAGCAGCTGTCGTCAAGGTGGCCAAGCGTTTCGACAACGCCGCCGATCATTTCGCGGACACAGTCCTCGACGAATCGCGGTCGACGGTGGGCTTTCTCAACGACAGATGCCTCGTCGGTGCGCTTCATCATTTCGTAGATCTCGGAAGACATTGAGTCTTCGACGATGTCGAGCAGCACGCGAGCGTCAAGTTCAACGTCACTGCCGATAGGTAACCCAACATGCAGCGTTCCAAGGCCTCGCTGGTTGTGAGTTGCGACGGGTACTGCCTCGAAGATCCGCTCAATCTCACCGTCTGAGAAGCCATCGCCGCTAAGCGTCTCGCGGGCTTTGCCGGCAACGATCTGCTGGGCACACGGGCAGGCCGTCATTCCCTGCGCCTGAACACCGATGACTCGCTTTGTTCCCCGCTCGGAGGCAACCGCCGAGCCGAGCAGCGTGTAAATCTCCTGAGTCTCAATCCCTGAGATAGGCGCAGGCTTGTGCTCTGGGTAACGGGCTTCGATGTTCACCTCTGCGCGATCCGCCTGCTGGCGCTCACGCACGAGCGTGGCAATCCGTTCAGCCACGCGTTCGATCCGGAACTGGGTTGATCCGAAGATCACCTCGCTGATTACATCGTTGACGGTTTCCTCAAAGCGCGACATGTGCGCGCCCTTCTGCTCCGGGCCTAGGTCAACAAAGCATTCAAGCTTCGCCATGAACAGCTGGTCGCCATCGAGCGTTGCGATTCGGACAACCTTCTCAACCCCGGTTACTCCAACGCGCGAAAGCGAGATCGGGAGCGAGGGCAGTTGGGCCTGCACATCAGGGGCTGTGAACTGAGTTTTTGAAGTGGTCATCGCGAGAGATTAAATGCTTTGTTCAGACAAGAGTAAAGCCTAGGCAATGGTGGTTGCACGCCAGCTTCAATCGGAGGACTATCAATCTGTAGTTAAAAATCATCTAAATAAACGAAGTGAGTCCGCCGCTGGATGCGGTCTCGCTACGGAAGGTGGCAAGACAATGCTCAATCATGGAAGCCAAATCGAACAGTCGGATGATGGGAAGCTTTCACCGGGGATTGGCCTCGATGAGGCGGAGCAGCCCTCGGAGCAGTCGCCTGCTCCAGATGCAATGCGACTCCACCTTGGGTCGATTGGCCGCGTAAAACTGCTGACAGCAGCGCAGGAGATAGCTCTCGCCAAGCGCATTGAGCGAGGCGATATGCAGGCCAAGCAGGAGATGATTGAGGCCAACCTGCGTCTAGTCGTCTCAATTGCCAAGCACTATGGCGGACGCGGATTGCCGCTTGAGGACTTGGTTCAGGACGGGTCGGTCGGTCTGATTAGGGCGGTGGAGAAGTTCGACTGGCGCCGCGGCTACAAGTTTTCGACTTATGCGACTTGGTGGATTCGCCAGGCTGTGACCCGTTCGCTCGCTGACAAGGGGCGGACGATTCGAATTCCAGCTCATGTTGTTGAGCGGATCAATCGCCTCTCTTGGACTGAGCGCAAGCTTTCGCAGAAGCTTGGCCGCGATCCTCAGCCGGAAGAGTTGGCTGAAGCACTTGAGTGGACGATGGCCGAACTCGATGACATCAAGAGCATGGTCCGCCAGCCGATCTCACTTGAAGTACCTGTTGGCGGTAGTGAGGAATCACGCTTCGGTGACCTGATTGAGGACAAGTTCTCTCCGTCCCCATTTGAAGTTGCTTCCGAATCAATCCGAAATGAGAGCCTGCGTGAGGCAGTCAATGCTCTGCCGGATAAGGAGCGGGCGATGCTTGAACTTCGCTATGGACTCACCAACCAGAAGCCGATGACGCTTGAACAGGTTGGTAGCGAGTTTGGGGTTACGCGCGAGCGTGTCCGCCAGGTTGAGACCCATGTTCTACGCAAGTTGAAGGCCTTGACGCTTGCTGATCAGTGGCAGGAGACGGTCGCTGCGTAACCACGTTTATTGCCGGGTTGCTGCCGCTGGCGGCACCCGGCAACGCCGCGTCGCTATCCTCCGCTCTCCTCAACTCGGGGGGATGTCCGAGTGGTTAAAGGAGACGGGCTGTAAACCCGTTGGCTCTGCCTACGCAGGTTCGAATCCTGCTCCCCCCATCAATTCCCAATTGGCGCTTAATTTCAAACTCACAGGTACAATTAGTTGATGGCCAAGCGATTCAATGGAGCAGCAGTTGCGGCGGCAATCGCTGCGATGGCGCTAGGCGCATCGCCAGCTTCGGCGGCCACCCTGTTTACGAATCCGGTCACTGGCATTTCCAGCGGAACCTGCACTGAGGGTTCGCCATGCACGCTTCCGTTTGCTGTTAGTAAGGCCGAGGCCGGTGACGAAGTTCGCCTTGCCGTGATTCCGAATAACTACTCCGGCGGATATCAGCCGTACTACTTGTTTACGCAGCTCGACATCACGAAGCCGAACATCACGATCGCTGGACCACCCGGCCGGCGTGCGATCAGCACGAAGGGGCCACTGCTCTATTGGGTTACGGGTAGTGGCGGGAGCGATGGGTTGTTGGACAGTCAGAACAAGCTGATGGTTTCGAGCAGCGGCTTCAAACTTGAACGGCTCGCCGTGACCGGTACTGCGAATGGGTCGGCAACATTGATCGGTGCGACACACAGTTCGAACACCGACATGGAGTTGACGAGGGTTCTGGTCCGCAATCTCGGCACCGGCATTACGGTCGCTGGCGATGATGCTCAGATTTTCGACAGCTTGATTGATCAGCCGAATGCGGTAGTCGGCAGTGTCGCCGCGGCGGTAACCGGCGCGATTTATGGCAGCACAGTTCGCTCTTCGCTAGGTACGGCGATTGAGAACAGCGAGAGCTACCACTCGCCAACTTCAACCGAACTGAGCATCTTCAACACGATTGCCCGAGGTGGTATTGACCTCTCTGTCTTTGATCCGCCCGGTGGTTCAACACCACATGTATCGATCGATTACTCGTCGATTGCCAATACAAGTCTGACTCGCGTACAACCGTCACAGCCTAACTCGCACATTGGATTCGGAGCAGACAATCTCCAAGACAGCACTCCGCCGCTGCTTGATGATGCACTGATGCCGCTCTGGATTTCGCCGAGCATCGACGCCGGCTGCGACGGATCGTGCGACAACAACTTTGACCTCAACGGCCGCACGCGACCGATCGGCGCCCATAAGGACATTGGTGCCTATGAGTCAAGCGCCGCGCCGACCGTAGGCGTCCCATCGCAGGTTGGCGTAGCCAAGTCGCGGTCAGCATCGTTGAGGGCAACAATTAACCCGAACGGTGAGGCGACCACCTACCACTTCGAAGCCTCTGGTGGAGGGCGCACGATTATTGGCCCTAGCTTCAGGCTCCCCGCCGGCGAAACTGCCGTCACCG
>JAPLCG010000026.1 GCA_026392385.1 Solirubrobacterales bacterium
AGGGAACCCGTACGGGACGAGCTACCCGTCAACAAACGATGTACCGGAACTCGCCGAGGCAGCATTGGAAGCCGCACGTCAGCAGGGTGCACGGCTTACCGAGTTTGCTCAACGCCTAGGCTAAGTGGCCTGCTCGGCTCACTTCCGGTTCCCCAGAGCCCAGTAGCGCCCTAAAGGTCAATCTCCTTGAGCGGTGATAAGCGAGTTACCGGTCATCTCCGGTGGGTGAGGAATCCCAAGCAACTCGAGCATTGTTGGCGCCACATCGGCTAGTACCCCACCCTGCTGAGCAAGAGCGAGATCCGGCAGAGTCACGATAAGTGGTACCGGGTTAAGCGAATGCGCCGTGTTCGGGCTGCCGTCGGGCTCAAGCATGTTGTCGGCATTGCCATGGTCGGCGGTGATGATGCAGGCGCCGCCTGAAGCTTGGACTGCAGCCACAACCTCGCCAAGGCAGCGGTCAACGGTCTCCACGGCCTCGATCGCCGCAGGAATAGAGCCCGTATGACCAACCATGTCGGCATTTGCAAAATTGATGATCCCGAAGCCGGGATTGTCCTCATTCCAAGCGCCAACAAAAGCGGCCGCCGCTTCCCGTGCACTCATCGCCGGCTTCAAGTCGTAGGTTGCAACATCACGCGGCGACGAGACCATCTCGCGACGCTCACCATCGTAGGCGGACTCCTCGCCACCATTGAAGAAGTAGGTGACATGCGGGTACTTCTCGGTCTCGGCGACATGCAGTTGATGCATCCCGGCCGAAGCGACTACAGCTGAAAGCGTGATCTTGGGGCGCTCGGGAGGGAAGATGACCGCGTAAGGCCATCCCTCGCGATACTCGGTCATCGTCACAAGCTGAGAGATCGGTTGACTGCCGCGACGATCAACATCAACAAAGGTTGGGTCCGCTAGTGCCGAGACGATCTCTCGCATCCGATCAGGGCGGAAGTTAAAGCAGATCACCGAATCTCCAGGGCGGATTTCGCCCGGCTCACCAACAGTTGTCGGAGCTACAAACTCATCGGTTTCACCGCGCTCATAGGCTGCGGCTACCGCTTGTGCCGCACCTGGCGCCGCATGCTCGCCGACGCCACCGACGAGCAGGTCATACGCCTTCTGCAAGCGATCCCAGCGGGAGTCGCGGTCCATCGCCCAGTAGCGGCCAACCACACTTCCAACGCGCGCATTGCCAGCCTTCGCACACCAGCCTTCAAGATCAAGCATCAGCGATTCACCGAGCGTTGGCAGCGTGTCTCGACCATCGGTAAAGGCGTGGACGATTACATCCTCGGCACCAATGTCAGCACCGAGCGCGATCAATGCCCGTAGGTGCTCCCAGCCGGAGTGCACTCCACCATTCGAAGCGAGACCAACCAGGTGAACGCGCGGCGAAGCACGGAACGCTTCAATCAGAACCGGCAGTTCATCGAACTCGCCATCACTAACAGCGTTGTCAATCCGCGCGAGATCCTGAGGAACGATGCTGCCAGCGCCAAGATTGAGATGCCCGACCTCACTGTTGCCCATCTGACCTTCGGGCAGGCCAACCGCCGGACCACAGGCCGTCAAAGTCGTATGTGGAAAGGAGCCCCAAAGCTCATCAAATACGGGCGTCTGTGCAAGGTCAACGGCATTGCCGGGGCCTGCTGGCGCTAATCCCCAACCATCGAGAATGATCAGGCAGCCACGCGGAACGGGAACCGTTGCAGGGCCATTTTCGAAACTCATCCGGCTGCGACGACCATTTCCGCAAATGACGCAGGGTCAAGCGATGCGCCGCCAACTAGCAGCCCGTCGCAGTCCGCAAGGCCAACCAGTTCGGCGGCATTCTCTGGCTTAGCCGATCCTCCGTAAAGAATTCGGATCTGCTCTGCCGCGCTGGCATCCCGCTCGGCGATCAGCGCCCTGATGAACGCACAGGCCTCCTGCGCCTGATCGGCTGTTGCAACACGTCCGGTGCCAATTGCCCAAATAGGTTCATAGGCAATAGTTACCTCAGCGATTCGATCACTTGGAACCTCGCTCAAACCGGTTGTTACCTGCTCACGCAGCCGCGCTTCCATCGTGCCAGCATCACGCTCAGCTTCCGTCTCGCCAACGCAGAGCAGTGGTGCGAGCGAACTATCGATCAGGGCTGCAACCTTCTTGGCCAGCGACACATCATTCTCGGCATACAGTCCACGCCTCTCGCTGTGACCGATGATCACTCCGTGGACGTCAAGCTCTTCAAGCATCGCGATTGAGATCTCGCCAGTGAATGCTCCTTCAGGCTGATCATTTACATGCTGTGCATAGACCTCAACGCGCGAACCACGCGTCGAATCAACCATTGCACCCAGTGCAGTAAACGGCGGGCAGATCACTACATCAACACTGTCGGCAGTGGTCACCCGAGGCAGCAACCCCTGGATGAACTGCTCAGCCTCTGCAATCGTCTTGTGCATCTTCCAATTGCCGGCAATTACCGGCCTTCTGCTGCTACTCATCTGAGTGCCTCCACTCCGGGCAGTTTGCGCCCCTCGATCAGTTCCATTGCCGCACCTCCACCCGTAGAAATCCAGTCAACTTCGTCTGACAGCCCAAACTGGGCGATCGCCGCGGCCGAATCACCACCGCCAATCACAGTCATCCCAGCGCTCTCGGCAACTCCCTCGGCAACTGTGCGCGTCCCGGCAGCGAAGGGATCAAGCTCAAACGCTCCCATCGGCCCATTCCAGAAGACTGTCCCCGCATCACGCGCCGCCTGCGCATAAGTGGCAGCAGTAACGGGGCCAATATCAAGGCCCATCCAACCGTCGGGAACGTCAACACCGTCAAGTTGCTGCACCTCCGTCTCAGCCGAGAACTCGCGGCCAAGCACAAGATCGACGGGAAGTTCAAGCGTTGCGTGGCAACCGGCAGCGACCTTCGCGAGCGCGGCAGTCGCATGGTCAGCATCTGCATCCGCGCAGAGCGAGCCGCCAACACTGTGACCGCTCGCCTTGAGGAGCGGGAAGACCATTGCCCCACCGATTAGGACTCGGTCCGCGACATCAAGGAAGCGCTCAAGTACGGCGATCTTGTCGCTTACCTTCGACCCACCGACAATTGCAACCAGCGGCCGCATTGGGTTGTCGAGCATCGCTTCGATCGTTGCGACCTCCTTCTCGAGCAACAGGCCGGCAGCAGATGGCAGCAGCGCGGCAACGCCGGCCGTTGATGCATGTGCCCGATGCGCTGCACCGAATGCGTCGTTGACATAGAAGTCGCCAAGCGAAGCCAGGAACGACGCGAGCTCCGGGTCATTGACAGTTTCACCAGGCTCGTAACGAATGTTCTCAAGCAACAGAACCTGACCGGGAAGCAGCCGCTCCGCCTCGGCCTTAACTGCAGGACCGCTCGTCCCAGAGGCAACAATCACCGTTGAGCCGAGCAACTTGGCGAGACGCTGCGCGATCGGCCAGACCGATAACTGCGGCTCGACGCCGTGCGGACGGCCGACATGGGTGATCAGTACGACCGAAGCACCGTCACCAAGGAGCCTGCGCAATGTTGGCAGCGCCTCACGGATTCTCGTGTCGTCAGTAATGCCTCCGTAGTTCAGCGGAGCGTTGAGATCTGAGCGGACAAGCACGCGCTTGCCCTGAAAATCAAGATCGTCAAGCCCCCTGACGCCATCCATTCCCGTTCCTCTCGCCGAACCGTTCGCAGTCAGGCCTAGAGGACCTGCTGGACGAGATCAACGAGGCGGTTGCTGTAGCCCCACTCATTGTCGTACCAGGAGACAACCTTGACCATCGTTCCGTCCATTACCGCAGTCAGGCCCGCATCGAGAATCGACGAGTAAGGCGAACCGACGATGTCGCTTGAGACGATTGGATCCTCGGTGTAGAGCAGTACCTCGCTCATCGGCCCATCAGCCGCAGCCTTGAGAGCAGCGTTAATTTCCTCAACTGAGGTTGCGCGGTCGGCTTCAATTGTCAGGTCGACAACCGACCCTGTTGGCACCGGTGCCCGAACAGCAAATCCGTTCAACTTGCCGTTCAGCTCTGGAATAACTACGCCAATTGCCTTCGCGGCGCCGGTTGAGGCCGGAATCAGATTGATTGCTGCTGCACGTGCGCGACGCAGGTCAGAGTGCGGCATGTCCTGAAGGCGCTGATCAGCCGTGTAGGCGTGAATCGTTGTCATCAGTCCGTGCTTGATACCAACCGTGTCATGCAGAACCTTGGCTACCGGCGCAAGGCAGTTTGTCGTGCATGAGGCGTTCGAAATAATTGAGTGCTCTGCTGGGTTGTAGGAATCAAAGTTGACTCCGAGCACGACCGTCGCATCAGGATCACTTGCCGGCGCAGAAATAATGACTTTCTTCGCTCCTGCAGCGAGATGCTTAGCAGCGTCATCGCGGGCCGTGAAACGACCGGTTGACTCGATTACGACATCGGCGCCAAGTTCACCCCACGGCAGCTTTGCCGGATCGGTCTCAGCGATGATCTTGATCTCCTTGCCGTCAACGACGAGATTCCCGTCCTGCACCTCAACGGTTCCGGGAAATGGGCCAAGAATTGAGTCGTAACGCAGAAGGTAAGCAAGCGTCTCAGCATCAGTCAGGTCGTTAAAGGCGACCCACTCAATGTCGGCTCCTGACTCTTGCGCTGCTCGAAAGACATTGCGACCGATACGACCAAACCCGTTTACAGCGACTCTGACGGACATTGACTTGCTTCCTCCTCGAGGGTGCGGATAAGTGAAATTGCCTAACTTCTGGGGCGGCGCATTCAGCCTACCAACGGGCACCCATTTGGGGTTGTTCGTTGCGCGGTGAGAGGTCAGACGGGGCGATCAGCGTCACGGTGAGCCGCATCAACAAGTAGCCCTTCGCTCTCGCGATATCGGGCCAAAAGTGCCTCTGTAATCGCAACCGACCGGTGCCTCCCGCCCGTGCAACCACTCGCAACCACTAGGTGACTCTTCCCCTCGGCCAGATATCGGGGCAGTAGGTGGTCAAGCAGCGGCTCGAGGACCGCCATGTAGCTATCAAGATCACCCTCGCGGTTGATGAACTCAACGACGCCCGCATCACGACCGGTTAACTGACGGAGCTCGGGTTCGTAATAGGGATTTGGCAGGAAGCGAACATCAAAAACTAGATCGGCATCGCGCGGTGGCCCGTACTTGAAACCAAAGCTCTCGAAGGTCACCGCCATCCGGCCTGGTCGCGTGCCGCGAATCTCGCCGCCCAGCCTGCGACGCAGCATCGCAGCGGTCATCCCGCCGGTGTCAATTACGAGGTCCGCCCGTTCACGCAGGGGCTCCAACAGCTGTGCCTCAGCAGCAACACCCTCCGCTACGAGACCCGAAGCTGCCAGCGGATGCCTGCGACGAGTCTCCTTGTAGCGCGTGATCAGCGTCCCCTCATCTGCCTCGAGGAACAGCAGGCGCAACGGCATTCCTTCGGCTCGCAGGCCATCAATTACCTCGGCTAGACCAGCGAATCGTTCACGGCCGCGAACATCGCAGACGACTGCGGCGCGCTCGATCTTCGACCCCTCAAGCTTGAACAACTCAGCAAGTGCACCGATCATCTCCGGTGGGAGATTGTCGACGCAGAAATAACCTTCATCCTCGAAGGCATCGATCGCAGTCGATTTGCCGGCACCGGAGAAGCCGGTAATGACGACGAAATCGATTGCCTCCTCAAGACTGGCGGCTCCGTCATGCGACTGGCTGTCTGGCTGAACAACGTTCACAGTCTGAGTGTGACGCACGGCGAGGCTGATAGCTGCGAGATGCAGGTGATTGTTCAGGAGCCCATGCGGTGCATGTACTCGTAAATCTCACGGGCGACGCGCTCAGGCATGCCAGGCGTGGCAACGAGCTCCTCTCGGCTAGCGGCCAGTACCGCGTCAGCTGACCCAAAGTGACGCAGCAGTGCTCCGCGCCGGGCCGACCCAACCCCTGGCAATCCGTCAAGCACGGAGTCGGTCATTGCCTTGTCGCGACGAGCGCGGTGATGGGCGAGCGCAAAGCGATGGGCTTCATCACGCAGCCTCTGGAGAAGCTGAAGTTCCGGCGAGTCGTGATTCATCAGCAGCGGCTCGCGCTGGCCCGGCTGGAAGACCTCTTCAATCCGTTTCGCCAACGAGATAACTCGCACGCCGCGCTCAACAAAGTCGTCAAGCGCTCGCAGTCCGGCCGCGAGCTGGCCCTTGCCACCGTCAATGACAATCAGGTCAGGAAGCGCAGCAAAGCTCGCATCACGCTTCGCTTCATGGGGCGACAGGTCACTCTCCTGTTTCCAACGCTCTAAGCGCCTCGACAGGACCTGCTCCATTGAGGCGAAGTCATCGGGAGCGCCAGCAATCGCATCGCGGATTCGGAAACGTCGGTAGGCGCCCTTTGCAGGTACACCTCCCTCAAAGACGACCATTGAGGCGACGGTCTCAGTTCCCATCGTGTGCGAGATGTCGTAGCACTCAATTCTGATTGGTTGGGAATCAAGGTCGAGCTGCTGCCGCAACCCTTCAAGCGAAGCGGTCCGCTGCTGCATGCGCCGCTCAGCTCGCAGGCGCTCCTGACCAAGCGCGAGGTCGGCATTCTTGCGAGCCATCTCAAGCAGTTGGCGCCGATCGCCACGCTCACCGGCACGAACCTCGACCGCCGAGCCACGCCGCTCGCTGAGCGCTTCGGCAAGCGCCGGGGTGCCAGCCGCATTGGCGAGTTCCGGCTGGACGAGAACCAGCGGTGGGATCGAGCCGGTTCGCTCGTAGTGCTGAACTATGAATGCTTCAGCAACCTCAGCAACGTCGCCACCAGCACTGTCGAGGTAGTAACTGAGTCGATCGGTTAGCACTCCCTCACGGATCTGGAATACCTGAGCGTTCGCATCCCGCTCACCAACGGCGACGGCAATCGCATCAAGCGTGCCGACGGTTGTATTCGACACCGTCTGGTTAACAGTCAATGAGCGGATCGCCGAGAGGCGATTACGGGCTCGCGCAGCATCCTCATAGCGCTGCTCAGACGAGGCGAGATTCATCTGCAACTCGAGCTTCTCCTCTACCTCGCCCTGGCGGCCAGAGAGAAACGCAATCGCACCATCAAGGCTCTCGCGATAGTGCTGTTCATCGATGTTTCCGATACAGGGCGCCTCACAGCGATCAATGTGGAAGTCAAGGCATGGCGAGCCACTGTGACGCCCAGGCTCAGGCCCTTCGCAGGAACGAAACATGAATACCTTGCCTAGGACATCCAGCGTCTGACGGACCCGTCTTGGATTTGTATAGGGACCGAAGTAGAGGCGATCTCGGCGCTGCCGCTCGCGCGTTATGTAGATCCTCGGGAATTTCTCATCGGTTGAAATACCGATGAACGGGTAGCTCTTGTCATCGCGCAACAGCACGTTGAAGCGAGGCCGGTGAGTCTTGATGAATGCCTGCTCTGCGATCAGTGCCTCGGTACCACTGCCAACGACGACCGATTCGATCTGATCAATCGCAGCGACCATCTCTGTACCTCTGCGTCCCGATGGACGGTTGAAGTGCGATGCGACTCGTTTACGGATCGAGTTGGCCTTGCCGACATAGATCACATCACCGCCGACATTGCGGAACATGTAGACGCCTGGCTCGTCGGGAAGCTTCAAGCGCTGTTCTCGCAGCCGCTCATCTCTGCTTGGAATTACGTCCATTGCGCTTCCCAGAATAGGCAGCGCCCGCCAATCTCAGTGTGCCTGATCGGTCAGTGGCTTCCATTAGGCCGCTTTCGCAGGTAGGCTCGGCCGATGCCAACGAAGGATGCGCAGCGGATCGCTTACCGGACCTGCCCACTTTGCGAGGCCACCTGTGGCCTTGAACTAACACTCGAAGGCGACCGCGTCGTGAAGGTCAAGGGCGACTCGGAAGATGTCTTTTCAAAGGGATTCATCTGCCCGAAGGGGGCCTCGTTCGGCAAGCTGATCGAAGACCCTGACCGGCTCACGACGCCGATGGTCCGCGATAGCAGCGGCGAGTTGAAGCCGGCAACATGGGATCAGGCCTTTGAGCGTGTAGCTGAAGGGCTCGGACCGATCCTTGCGGAGGATCGCAATGCAGTTGGCATCTACGCCGGAAACCCCAACGCTCACAATCTCTCGTCACTGCTTTACAACCGTGTGCTGATCAAGTCGCTTGGTTCGCGGAGTTTGTTCTCCGCCAGTTCACTCGACCAACTGCCCAAGCAGCTTGCCAGCGGACTGATGTACGGGTCGCCGCTCTCAGTTGCAGTCCCAGACATTGACCGCAGCGATCTGATCGTGATCCTCGGAGCCAACCCACTCGCATCAAATGGCAGCATGATGACCGTGCCCGACTTCCGTGGCCGGCTGCGAGCGCTTCGGGCGCGAGGAGGTCGCGTTGTCGTAATTGACCCGCGGCGGACACGAACCGCTGATGAGGCTGACCTACACCTTCCAATTCAACC
>JAPLCG010000099.1 GCA_026392385.1 Solirubrobacterales bacterium
CACAGGCTTTTTAAGCGAGGAAATTAGCATTGCATCCGTGCAACTCAGCCATACGTCTAGCCTGACTGGCTCAACATTTGCCGCGGCTGAAACCATGATCATTGGTTCGGTGCCTGCCCCAAGCTTGACGATTGTTGCGCCGCAGGATTCGGCAGCTAGCTCCGACCCAAATGCGGTCAACGATCGGAGTGTTGTCGCTGTCGCTGACGTAGGGCGGCTCCGTGTTCTGTTGACGGCGGATGCCGAGTCACCGACGCTTCTTCCAATCGGTCTGCAACAGGTGGATGTTCTGAAGGTTGCTCACCATGGGAGCGCTGATCCGGGTCTAAATGAATTACTTTCGACGGTAAGGCCGCGACTGGCAGTCATTGAAGTCGGCGAAGGGAATCCCTATGGGCACCCGGTCAGGTCAACGCTCGAGAGCCTCTCGGCAGTTACCGATCTACTTAGAACCGATCGTGATGGGACGGTGGTCGTGCGCGCTCGCTCAGGCGAAGTCGAGTTCGAGAGGCTTAGCCGAGGCCGCCTCTAGAGTCACCACTCGAATGGCGTCCTTCAAATCCGCATATTTGATTCATGGCAATGATCACGGCCGAATTGCAGAACGACGCAGCCGTTTGAGGAGTGTTGCCGAGTTAGAAAGCGGCGAAGGGGGAATCGAAATCCTCGAAGGCGAGCGGGCTACGGTCGAGCAGACGGTCGCGGCGCTATCCGCGATGAGTCTGTCCACCGGTCGCCGATTTGTGATTGTTGACGGGGCGGAACGTTGGAAGAGCAGCGAGCTCGATCCCCTCAAGGCGATTCTTGAAGATATGCCACCTGAAACTACGCTTGCCCTGTTCGCCAAGGAGGAGGGGCGCAACACAATCCCAGACGGGCTCACCAAAGCCGTCGTAGCTGCCGGGGGCGCTGTTAGCGAGGAAGCTGGAGTCAAACCTTGGAAACTCGGTGAGTGGGCGATTGGTCAAGCTGGAGAGCTAGGGATCAAGCTCGACCCGACCGCTGCGAAACTACTCGTGGCAATTGTCGGTGACAGGCAGCAACGGCTTCGGCGCGAGCTCGAAAAGATCGCGTTGGCACTGGAGCCCGGTGCCTCGGTCGATTCAGACATTGTCGCAGAGCTTGCGGCAGGTTCGTCGGAGCGCAGGGTGTGGACGTTCGCCGATGCAATCGTTGCCGGGCAGGGTCGCAGGTCCGTGAAGGTTTGGCTCGAGCTTGAGCACCAAGGCGAGCGTGCCGGGGCCCTGATTGGGTTGGGGGCACGACGGCTCCGCGAAGCGATTGCGGCGGCCGAGAGGCTCGACGCTGGCGAGAGGCCTTCGGAAGTTCGCTCTTCGCTGCGGATGCCGCCGAAGGCAGCGGAAGCGTTCATGCGTGAAATTCAACGCACAGACGTCGCATCGCTGAAAGAGTCACTCGTAGCGTTTGCAGACCTTGAGGTTGCTACGAGGGGCGGAGCGCTACCGATGAGCGACTCAACGGCGGTGGCTCGGCTGCTGGAGAGCGTCTCGGAGTGAGACGCGAAGTGAGGAGCAGGGCTGCTGGTGGTTACTTAGCTGGCGCTAAGGCTGTTGCGAGTGCGAGCTGCGCGAGCCTTTCGCCTTGAACCAGTGTTGGCGTGCAGTGCCCCACGGCCAACTGCTCGGTCAATCGCGCTGATCAGTTCAAGATGATCAGCATCTGCTGCTGAAGCATCACCATCGGCAACAGCTGTTTCGAGCCGACGGAAGTAGGTCTTGACCTTCGACGTAAGCCGACGGTTCTCAAGACGCTCTCGCTCTGAGCGCTTATTGCGCTTTCGTTGTGACTCGATGTTGGCCATTTGTGTGTTTGTCGAACGGACAGGGCCGCGACTGCGCGTACGATAGCGCACCTGTGCATGGCGAGATAGCTGCTGAGAGCAAACCACAGCGGCCGAGGGTCGCTCGGAACACGGCAATCTTTGCTGTGGCGACGTCGTTGTCGCGCGCGGCAGGCCTTGCGAGGGAGGTCGTTGCATCGAGCTATTTCGGCACAAGTGGGCCCTTTTCGGCGTTTACGCTTGCCTTTCAGATCCCCAACCTGATCAGAGCCCTGGTTGCTGATGCGGCTCTGTCAGCGGCATTCGTGCCGGTCTTCACGGAACTGCTTGAGAAGGGACGCAAGCGCGAGGCGTTCAAGC
Organism: Solirubrobacterales bacterium; assembly: GCA_026392385.1. Lineage (GTDB taxonomy): Bacteria > Actinomycetota > Thermoleophilia > Solirubrobacterales > Solirubrobacteraceae > WLNJ01. The sequence goes on from JAPLCG010000099.1 coordinate 2,162, forward strand.
TGGCGTCAACGCTCGCGCTGCTGATCCTGATCGGCCTCAGCGCGCTGACGGCGCTATTCATCCTCTTTGCGGGAGTGATCATGCCGCTGTTCATCGGCAAAGGGTTCACCCCGCAGCTGACGGATTTGACGATCGGCCTGTCTCAGGTGCTGTTCCCAATACTGATTCTGTTGGGCCTCAACGGACTAGTTGTCGGGATTCTCAATGCTCGTGACCATTTCGCGATTCCTGCGATTGCGCCGGTCGTCTGGAACTTGGTGATCATCGCCGCGCTCGTACTGTTGCGTCCTCAGTTCAGCGGCGTTAACGAGATTTACGCCTATGCGATTGGAGTGTTAATCGCAACCTTCGTTCAGCTCGCAATGGCGATTCCCGTACTGCCGAGGGTTGGCTTCCGCTTTGAGTTTGCCTTCAACTGGCGCGATCCACATGTGACCCAAGTCTTCCGGCTGATGGTGCCGGTGATGGTCGGGCTCGGTGTGATCAACATTGATCTGCTGATCAATAGCTCGGTTGGCTCGATGATCTCGGCTGAAGCGCCGCGGGCAATTGACGCTGCCTTCAGGATTTACATGTTGCCGCAGGGCATCTTTTCGGTAGCGGTCGCGACAGTTCTATTCCCGGCGCTTGGTCGCCTTGTCGCCAGGCGTGACACGGATGGGTTACGAAAACTTCAAGCGCAGGGTGTGCGAACGATCCTGCTTTTCCTGATGCCAGCAGCAACAATTATGGCTGCGCTGGCGGAGCCGATTGTCCGGCTCGTCTATCAGCGCGGAGCGTTCGGAAGTTCGTCCACCCAGCTCGTCGCCACCGCACTCGTCTGGTTTTCCTTGAGCCTCCCGTTTGCCGGCGTCAATTTACTTCTGACCCGGACATTCTTCGCCATTCGTCGAGCGTGGGTGCCAACGGGATTGGCATTCGCAAATCTCGCGCTGAACACTGCACTCAGCTTTGCGCTCTACAAACCACTTGGAATCGCCGGACCAGTTATCGGTACAGCGGTAGCAAGTATCGGCATGACATTCGGCCAGCTCTGGTTCCTTCGCCGCGAGTTAGGTGGGATCGAGATTGGATCACTGTTTTCAGCCTTCCTGCGGATCGGAGTGGCTTCGGCTCTAACGGCGGGCGTTTCGTACCTCGTTTGGTCGTTACTTGAGGCCCCGCTTGGTGTCAGCTTCATCGCTCAACTTGTTGAGGTTGGCGTAGCGCTGATAGCGGGCGGAGTTGTTTTCGTACTCACGGTGCTTTCCCTCCGCGTCGCTGAAGCGCGAACAATTGTCGATCGAATAGTCACTACGGTCCGTGGTCGCAACGGCTAGCAGTAATTGAGGGGATCGATTCAACTGTCGCTCTATGCGGGATCAAACCCAGTCAGCCAGCCGCATGCGTGGCTAGGCTGGCGTCGTGGCCGAAGAAACTCCAAGTGAAGGTAAGCCGGTTATGCGAGAGGTGACTCCGCTGCGTGAGGCTTTGTTCGATCGGCTCCCCGATGCCGATGGGCCATGCCCATATGACGAGTGCACTGGTGATGGTTGGGTTGTTGACGACGCGACGCGAACTGCTACGCCTTGTCGTTGCCGGCCGCAGCGTTTGGCCGCACAACGTACAAAGGCACTAACGAGGGAGATTCCCGAGCGGTACCGCCACATTTCATTCGAGAGTCCGGAGGTTGAGGAGCTCGCGACGCGCGCTCCAGCTCAGGTGCGAGCCGTGCGCCGTTACTGCGAGGCCGTCGAATCGCAGCTTGATGCCGGAAATGGGTTGGGTTTCCATGGTGATCCTGGTACCGGAAAGACAATGCTCGCCTATCTGATCTCTCGCGCTGCGATGAATGCCGGTAAGACGGTTGCTGTCTACTCATTCCCGCGGTTGCTGGCGGCCATTCGAGACACTTATCAGGATGATTTTGGCGATGGATACGGAGCCTTTCTCGACCGCCTAATCGAGGTTGATCTGCTTCAACTTGATGACCTCGGCGCCGAGCGACCCAGTGATTGGGCATCGGAGCAGATTTTCCTGTTGATCGACGGTCGCTATGAGGCAAAACGCTCAGTGGTTTACACGACCAACCTGCCATTGCCGGGTGGCGACAGTGAAACGGCAAGTCGCGAGGAATCGCTGTCCGATCGGATCGGTGCTCGCGTCGCTTCGCGCCTCTCGGAAATCTCTCCTCCGCTGCCCTTATTTGGTACCGACCAGCGAACATCGCTGGCTCCAGATCTTCTCTGAGATCAGGGCTCCGGCTCACTTGCCCCTAGGCTGCGCAGTGATTCCAATTGGCTGACCAGGCACACATACGAAATTTTTCGATCATTGCCCACATTGATCACGGCAAGTCGACGCTGGCCGATCGAATCCTCGAAGTAACGCGCACCGTCAGCCAAAGGGACATGCGAGCGCAGCTACTTGACTCGATGGACCTAGAACGCGAACGTGGAATTACGATCAAGGCGCAAGCCGTTCGCGTGCTGTTTGAGTCAAAGGATGGGGAGATATACACGCTGTTCCTGATTGACACTCCTGGCCATGTTGACTTCACCTACGAGGTGTCACGGTCACTCGCAGCCTGCGAAGGAGCTCTGCTTGTAGTTGATGCTTCGCAGGGTGTCGAGGCGCAGACGGTGGCAAATACCTATCTAGCTGTTGATTCCGGGCTTGAATTGATCCCATGCTTAAACAAGATCGATCTACCTGGCGCTGAGCCTGAGCGTGTGGCGATCGAGGTGAGCGAACTGCTTGGCGAGTCGCCCGATGGTGTCCGCAGATTGAGCGCCAAGACCGGCGAGGGGATTACCGAGGTTCTAGAGGAGCTTGTTGAGCGTGTGCCGCCGCCGAAGGGTGACGTCGACGCTCCTGCGAGGGCACTGATTTTCGACTCAGAGTTCGATCAATACCGCGGCGTAATTGCCTATGTGAGAGTCGTAGATGGGGTGCTCAAACAGGGTGAGCCGATTCTGGCGATGCAGGCCGGTACGCGCGCTGACATCGATGAGATCGGTGTTTTCACACCAGCGATGACGAAGCTTGATGGCCTGTCTACCGGTGAAGTTGGTTATGTCATCACTGGGATCAAGGATGTCAATCTTCTCCGTGTAGGAGACACACTCACGACGCTCTCGCGCCCTGCCGAGGAGCCGCTTCCCGGCTATCGAGAGGTAAAGCCAATGGTCTTCTGCGGACTCTTCCCGACCGATAGCGATGACTATCCGAGCCTCCGCGATGCACTAGAGAAGCTTTCGCTCAACGATGCGGCCCTCTCATGGGAGCCAGAAACATCCGACGCGCTCGGCTTTGGTTTCCGATGTGGATTCCTAGGCCTCCTGCATATGGACATCGTCCGTGAACGGCTCGAACGTGAATACGACCTTGATCTGATTGCGACTATGCCATCTGTTGAGTTCGCTGTAACGCTCCGTACCGGTAAGGAGCTTGCCGTCCACAACCCAGCTGAGATGCCAGACCCGGGAGCAATTGAAGAGATTCGTGAACCCTGCATCAGTGCCTCAATTGTTGCGCCGAAGGAGCACATCGGGGCGATAATGGAACTCTGCCAGGAGCGGCGCGGAACTCACAACGGCATGCACTTCCTGTCAGCTGAGCGCGTGCAACTTAGTTACGACCTGCCGCTCGTCGAGATCGTCCTTGACTTCTTTGATCAGCTGAAATCACGGACCCGTGGCTACGCATCGCTTGACTATGAGATCTCTGACATGCGAGTTGCTGATCTCGTCAAACTCGACATCCTGCTTGCCGGTGATCCAGTAGACGCACTTTCGATGATCGTCCATCGTGACAAGGCATATGAGGCTGGTCGGGTTCTGGCCGAACGTCTCTCGGAGCGAATTCCGCGCCAGCAGTTCGATGTTCCAATTCAGGCGGCGCTCGGCGCGAAAATCATCGCGCGCGAGACTGTCAAAGCCTTCCGCAAGGACGTAACGGAGAAGTGCTACGGCGGAGATATTTCACGGAAACGCAAGTTGCTCAAGAAACAGAAGGAGGGCAAGCGTCGGATGAAGCAGGTAGGCAGGGTTGAAATACCCCAAGAGGCATTCCTTGCCGTGCTTGAGCTGGGCGATGGCGACAGCGGCAGCTGAGCGCGATAGCGCCGTCGGGCTGTTGAGGCTCGTATCCTGCACGTGATGCTTAGTCCGCGCCAAGAACTTGTGCTGCGCCTTGTCGTCGAACGGACACTCGACGACGGTGCACCTGTCGGCTCTAAGGCTCTCTCCGAACAGCTCTCCTGGGGGCCTTCAACGATCCGTTCCGAACTCTCCGCTCTTGAGCAGCAAGGACTCCTCGACCATCCGCACACCTCCCGCGACAGAGCAACTTTCGCAAGCAACTGAACTGCTGGCGATCATTACCGCGCCACCAATTGAACGATCCACCGTCCGAAGAGTCGAGGTGCTTGCGCTTCAGCCGCATGTTTTGATCGTCGTGGTCATCACATCTACGGGGGGTGTTAGTAAACGAGTTCTTACGCTCGATTCAACCGTTGATCCAGGCCTGATCGCATGGGCATCAAGTTTCCTCAATGAGCGATTGATCGGAACGGGGCTCGGTGCGAGGATGATCCGCAAGCGGCTTGAGGACGATTCGCTTGATGCTCGCGAACAGGAATTCCTCGATCTTGTTGCTCCCGCGTTCACCGATCTGTCGCACTCCAGCGATGACGAGGTTTATGTCGACGGGGCGGCGCGAATGGTCGCCAGGCATCATTCTGCGGATGCTTCCGAGATGGCAACGGTAGTAGCAATGCTCGAGGAACGAGTCGAGTTACTTGATGCGCTCCGGGTTGCGCTGCCTGAACCGGATGTGATGGTCAGGATCGGTCAGGAAAATGCGACTCCCGCGATGCGTTCGCTCGCCGTTGTAGCAGCTGGTTATGGGCCAGCCCGTCGTTCTGTGGGAACAGTTTCGGTGTTGGGGCCGGTTCGGATGGATTACGGTCGCGCTATTGGGGCAGTAAGAGCAGCCTCTGTTGAGCTCTCTCGCTACGTCGAAGATGTCTACGACACCAATTGAGGATCTGATGCCACGCGATTATTACGAGGTGCTCGAAATTGAGCGCGGCGCTGATGAGCAGGAAATTCGTCGGGCCTTTCGGAGGCTCGCACGCGAGTTCCATCCCGATGTCAACCCCGATCCGGCAGCAGAGGAGCAGTTCAAAGAGCTTGCAGAGGCCTATGAGGTGCTCTCGGATTCGGAGCGACGCGGTGTTTACGACCGATATGGAGCTGATGGATTAAGCGGTCAGGGATGGTCTCCCGGATTTGATGGTTTCGCAAACTTTGGCGATCTATTCTCGGCGTTCTTTGGTGGCGGTCAGCAGGGAGGGCCGGGACAGGGCGGGGACCTTGCCGTTGGCGTTGACCTAACGCTTGAGCAAGCATTTAGTGGCGCCGAACCCGAGGTTGAGTATGCGGTTCTCGCTGAGTGTGAGA